>JAEHHG010000129.1 GCA_019248075.1 Candidatus Gracilibacteria bacterium S5_H10 | reverse complement strand
CGAAACGGCTGACCCATCTCGATGGGAAACGTCTCTGCCCGCTGCGGAATGCCGAGCGCATCCAGTTTGAGCAACGTTTGTTGGAACGTAAAGTTCTTTAGCGGCACCTCTCCGGGCGTAAATCGATGATTACGCCAGTTTTTCTTGATGAGATATACCGTGCCGCAGCACTGCCTCTTTGCAGCAAGGAGTGTCTCCTCGATGCGTCCAAAGAAGCAAAACACCATGGCGTCATACAATTCCTTTGGCTGCATCGAGAAAAGATCGCCTTCTATTACCTCGATATTCTTGATTCCGCCTGCCGCGATGTTTTCTCTTAGCACATTGAGCGCCGCTTTGCTTATATCAACGGCGGTCACGTGTTCGCAGTGCCGTGCCAACGCGAGGCTCGTATACCCAAGCCCGCAACCCGCGTCGCAGACACGCGTATTTTGCATAAGATCGGGCAATATCTGCGCAACGATGTTGTCGTCAAATTTCGTGGCCTCCGCCGCGTCGATGCGGAATCGAATAGAATCCCGTGTCCATTGATACATGCAGATGCCTCCTTACCGTGATTCAACCCCATAATTTATCGGCCATTGTTTCCCTCGATCACTG
>JAEHHG010000128.1 GCA_019248075.1 Candidatus Gracilibacteria bacterium S5_H10 | reverse complement strand
GAACGGGGGTGTATTGTGGAGGTCTTTCAGCTGATATTTATCCAGCAACAGCCGCAACGCTTCTTCTGGATAAAACATATATTAGTAATTTTCCGTTTACTTTATCAGGGGTATGCAATAAAAGCACGGCTTGTTCATCTCTCAATGGCAAACATGTGGGCCGATATGAAACTGCGCCGCAATTGGTCGGATCTGAAGATTATCCTTGGTTAAGAAATGTGATTCGGTTCTACAGCGTAGAAACCATATGGACGGAATCTATGCTGCATGCAATCCGAGATATGGGCTGCGCCGAATATTTCAAAAAATATTCAAAAGCACGGCAGACTGCCTGTACAATGTGGCGTCATCCTGAGTACAGGAAACATATCACGGATGTATATGTCAACGAGGGAGGAACCCGAATCAATCTTGGTGTTGCATTTGTGAATCTCGGTATCCGGTCATTACGTTCCAGAATTGCAAACTGGCACAAGCATACCGTCCAATCACAGGAAATCTTTCAGCATGGTGTGAATACAGTTATTTCGGCACAGGAGCTTCTCTCTGAAGAGTTTACGAAGTACAGTGTAAATGATCGGCTTAAGGCAACGCTCTCGG
>JAEHHG010000127.1 GCA_019248075.1 Candidatus Gracilibacteria bacterium S5_H10 | reverse complement strand
GGAAATTTTTTAGAAGAGTGGCAGCCGGCCTTCGTTAACCCTGCCGATAATTTAAAACCAATGAAACGGAAAATAGTTATTCTCTATTCATGCGATGCATGGCACACATTCGCCAGTATGAGCATACTCGGGTTGTTTACCTCGAAAGGCAAAGCCATTGCCTATGCCAAACGCGAAGCCAAAGCCAGCGAAGAAGGCAAGCTCGACGACGACGATATCTATAACCTGAATCACATCAACCAAACCCAAAACCGTGCGGATAATTACCACATGGAAGAATGGGAAGTCAACCCCGCAAATTCGTAACCCATGAAAAAGCAAAACGTAATCTATCACGCCAATGGCGAAAACCAGGGCACCTATGGCCCGCTATGCTTTGCCGAAAACTTTACCGGCGATATAAACGAGCGGTGCACCCGCTTTATGTCGTGGGATTTCGATATGCCGGTCGAAGTAGAGCGATACCGCGATTGCACTATTTCTATGCCCGATTGGATGCAGGAATCACAATATCTGAGTAATCATGTCGGGCTGGAATTTGCCGTCGGATTGGCCGGTACTTCTGTTTACGAAATGAACCCCGATCAGTTCTTTCGTTTCA
>JAEHHG010000126.1 GCA_019248075.1 Candidatus Gracilibacteria bacterium S5_H10 | reverse complement strand
AAATATGATTTCTTCTTAGCATCGCTTCTCAGCTTCTGACCTACTTCATCTTGCACCATAAAAATTCCTCAAGCAAAATCTTGTTGTCCATATCAGAAGAATTTCCTGAGAATAGGAGATGTAATATAGTAAGGAAGATTTCCCACGACTAAAGTCTGAGAAGTTTGTAAGTTTTTTTCAGAAAGTAATTTTTGTACATCCACTTCAAGGACATCACCTTCAATCAATTTTAAATTTCAAATTTTAAATTTTAAATTTGGAATCAGTGTCGTGTCTTTTTCGACCACGAAGAAGTTCTCTGAAATAGTCGAAATAAGCGTAGTCAAAGACCCTTTACCCGGTCCAATCTCAATCAACGCTTCACACCCACATGCATGATACAACGACAAAATCTTGTCAGCAATATAGCTTCTGACTTTGGCATCAATAAGAAAGTTCTGTCATAGATACGTTCACATAAGAAGGATTGTAATGTTTTGGATAATCAGTGCAAACAAAAAAAATGCCCGGAAAATTCCCGAGCATCATAAATTTAACATTCATCATATCGCTTCCAAGACTGGGCACGATAGGCCTCCCTGCCGGGAGGAATTTCTAAAGCTCTCTTTA
>JAEHHG010000125.1 GCA_019248075.1 Candidatus Gracilibacteria bacterium S5_H10 | reverse complement strand
CGCTGCGTGTAGGCGAGCAGGTCGGCAACACTCCCGTTGTTAAAACACGGTTCGTCCGCTTCGTCCGAAAGAAAAAGGCTGATGCGCATGCCAAGGTCGCCGATATGTTCACTGCCCAGATTCAGCATAAGCTGGCGCTGCAAATCGTAGAGATTGGTCTCCATGCCGTCCGGAAAACCGAACAGCATCAGCAGTTCACTCTCCTCACACGAGAAGTTTGACTTCACGTGCTCATATGCCTGCAACATACCGGAAAAACGATCTCGCTCCAGATTGTATTTTTTGCAATAATAGTCGATTGTAACGCGCATGTCGCCCGAACGCTCGTTGTCTCCGCGATACGCAAGGCGTGAAAGCACGGCGGCTGCCTCCAAGCGGTAATCAATCGGGTGAAACTGGATGGATTTCATATAACATACCTGTCTTTCCACATCGTTTCTGTGAACACATCGAACAACACCAGTGTATCTAATCGCGCTTCTCTAAACCAGTGCAAGTTACAGCGCGTTCAGGCTCTTCACACGTGTAAGCAGGAGATAGAGCACAATGCTGAGCAGCCCGGAAACGAGGATTGCAATCGGAACTTCGAGCACCGCCGCGAGCGCGGAGCAGAT
>JAEHHG010000124.1 GCA_019248075.1 Candidatus Gracilibacteria bacterium S5_H10 | reverse complement strand
AGCGTTCGTTATACGGAAGTTGATGCGAAATTGACAGGTGTTTACGAAGCGAAAGGGCATCATTTGATCGACCGAATGAAGAGGAGATCGTGATAGATTTCGCTCGATGTTGAAGAAAAAACTAGCGCATAAACTCGCCAAAAAGGCTTGCAAATTTGAGCGCATTCGTGTATGATACACATTGCGTCCGAGAAAAACGCCGTGGAGAGTTGGCTGAGCGGTCGAAGGCGCACGATTGGAAATCGTGTTTACGGGGAACCGTAACTAGGGTTCAAATCCCTAACTCTCCGCCATAAAAAAGAGCACCATTCGGTGCTCTTTTTCTTTTTTTTGCTGTTGTGCTGTTATGACTGAACGAGCGCGTGTGCAACAAGGTTTGCCAACGATTCTACCTTAAGCCCAAGTTCATAGTGCTGATTCAGATCGGTCAATTGCGAGTGGCAGTTTTCGCAGATTGTGCAGATCATGCCGGCACCGGAGGCCTTTACCTGGTCGGCCTTTACGCGGGCAGACTTCATGCGGAATTCCATTTCGCCCATCGCGACCAAGCCGCCGCCGCCACCACAGCACCAGTTCATCTCGCGATTCGGTGTCAACTCCTTGAAATCCGATGCACTC
>JAEHHG010000123.1 GCA_019248075.1 Candidatus Gracilibacteria bacterium S5_H10 | reverse complement strand
AACTGATGTGCGAAACAAAATGATTAAACGAATAAACGAATAAGCGATGTGTATAAAGCGTTTCATCGTTTCAACGCTTCGTCGTTTAGTCGTTTTTTTATTTATATTTGTCTGGATTGAAAAATGGCATAGTTGAACATCATTTTGTTTCGCACATCAGTTTTCCTACTTTTCGATCTTCACCTTTTTTTATCAGTGTCGTTGATCGTTCTTCAGTGAATTTCTGTTGGTTGTTTGCAAGCATATATTCAAGCGTATATTCAAAGTTCTTGATATTAGGATTTGTTGAGGTGCTTGCTATTTCTTGGATATTCGTCACTACTATCTTTGGAGCAATAATAGCTGTAGAAAAATTGGTAAGCCATCTTTTATTATAATATGTTTTGAATACATTAGAATCTTCCAAGCGAGCGTCTGTCATTTTATATAGAGTATCCATATCAACTACATTGATTGCTTTGTAGAAATCTACAATTAGTTGCTGCTGTGATGTTAGTGTTTGCACTACCGGTTCAGAAACTACTGGATTTGCTGTAGAGCTGTTTTCTTGGCTCGTCACTACTGCATCAGGCGATGTATAATCGATATTACCTGTATTTATATTGGTTATTTCAGATGATTCTGATGG
>JAEHHG010000017.1 GCA_019248075.1 Candidatus Gracilibacteria bacterium S5_H10 | reverse complement strand
AATCTGCTAATGATTTTTGAGTTCCATTAGAAGTTTTGATGATAAAATTACCATTTCCCTTTCCAAAAAGTTTTACAACAGCTGTTGTTTCTTTTCTTCTTCCTATAGCATAGGTATATTCTTTGTTTGCCATTCTTTAGATAATGTATAATAAAATGTAAATGAGATCAAGAGAAGTATTATTTTACTACAGTAGGTTTGAAATGATCATATTTTGTTGTAGTTCCGGTAACCATTTTAAGTCTTTTGATTCTTTTGTCTCTAAGTTTGTTTTTAGAAAGCATTCCTCTTACGACAGCAGTAAGCAATCTTTCAGGATTTTTTTTCATTACAAGATCTCGAGTGATTTGCTTAAGATTACCTTTATATCCACTGTATGAATACATAAGATTTTCTTGGAGTTTTTTACCGGTAACTTTTATCTTATCAATGTTTTCTACAAGAACAAAATCTCCAGCATCCCAAAAATCAGCATAATACGCTTTATGTTTTCCCAAAAGTAATTTTGCAATATCTACAGCTAATCTTCCAAGTGTTTTACCGTTTGCATCGATTCTCCATCGTGTTCTGTTTTTTTCCATATCAGCAGGCTTTACTCGAAGCGTCTTATTAAGATCTTTTTTTGTGAATTCCATGATTAAAAATTTCAAATAACTAAATGATATGATAGTTTAGACTAAGTCTATTTTATAATAATTTGAGCAATATTTTTTGTACACCATCACCAACTCTAAATCCTAGTTTGTAATCAGCTACAAAACTTGAAGTAGCGCCTGATTCAATGTATTTAGGCAAAAGAACGTTCAATACTTTTTTTCCTTCAGCTTCACCATAGATATTCGCTTTAATATATCTGATGCACTCTCTTCTTGCGTCTTTTTCATCAAGTTTTTTGCTCATTCTTACAAGATTACCGAAAAAAGAATCTACTTCAGCTTTGAGTACTTTAGCTCTTTTTGGTGTAGTAGTTGTTTTTCCATTTTTCACAAGATTAGTAAGCAATTGTCTTACGAATACATGTCTGGTTTTTGCTCAAGTGTGTAATTCAAGCATTTTATTGAACTTATGTCTCATAGTACCAATTATAATATAATTAAAATACAGATTATCCTATCAAAGCTTTGTCGATATTTGCTAGTGCGCTATTGATTTCATCGATAGCCTTTCTTCCTACTCATTTCATAAGAAGAA
Source organism: Candidatus Gracilibacteria bacterium S5_H10 (assembly GCA_019248075.1). Lineage (GTDB taxonomy): Bacteria > Patescibacteriota > Gracilibacteria > Absconditabacterales > Absconditicoccaceae > CAJBLF01. The sequence continues at coordinate 15,492 of JAEHHG010000017.1, read as the reverse complement.
GCTCTCATTTTTTCTTTTTTTCTAGATCTTCTACATATAAGATATTGTTTTTGATTAATGCGTTTCTTGTTCTTTCACTAAGGGGAAGTGCGTCGATAGGCATAGTCTTGATATTTGTTTCTTCTTGGAATTTATCTTGTACTCTATCAAGATCTTCCATATCTACAAGGAAAGATCTGTCAATGTATATATTATCAAAGATGAATAGTTTAGCGTAAGAAGCTAATACTTCTCAAGCAAACATCATGATTTCTTTTGGAGAAACGCCTTTAAACCAAGATCTTATTTCGATGACCAAAAGATCTTTTGTTGATCCTGTAAAATCTTCGATAACTTCTTCAACATCATATTTTATATAGTCGATAACTTTAAATTCATTATCAATCAAAAGAACGTTAGCATCCATATCATCATCTTTTCTATCGCGACTTCTAAGGTAGTCAATACTGTAATATCCATATCATTTTTCTATTCTGATATCAATATTGAGTTCAAGAGATGGATCTGTAATTTCAAACAAGTCTACATCTTCATTTAAGAGTTCTATACCAGCAGGAAGTTTTATATTGCTTGATGTATAAAGTCCTATTCCTGAGAATCTTTGAGAAATCCATTGAATGTTGTCAGCTTTTTCATCAACTTTGAAGCGGAGTGTTTTGAATTTTAACATCATATCAACCACACTTTCCTTTACTCCATCAATAACATGGTATTCATGATTTACTCACTTGATCTTTAATCCTGTAACGGCTCAACCAACACTATATCACAAAATAATTCTTCTTAATGCGTTTCCAAGTGTCTGTCCAAATCCTCTAGGTAAATACTTCACTTCAAATTTGGTAGTCCTATCGTCTACTTGTGAGACAATGATTTTGGGAGCTCAGATGAACTTTTGTATATCCAACATGCAGAGTAATAAAGAGTAAAAATTTTTTGTTTTGTAATAGTAATAATCGATATGTGAAGATTATGCTCTCGCATAAAATTCAATTACCTTCAAAAGATCAGCTGGCAAACCGATTTCTCCAACTTGTGGATCACTGAGAACTTCGATAGCATTAGCTGCTTTGTCTAATTTTATCCAAGAAGGAAGTTTTCCTTTGTTTTCTGTGCTATTTTGACTGTAAAGCGCAGAATCCTTGAGTTTATCTTTTAGGCTTATCTTGTCTCCAATTTGTACAAATGCTGAAGGTATGTTATGTTTTTTTCCATTCAATAAAAAATGACCATGAGTGACCATTTGTCTTGCTTGCATCATAGTTTTTGCAAGTCATGATCTATATACGATAGAGTCCATTCTTCTTTCCAAAAATTGGAAAAGTGCAGTATCATGAGTGATATTTTTGTTCTTAGAATGTTTAGCTGCGATATCTTTTACGATCCTTACGAATTGTCTTTCTGATAACATATACATTCTTTTGAGTACTTGTTTGTTTCTCAAAAGTTTTCCATATTCAGAAGATCTTTGCATATTACCACCATGTTGTCCTGGTAAGCTTCTATTCTTTTTTACATTATACTTCTTTGATCAGAATAGGTCTACTTGTTCTCTTCTGCATAGTTTAAATTTAGGTCAAGTATATCTCATGAATAAATTTGGATTTAAAATTTAAAATTTAAAATTTGAAATTTGAATAAATAAGTATTAAGCAATGAAGATTATACTCTCTTCTTTCTTTTTCCTTTACATCCTCAGAATTGGATACCAGTATCTTCCTTGATATATTGTATATCAATAAGACCGATTTCATTGATAGCTTTGAATACACCATCTCTTGCCAATCCTGCTCATCTGAAGATAATTCCAATATCTTTAAGTCAAAATCCTTGAGCTTCTTTTAAGATTTGTTTTGTCAAAACTTCAGCAGCATAAGGTGTGCTTTTTTTGCTTCCCTTATATCAGAGTTTTCCTGTTCCTCATCCAAGTACTTTTCCACCGTTATCATCTACTAACGTAAGAATAGTATTGTTGTCAGTGGTTCTTACATGAAGGACTCAACTATCTAATTTGATGTCTTTTTTCTTTTTTGGAGCAGTTGCTTTTGCTTTTACAGGTGTAGCCATGTAGTAAACAATGATAAATTATAAAATGGTATGTATTGATAGATTATTTTTAAGCTTATTTCTTGAGAACTGGTCTTACCTTTGATCTTCCCATGAGTTTTTTTGCTGTTTTAGCATTTTTTCTTGTTAATTGTCCTCTAACAGGCAATCCAAGATTATGTCTCATTCCTCTATAGCATTTAATTTCTTTTAATCTTTTGATAGCAAATGCTATTTCTCTTTTGAGATCATTTTCAAGAACATATTTTTCTATTTGTTCAAGAATCTTTTTTTGTTCATCTTCTGTTATATCTTTAACTTTTTTAAGATGATTGATTTTAGCGTTTTCGAGAATAGTCTTAGACTTTTTGAGTCCAATACCATACACAGAAGTAAGTCAGATCCAGATAGATTTATTTTCTGGGAGAACGTGTCATGATAATCTAAACATGCGAATTAGAAACAATAAATAAAATTATCCTTGTCTTTGTTTATGTCTAGGATTTTTTTTGCAAACAACATAAAGTATTCCTTTCCTTTTTACTATTTGACAGTACATACATCTTTTATGGAGTGAAGATTTAACTTTCATCTTAAGTAATTTATATGGTAAATAAAGGTAGTTATTTTTTTAGTTGATGTTGTCATCCAGGGACATTTGTAGGTCATCAAACCTTTTTGTAATCATTATATCTAAATACAATACGTCACTGACTCATATCATATTGATTTATTTCAAGTTTTACTCGATCTCCGGTAATGATAGAGATATTAGATTGACTCATTCTTCATGATTTTTTACAACGGACAAGTGTGTCTACATCTTTGAGTTGCACCTTGAAGAATCATGCAGGCAAAACCTCGAGGACTTCTCAGTCTCGTTCTAAAACTCATTCTTTACCCATTAATGTCGATTTTTTTAATGGTTAAAAGCGATTGATGTGGTCTAAATCAAATCGTTCTTTGATATCTATTTTTTCTTTTAAATTTAATGATTCTGATTTTATCACCTTTTTGATTTTTGCTTACTACGCATTCAACTTTTGCTTTCGCGATATATGGCGCACCAACGACAACTTTTTCTCCTTTTTCATCAAATGCCAAAAGTACGGTATCGATAGTCATTTTTGTTCCTTCGTCCAAATCAACATTATCGACAGTGATCGCGTCTCCTTCTTGTATGATATATTGGTGTCCTTTAAGTTCTACAACAGCAAACATCCTTAATTAGAATTTAGAATTTAAAATGTATAATGTTCAAATTACACTATCTTACCCAATTGAGCAAGAGTATTGTATTTTTTCTTGTTTGTTCTATATGCGTCAGAAATAACAGCCTTAAGTCTTTGGTATCTTCTTGCACCAGGAAACTTGAACGAAACAAATTTTCTATATCGTTTAGTATTATAATGCTTTTGCTTTTTTGCTTTGTCCAAAATATGAGAGGCCCAGAGCTCTTTCTTATAGAAAGAAACCATTCTTTCATTGGTATTAAGGTCTCAGGTTCTTCGTACAGTAAATCCCATGAATAAAAATTGATAAATAAAAAAAAGTTTTTAGCCGTGTGAATATATAACTATTCCATCAAAATGCAAGACTTTTTTACGTTTTTTTACGTCTTACTCGACATTCATTTCGACGTCTAAAGGTTTGGGCTCGGAGCTGGAATAAAACCCTCGCAGTACTGCGGGGCAGGCCGTCACATAATCACATAAGCGACTGGGTGGGTTCGTTATTGGCTACGAGTTTAACTTATTTGATAATTATACATTTATAATTGCCCGGAGCCGGAATGAACCCCGCACTACTGCGGGGCGGGCCAGCACGATATTGAGCTTAGGCACGCTCTATTTAACAGTAGGTTAAATATATTTATATAATTGCCCGGAGCCGGAATCGAACCGGCACGATATTACTATCGCAGGATTTTAAGTCCTGTGCGTCTACCAATTCCGCCATCCGGGCAGAAAAAAACAACCCTAAGGCTGTTTTATTTGACAATTTCTGTGTATATTTTATCAAATGCTTCTGGAAATGCGATAGCAATATTGGAAAGAACTTTTCTGTCAAGGATGATGTTTTTTTTAGTCATGCTTCCTATGAATGTACTGTATTTGTTTCATTTTTCATGAACGGCAGCAGAAAGTCTTTCTATTCGAAGTCTTCTAAAGTCTCTCTTTTTTTCTTTTCTACTCTTGTAAGCATGTTGTCATTGTTTAACCAATGCCAATCTTACTTGTTTATATACTTTGCTTCTTCAGAGTCTGAATCCTTTTGCAAGTTTGATAAATTTCTTGTGTCTTCTTTGTCTTTGAAGTCCATTAGTTACTCTTACCATCTGACTTATTGGTTATAAGGAAATAAAGTTTTTACTTTTTTTACATATGTTTTGGATAATGAAACGCCATATCCTTCGCTTTTATTATTGTCTCATTTGTTTGTCAATAAGTGGTTATTACAAGCTTTCTTGAACAATACTTTTCAAGTAGCAGTAAGCTTAAATCTTTTTTTTGCTCACGAATGAGTTTTTTGTCATTTTCACATGATGTTATTTACTGAATAAAATGATACTGTAGCCTTGGGCTTCTTGCTTAGGGTTCTCAAATTGAGATTTTCCATATTCCGCTAAGTCGTTTTTTATGTTTTTAAGTTTTTCTATTGCTTTGTTAGCATATATTTTTTCTCTTCACTTCAGTTTAATAAAAAACTTCACATTGTATCTGTCTTTCAAAAATTCGATTGCCTTCTTCATCTTCATTTGGAGATCATTTTCTCCGATAGCATAATTTAATTTGATTTCTTTTAGGACTGTTGGTTTCATTGTTTTCTTTTTTTCTTTTTCATCTTTGGACTTCTGATACATATATTTTCCATAATCTATGATCTTTACTGTTGATGTCATAGTCTCTGCATCATATCTCATCTGTACCAAATCCATACCTTGCTCTTCAGCCATTTCTAGAGCTCTTTTTCTAGGAAACGTTCACAGATTTGCTCATGATTCATCAATGATGACGATATTTGGTGCCTTAATCTGTTCGTTAAGATACACCATAAACACTCTGTCTTTATTATTATTAAAGGTAGTGTTTGGTTTTCAGATCATATACTATCACAAAGATAAAAGATGGTATTCACTCCCGGCGGGATTTGAACCCGCGATCTTCACCGTGAGAGGGTGACGTCCTAGACCACTAGACTACGAGAGCTAATGTAGATCGCAATATACCGCTTAGAGTACATACTATAATGAAATCTATAGTAATTATAATTTACCCCTGCTAAGAATCGAACTTAGATCCACAGCTTAGAAGGCTGTTGTTCTATCCATTGAACTACAGGAGCGTAGCTTCTAAACTAATGAGGCGTATAATTTGGACCCTATCGGAGTCGAACCGATTACCTCCTGCGTGCAAGGCAGGCGCTCTAGCCAAATGAGCTAAGGGCCCTAATCTGGGGAGAGTAGGATTTGAACCTACGTAGCCGTGAGGCGTCAGATTTACAGTCTGATGCAATTGACCGCTCTGCCATCTCCCCGTTAAGACGAGTATATATTTTATTGAACACTAGTAAATCCTCCAAGATTTTCTGTAGGTGATGTAGTAGGAATTACTCCAAAGAGAACCAAAAATCAGATAATCATAATGCCGAAGCCAAAGATAACTAAGCCATTTCTTGTTCCTCATAAGTTTTTTTCAAATCGAGGTATACTTCCAAAAATCTCTGAGAGATGTCAAGAAAAGTAAACAAGAGATCAACCCATTCATGCAATAATTATTCCGATGATGATTTGTTTTGCCATAACTTTGTTGAAGGAATTAATTAGCGGATAACGGGACTCGAACCCGTACGAACAGAGCTGAAGTCTGCTATGCTACACCAATTACATCATATCCGCACATCCGCAATTCAAACAACAACAAAAAAAACTTCGTGGGATGTATATATAGATATCTGACCCAAAATCAAGCGTTTTTGTTATAATTAGCAATCATGTTATCCGTGGATCAATTGTTTCCGATAAAATCATAGGCAGAATCTATATTTCACAGTTTTTTGCTACTAGTAGATTAAAATTTCTCTATATATATTCTTTTGTATCAGAGCATGCTGAGCTTTCACACAATATCATTTACTACTTCTGGGTTTCAACAGATATAAAATTCCGTCGTAAGGTCAAAATATTGGTTTACAAAATTAATTCTTCATGTCTGATATCATTCGATATTTTCCTGTGTAATGTGGATTTCATATCCCAAACCATGGATTTTTTTGATTCTGTCTTCATAGAAAAGGTCCTTTTTGTAAGATACAGAAAAAAATAATTGTTTTTTCGTCATACAATATTTGGCCATATTAAGAAGAGGGACTATTCCTACTCACGTTCAGATAAATACTTTGGGAAGTTGAGTATTTTGCACTACGAAATTACCAAACACTCATTTAATCGTGACCTCGCTTCCTATGATTGTTTTTCTGATAAAAGAGCTTCATCTTCCATGTTCAGAGAGCTTTATAGCAAAAATTAGCATGGTTTTTTCGTTGTCCGTATCATGATCGACAATAGAATAAATCCTTTGAAAGGGTCCTTGTTCATCTTCAAAAAGGAATAATGCCCATTGTCCAGGAATTACGGAAACTTCTTGATAGGTTTCAATAGAAAATTCTATGACAGTATCTGTCAACATCTGACGATTGATGACTTTAGCCTTGATTCATTCTTGTTCCATAGCAACGAAAAATATAAATAATTAGATATCAAGTGCGTTTTGGAGTCTAAGAATAGCAGCTTGTTCCTGTAATTTTTCACCAAGATAACTGAATAAATATCCATATTTCCCTGTACTTAAGGTAGTGATTTTAGTGATTAACGTATCCAAAAACGTAATTTTTGAAGAAATATTGTTTGGATATTTAGCATCTAATTTAGTCATAAATGCTGTTACAAGTGACTCAATCATTGTTTTAAGATTTGCTGTCAATGTAGTAGTTGTAGTCGTAGTCGTAGTTGTCGTAGCATTAATAGTAAGCGTTACTACATTACTACAATATCTATTCATATCTTCCATGATAGCACAGACTCTATAATATCGTGTTCCATTTTCTGGATTAGTTTCAACAAAACTTGTTTGTCCTCTATCAGAGATAGCAGTAATATATCCATCATCTGGATATACAGGAGAGCTGTTTGTTTTTGATTTTACTACTTTATACCATTGCATTGCATTGTTTGTTACCACATTGATATTCGCCCAAGATGTAGTGACTTTGCCGTTTGCATACGTTGCACTAAAGTTTAATGCGGTCTTGAGAATAGGCGCTTTGTACTCATTAGAATAGCTGCTAGAAGTAGCAAAACACATTGATGAAAATACTGTTAAGATAATACTAAGTACAAAAAATTTTTTCATTTGCATGGTGGTAAAATGATAAAAATTATTCAAGAGTACAATTAGTCTTGTCTGCCAAGGTAGAAAATTCTTGACGTCACTCTAGTTGAGATCAGTCTTTAAACTCCCACGTAGGAACTCATTTGAGATCTGCACAACGTTCATACTCGTCTGTACATTCTACATAGGTAACATATTGGAAACTTTCACCAAACATCTTTTTTTGTTCTAGACAATGTGGACAAGTCTTGCTTCCATACATAACAGCTCCGTTGTCCGTAAGACATTGAGCAAAACTATCTAGATTTCCTGATGGATTTGATTGAGTACATCATGCAAAAAATAATGAAGCGAATATTCCGACTATAACAATTTTTTTCATACTACTAGTATATATACATGATAAAAACTATACTATATATAGTAGTTTTTTGTTTCCACGTTTCAACTAAAAACATATCAAGAAAAATATATTAAGATTTTCTCTATTAATTTTTTTCAAAAACCCTATACTCACCAAAGTACATTTTATCTTATTATAAATAATACGATGAGAAAAACTTTAGAAAATCTGACCAAAGCATTCGTGGGAGAATCTCAAGCAAGAAACCGTTATACTATTTACGCAAGTATCGCAAGAAAAGAATGATATCTCCAGATCTCTGATATTTTTCTCGCTACTGCAGAACAGGAAAAAGAACATGCAGAATGGTTTTTTAAGATGATCCAGATAGTCAAACAAAAGTTGTGAGAAGATGCGGATGAAGTGATGATAGATACCTGAGCATTTGTCAAAATGTGAACAACACTGGAAAATCTGCAATATGCTATCGATGGCGAACATCATGAAAATACAGACCTTTATCCTGAATTTGCAAAGATCGCTGAAGAAGAGTGACTACCAGAAATTGCTGCTAGGATCCGCGCTATCTCTCACGCAGAAGAACATCATGAATGAAGATATCAAGCAGTACGCGATCAATTAGCTGCAGGTACTTTAGCTGCCAAAGCTGAAGATGTCGAATGGGTTTGCACCAAATGTGGATATATTCACAAAGGAAAAACACCGCCAGCAAAATGTCCATCATGTGACCACGAATCAAATTATTACATTGTGAATTGTGAAAAATACTAAAATAGTTTCATTACAAAAAAATCCCCGCTGTGGGGATTTTTTTTATTTGTCATTGCGATCCGCCTAGGCGGAGAAGCAATCTTATTTTATTATTCTAAATTGCTTTGTCGTTTCACTCCTCGCAATGACTATTGTTTATTAGTTCCCGCTCTCAATGTCCGACTTACGTTTTTCACGGCTGCGTCACCTAGTTGTTCAAGTGATATTTTGTTTTCTTTGACTAATTTCTGTAATTTGAATCTATCGAGCTCCATCGCTTCATTCAACAATCCCAATTCATTCAAAATATTTTTCACTTTATCTTTATCTTCGATACTGATATTTTCCGCCTGCGAAGCAGAGATTTTTCCGGTATTTCCAAACAATTTCAATAAATTATGTTCCTCTATATATTCTACTAAAATATTTTTTATCAGATCTTTGTCACGTTTCGCCTGGGATTCCGTCTTGCTCAATTCGACGTACTCATCGACTAATCCTTTCACGGTTTTTTCTCACAACTCTCCTCAAACCACTTCATCATCAAATTTTAAATGTGCAAATAGTGGACACAGTGAATAATATTCGCAGTATCTACAAAAATTATTTTCCTTCGGTTCAAAACATTTCTTATCTCCCATGTTATACGCAAACTTTTTCGCTTCAATTTCCGAAATCGTATCTGCATATTTTTTCGTGACGGTAGCCAAAAGGTCCTCGGTGATTTCCCATTCGTCCATTAAGTCAAAATGAAGATAATGCAATCTGGCTTTTATATTTTTGAAATATTTCGCATAGTTTTGTTGTACTCACAAAGCATACAAAGTGAGTTGTTCTCTGTATTCTTCTTTTTCTTCTACAGGTAATTTTTTATTAGTTTTATAATCGTTGATGACGAACGTTTCTCATTCCTTATCCAATCTATCGATAAACCCACGAAACTTTGTCTGGTCGTTCAGTTCAAAAACTATCGATGCTTCTGTCGCTACGACACTGATATTTTCAAAGGGACTATATTTGTCATAATAGTTCGCGATATAATGGATGCCTCTGCGAATATAGTCTTCAAGCGTTTGTTCTCACTTCAGTTGCAACTCTTTTTCTTTCGTCGCTTCAGCGATTTCGCTATCTCGCTGGTCTTTGAATTTCACTAAAAGTTCATCCTTGCTCGGGATTTTAAATACATTTATCTGATTATACAATCGCTCCAATGCTGCGTGAACGCTATGCCCGAGGATCAAATCAGGACTCGATTCGAATTCCTTTTCTTGGATCTTGTCGACATATTTATACTGGTACTTGCGCGGACATTGCAAAAAAGTTTGCGTTTGCGAGAAGGAATAGATGGACATCTTCAAAAATTTTAAATTTTAAATTTTGAATTTTAAATTCGGAAACGACTGGTTTATATATTTTCAAATAAGGTTTACAAGGTAGAGAAATCCACCCGGGTGGCTTTTTGGCTATTCTGCTTCTGTAGCGATTTCAGTGACCATTTCACCCGGGAGCAATTCTCCAAAACATAAGTAAAAACTACAAAATAACCCTTTCCTCCCGGGAGCCAAGCTACTCCATAGCACCCAAAGCAAAATACTGCTCAAAATCTCTTGCATTTTTTTGTAGCATGATTATAATATACGTGCTATATGACGACGAAACGTCAAAACGACTAAACGCTCAAACGCTTTTTGTCCTTTGATTACATCGCTTCGTCATTTCATCGTTTTATCGTTTAATCGTATATTTTATGGCAAAGATTATCGGAATCGATCTCGGAACAACCAACTCTTGTGTATCGTACATGCTAGGTGACAAATCAGAAGTCATCGCCAACGCGGAAGGGAAAAGAACAACACCTTCTGTCGTATATATCAAGGGTGACGAATTGCTCGTCGGAGATCTTGCAAAAAGAAAGGCTATTTTAGAGCCAAAAAACGTTATCTACGAAGTGAAGAGATTCATCGGTAGAAAGTATTCTGAAGTTATCGGAAAAGAAAATCTTCCTTACGAAATCAAAGCGGACAAGGATGGATGAGTACTTATTGTGATTGACGGAAAAGAATATAAACCTGAACAAATTTCCGCGTTCATTCTCAAAAAACAAAAGGAAGACGCCGAAAAATTCCTCGGGACTCCTATCACGCAAGCGGTTATCACCGTGCCTGCGTACTTCAATGATAGCCAAAGAAATGCTACCAAAGCTGCAGGAGAGATTGCTGGTTTGAAAGTTGAAAGAATTATCAACGAACCAACAGCTGCCTCATTAGCATATGGAGAAGGAAAAAATAAGGATGAAAAAATAGTTGTCTTCGATCTCGGTTGAGGAACATTTGATGTGACAATTCTTGAAATCTGATCTGAAGGAACATTCCAAGTACTTTCGACATCTGGAGATACACATCTCGGAGGTGCAGATTTTGATCAAAAAATTATCAATTTCTTGGTAGAATCATTCAAGAAAAAAGAAGGCATCGACCTCACCAAAAACGCTATGGCGATGCAGAGAATCAAGAACGAAGCAGAAAATGCAAAACATGATCTTTCTCAGACAGAGAGAACAGATATTTCCATTCCATTCATCATCACAGGTGAAGATGGATTGCCAAGAAATTTGGAAGAGACACTTACGAGAGCACAATTCGAAAACATGTGCAGCGATTTGTTTGATAGATGTAAGACACCATGCGTACAAGCGCTAGAAGATTCCAAGCTCAAGAAGAGCGAAATCAATCAAGTGATTCTTGTTGGTTGATCTACCAGAATGCCAGCAGTTTTGAAACTTGTCAAAGATATCTTCGGTATTGAACCAAAAGCTACCGTCAATCCTGACGAAGCAGTTTCGCAAGGAGCAGCTATTCAGTGAGGAATTATCCAAGGAGATGTCAAAGATATTTTGTTGCTCGACGTTACGCCTTTGAGTTTAGCTGTCGAAGTGGAAGGAGGATTGGCGCATGTCATGATCGCAAGAAACACCACCATCCCAGCCAAAAAAGAAAATGTATTTACTACTGCAGCAGATAATCAAACAGCTGTTACCGTTCATGTAACCCAAGGAGAAAGACAATTTGCAAGAGACAATAAAGATCTCTGAATGTTCAATCTCGAAGGAATACCTATGATGAGAAGAGGACAACCTCAGATCGAAGTGACTTTCGATATCGATGCGAACGGAATCTTGAATGTCACCGCAAAAGAAAAATCTACCGGAAAAGAAATCAGTCACAAGATAGAATGATCAACAAATATTTCTGATGAAGATATCACCAAGGCAAAAGCTGAGGCAGAAAAATTCGCGGAGGAAGATCGCAAGAGAAGAGAAATCGTCGAGTCCAAAAATAGACTTGAAGCGCTTATCTATCAGATGGAACAGATGCTTTCCGAAAAGAAAGATCAAATTCCTGATGAAGACAAAGAGAAAGTGAACAAGTTGATGGCTGATGGAAAAGCAATTGCAGGTAAAGAATGAGCAACCAAAGAAGAGATAGATGCGGAGATCGAAAGAATCCAAAAAGAATTCGCAGAACTTTACAACAAATATCAAGCTGCTCCATCACAACCAGCTCCAGACGCTGACAATGAAATCGGTAAAGAAGGAAATGGTACCGTTGAAGGAGAAGTCATCGATGCAGATAAATAGTCACTATGAACGGAGTGTAGCGATCTAAAGTAATATTCCCGCTTCCTTCGTAATAATAAACAATAAGAAAAACCACCCGACTGGGTGGTTTTTTCTATAGTAAGAAAGTGAAAGAGTTAGATTATTTTTGAGCTCTCATCAACATAAGCATAAGATATCCTCTGATTTCATTAGCGTTTGGAGTGCTAATATCATTGATGATTCCTTTTGTATGTAAGGCTTGTAAATGTTTTGTATATCGATGAGCAAAATCACTAGAGTTATAGGTATCACCATAAAGTAATCTTGATAACACGGTAGCAAATTGAGCTCTAGTTATGATACCAGCAGGTTCAAAGTTTTTCTTAGTAGTTTTACCATCAGATTCTCGACCCATCAATCCAAGTTGACAAGCAGTCTTTATATAGAATTTCATTTCAGCTGATTCGTTGTTGGTATCAGCGAACAAACAAGACAAAGTAGTATCTGGTTTTTTATCTAATACTTTGATAGCAAAATTGCTGATCATTTTAGCCATATGAGATCTGATAAGTAATCCTTCCATATTAGCTTTTTGAATAGTTGCCATAGTAGTAATTCCATGAGCGAACGATCGTTGATAAGCTTGATTTAATTCATCAGAGTAAGAAGAATCAGTTATATCACCTGAAGCTGAAGCATGGGAAGTACCTGTCTCAGAACAAGGTCCACATAGTGAATCATAATAACTAGAAGAACAATCTCTATTTGATGGACATTGGTCTTGTGATACTACTGTAGCACCAGCACCACCATTACCAACTATTTGTGTAGTGGTTCCATTACACGTAAGGTTACAATGTCCTAATTGTCCATTTACAGCATCACCTTCATCACACGTTTCAAATATTTCTATAAGACCATTTCCACAGATAGGTCCTGGTACGGTTATATTGCTTTGTACAGGTACACCTGGTACAAACGTTGAAGAATATGGGAGTACTTCAAAAGAAATTGTCTTATCTAGATCATCTATAGTCACGATATAATCTATGCCAGTAGCTCAAGTGATCGCTACACCATTTCTATACCATTGGTAGAGATAGTTTCCAGAGGTAGCAGCGACTTCACTATAATTCATAACGGTAGCTTTCATGGTTGCTGATTTGTCTTGAAAAGTGACATAAGGAACATCATTGCTATCGAAATCAAGCGATGTATATATTGCCCCGTCAGCACTAAATCATGAAGTTCCAAGAGCAATCCATTGATTTGATCAAGAGTCATACGTCATAACGGTAGCTTTGTTATTTAGTATTTTATTTTGATATGAAACATAAGGAACATTGTTACTATTTATTGCAAATGAAGGAATATCTGCTACTCCACCAGAGGTAAATCATTTATTACCAAGGAAACTCCATTTGTCCATTCAAGCATCATATTTCATAACACAAAGGTTGTAGTCATAATCTTTGTCAGCATAAAGTACATAAGGAACACCATTATTGTCTATCTTGATTGAACTATATACTGGACTTTTAGAAGTAAATCATTGTTGTCAAACAAAAATCCATTTATTTTGTCCCGCATCATATTTCATTACACTAACCATATCTACTTGAGAATCTTGAAAAGCAACATATGGGATGTTACCGCTACCTATAGCGATGGAAACGTATCCAGCTCTATCGGGACTAAATCCTGGATCGCCGACAAAATTCCATCTATCTTGTCCCGCATCATATTTTTTAACGGAAATTCTATTTCCGTATGTTCAGTCTTGATATACAATATAAGGAACGTTGTTACTATCCATAACCAATGGAGAGAGCGTACTTATTGAAGAATCACTAAACCCTCCAGGTCCAAGATAAATCCATTTGTTTGCTCAAACATCAAAAGTTGCAACACTTAATCTATCTGAATAACTATGGTCAGCAAAGGAAATATAAGGATAGTTACCATTATTACCCATTGCCATAGAAATATATACTGCTGCATTATCAAAAGCATTAACTTTTCCTACAATTTCCCAAACACTACCACTAAATCTCATAACACTTAATCCCAGGTTATTTGCATAATCTCTATATGCAACATAAGGAACATCATTACTATTCAAGACGAGTGCATTATAATAAGATTCTCCTGAAGAAAAACCTGCATTTCCTAGTACAGACCAATTACCTCAAGCTGGACCATCAGTAAATGTATAACTACCAGTCAATACTTGACCAATATCAAGTCCACCCGTAATGTTGAGACTACTTCACTCGCCAAAGATAGTAACTGAACTATTTATATAGCATATCCTGATGGATTTTGGGGTGATGGAATAAACAGTGCTAAAGCTACGGTAAAAAAATTTAATGGAACTGATTGGGAACTCGTGGGATCTATTGCTTTTTCAAGCTGAATGGCACAAGATCTTTCCCTCACTATAGACAATAATGATGTACCTTATGTTGCGTATGTTGATGGATTTAATGGAGATGGAGTAAATCAAGGTAAAGTCGCTGTAAAAAAATTTAATGGAACTGATTGGGAACTCGTGGGAGGCTTTTTATGATCCAATGGACTTACCGATTATACTTCATTAGCAATCAGCAATGATGGTGTACCTTATGTTGTTTATCAAGATTTATCAAGCTATAAAGCTACGGTAATGAAATTTAATGGTAGTGCTTGGGAAATAGCATGAACGACTGGCTTTACAAGCATGTATGCAGATTTTTATTCACTTGCTATAAATAATGATGGACTCGTTCATTTAGCACATAGAGACAATCTATATGGTGGTAGAACTACGGTTATGTCATTGAACCCTACCATAGAAGAAGGGGCTTCTACCTATCAATGGCTTAGAAATAATATTGTAATCACTGGAGCAACAGCATTGTGATATACACCTACACTAGACGATCTCGATACAACATTAAGTTTTAGTGTAACTCCTATATCTCTTTCATGATTACAAGGAGATAGTGTAACTAGTAATGGAATATCTATAATCCGTCCAGCAGTTACTAATGTATCTATCGTCGGTGATCCTTATATTGGAAGCACACTCACTGGACAATATACTTATGTATATTCTGATCTTGATCCTGAAGGTACTTCTCTTTATCAATGGTATAGAGATGGAGATAAAATTATTTGAGACAGATGAATCTCTCATATAGTAACAGCTGAAGATGCAGGTAAAACATTGTTTCTTGAAGTTGTTCCTGTATCTCTCTCATGAATATGAGGAGGAAATATAAATAGTAGTAATATCAATATTGCTCTCTGACCTGTTGTAGCTGATGTAAACATTACGGGTGGACTTGACCAATATCAAGTCC
>JAEHHG010000122.1 GCA_019248075.1 Candidatus Gracilibacteria bacterium S5_H10 | reverse complement strand
CCGCCGCCTCCGCAGATGCTAGGTCCCCGCGCGCCACGATTTGAGGTAACGATCGGAAGCTGGTCGTAAGAAGGAGGCAATATGCCGGATAGAATCCGATTGATTACGCCTCAGAACGAATCGGTCACCAGCAGCCTCGCTCTAAGGGCGAAATGGGTGCGGACCTACGAAGAGCTGACAAAAGACGATTTCGACGAAACGGGAGTGTTCACCCGCGTCGTGACCCGCGAAACAGATGGATTTGCCTTGCAGCTGGATCGGGACCCCAACTCAACGCCGGAAGGATATACGCCCGGCGCAGACTGCGTTCCGCTCATGACAGCGGTGAGCACAGACGGCGTTACGGTAACTGACAGCGGGAACCTTGGAACCGGATATGAGGGCTGGCGCGTGTTCGACAACAACAGCAATACCCGCTGGGGTGTTGCTGCGACTTCCGGCGTTCTTACGGTGGCTCTGTCAACAGCGAAGATCATAGCCGGTTATTCCATTCGTGCGAGAAACGATTCCTACCTGATCGACAGCCCGAAGGCATGGACGTTCGAAGGCAGCAACAATGGAACCGACTGGATGGTTCTGGATACACAGTCCGGCGTGATGTCCTGGAGCATGAACGAGCGCAAGGAGTTCG
>JAEHHG010000121.1 GCA_019248075.1 Candidatus Gracilibacteria bacterium S5_H10 | reverse complement strand
AATGCGCTGGTGGAGAAAGATGCCGACTATGACGGCGCTTTCTTTGCAGCGGTAAAGACAACAGGCATCTTCTGCCGCACCACCTGCACCGCGCGCAAGCCCAAGCAGGAAAATGTGTGCTTTTATGATACCATTCACGACGCGATGGCCGCAGGGTACCTCCCCTGCAAGAGCTGCCGCCCGATGGAGAGCGCAGATAAAGTGCCGCCGGAGATTGAATCCCTGCTGCGGGAAGTGCAGAGAAATCCGCAGTTCCGCATCACGGAATGGGAACTCAGGCAGCGCGGATTTGACCCGAATACGCTGCGTCGATGGTTTCAAAAGCGGTATGGCATGACATTTCAGGCGTTTTGCCGCATGAGTCGCATCAACACGGCGTTTGGCGCAATCAAGGACGGCAACAGCGTGCTGGATGCGGCGCTGACGAGCGGTTATTCGTCTGCAAGCGGATTTGCCACAGCATTTGATCAAATCGTAGGCACCACACCGGGCAAAGTAAAGAAGCTGCCGAAGAATGTGCTCGTGTATCAGCGATTTGATTCGCCGCTGGGGCCGATGGTTGCAATCGCGAGCGAAACGGGGTTGAGCCTGCTGGAGTTTGGCGACCGGCGAATGCTGGAGAGCGAGTTTACGG
>JAEHHG010000120.1 GCA_019248075.1 Candidatus Gracilibacteria bacterium S5_H10 | reverse complement strand
AAAACAAATCTGCTTCAAAAATATCATCTTAATACAATAGATGAACTGGTTACTTATTTATATTCTTTTAAGCATGAACTTCTTCCGCTTGAATTGCGCGGTTCCTTTTCCGGCGCGTATTATGACAAAAAGCAAAAAAGCTGGTATGTCTATACAAACCATGCTGGCAATAAGCCTGTATTTTATTATGCGGATAAGGGTATCGTTATAATTTCGTCTTCGCCGATCTATATAGTGGATGCGCTACGAGAAAACGGCTTTTCTCCGGCAGTGGACACAAATTCTGTATATAATCTGCTGTCCTATGGCTTTATGATCGGCGACTCCACATTGATTAAACAGGTAAAGCGACTGCCGTATGTCTCCTATCTTACAATCGATGCAGACAATAATGTAAAGGTTGGGCATTACTATAAAATTAATAATTCCTATTTGGAAATCGACAATATTGACGACGCTATAGACAAAATGGATAGTCTTTTTATCGCGGCGGTTAAAAGTGAATACGATAAAGACGAGGAATATGGTTATTCACATCTTGCACAGCTCAGCGGCGGGCTTGATTCCAGATATGCACTGTGGGTTGCCAACAAGGTCTTGAATCATCAGGACATCTTAGCATATTGCTTTTCGCAAT
>JAEHHG010000119.1 GCA_019248075.1 Candidatus Gracilibacteria bacterium S5_H10 | reverse complement strand
AGCGCCAGATAAAGAAGTTGAACTTAATAAAAAAATATATAAAACAATAAACGAAGAAGATATTATGCAAGCAAAAGATATAATGTTAAAAAATAAAGAAGAGTGTCGATAGGACGCTCTTAAAATAGGGGAAATATAAGATGGCATGTAAACTACCTAGCGAAGAGCTAAATGAGATAATAAAAGGTTTAGAAGCAAAGTACAAAGGTGAAGAGTTAGATGCTGCTGTGGCTGAGATTAAGCAGTGGTATAACGAAGAACGAAGTAAAGATTTGGATGAGTCAATAGCTTCAGAGATAAGTGAAGTAGCTGATAGAAATGAAAGAGCTAAAGAAAAGTATGATGAAGCTAAAACATTTGCAATGAATAAGTATCTATTTAGTGAAGGTAATGAGCTTGTGGTTGAAAACAGTGGAAGAAAGTATGTTGAGACTATAGATTCAATTAAGTACTTAAAAAATGGAGATATAGAGGTTGTAGCTAAGAGAAAAAGAGATGGTGAAGCTAGGAATGTGTATGTGCTAAACAATGGAAAATCTGAAACTGGCGCTAGAATAAATGGTCTTATTGGCATAGATAAAGTAGTTGATAATTATGTAGAACTAGATAAAGATTTTAGAGGATTAGGTTCAGAAAATGGATTC
>JAEHHG010000118.1 GCA_019248075.1 Candidatus Gracilibacteria bacterium S5_H10 | reverse complement strand
TTCGCCGTATCCCGGTCTTGGCGCGTATGCCGCAAGCGCACGGTTTACGGCTGATCAGACGCTGGAACTGCACATCCATTGGATCAACGGTTGGTTTGAAACGATAATGATATTCCAGCGCGCGAACGAAGCGCTCAATATTACCACAAAGAAACTCAGGCTCAACCCCGAAGACAATTACCTGATCTATTGCACTACGGCAAAAAGGGAAGCGTAAGAGAAAATGGAACGTTACACGGCAAGCAAATTAATAGATGAAGGATTGTTGGTCACATACGGGCGCACCTATTTTGACCAGCAGGAGAAGACACTGTATTTCAACTGGACTGCTAGCGGGATTGAGCTCTTGTTTTTCGGCACGCGATTGATTGCAGAGTTTCGCGCAGACTTTGGCGAAGAGGTGGAAGGGCTGCCGTGGGACGAAACGGCCCCGCGCCGCAAAACCTGGCCTTGGGTGGCAGTGTTTTTGGATGATGACGAAGCGCCAACGCACGTATTTGAAGTGTCATCTGATACGCAAAGCCATCTGATTTTCGAAAGCGAAACGCCAAAGAACCATCGCATCAAGCTGATCAAGCGGACTGAAAACAGCAAGACGTATCTTGGAATCAAATCGATCGTTGCCGAGGGGGAACTGCTTCCAATCCTTCGACC
>JAEHHG010000117.1 GCA_019248075.1 Candidatus Gracilibacteria bacterium S5_H10 | reverse complement strand
TGTTAAATTGAGAACTTAATTCTATTAAAGAAGAAAACAACAAAGTGTCCAAACAGATTGATAAACTTATGGAAGATAAATCATCTTTGATTACTATACTAGGAATATTTGTTGCATTTTTTACGTTTGTATCTATTGAAATAAAAATCCTACAAGATATTGATAATTTGAATTGAATAATATGATTTTCTCTTTTATTTGTTGCTTTTTTGTTCATTTTTGTATTAATGGTAGATTTTGTCTCTTGGAGATGGAAGGGGTTAGATAATCAAGATAATAAATCATTTTTTAAGAAACGAATCTCGGGTACGAGATGGTTTCTTACTCCGTTCACTATTGTAATTTCTGCTCTTATAATATGATGATGCTTTCTTATCCAGAAATGAAACAATCCTTTGTTAGAAAAAAATAACAAAAATATTATTACCTCACAAGATTCTAATATCCAATTAAAGAATATTGAAAATTTATGAATACAAGAAAATACAGGTCAAAATGAGTGAATATTATTGTCGTGAAATGATCAAAAGCCCTTAGAAAAAACTGGTATAATACAAAAATAGTCTCATTTATATAGAGACTATTATCGAATGATAATTATTTTAATCCTTTGAATAGATCTTCAATCGGTACTCATAAAGCCTTTGCTAATCTTTC
>JAEHHG010000116.1 GCA_019248075.1 Candidatus Gracilibacteria bacterium S5_H10 | reverse complement strand
GAAAGGTTATCATAAGATCTGTAAAGAAAACAGGTAAAATGTGGATTAGAATATTTCCTGATACACCATTTACTAAAAAAGGTCTTGAAATGCCTATGGGAACTGGAAAAGGAGATGTTGATATCTATACCGCTCCAGTAAGAAAAGGAAAAATAATGTTTGAAC
This sequence comes from Candidatus Gracilibacteria bacterium S5_H10, assembly GCA_019248075.1. Taxonomy (GTDB): domain Bacteria; phylum Patescibacteriota; class Gracilibacteria; order Absconditabacterales; family Absconditicoccaceae; genus CAJBLF01. The sequence goes on along the minus strand of JAEHHG010000116.1, from coordinate 491 downwards.
TTATGTGAGTTCCAAGAGAAGTTGCTAAAGAAGCTTTGATAAAAGCATCTAAAAAACTTTCGCTCAAAGCAAGATTTGTAGAAAAATGAGACATAAAATAATTTATCTATTTATTACTATCCCTCATGAAAGGAAAAGCTGTCTTTATGAAAGACTTACAAGATAAGACCATTAAGGAACTCGTTCAAATGAGAAGAACTCTTAAAAAAGAGCTCTATTCCTACACTATGAAAAATGCTATAAAATGACTCAAAGAAACGCATAAAATAGGCGACACTAGAATAAAGATCGCCAGAATAAATACCGTTTTAACTCATAAAACTAAAGAACAAAATGGTGGTAATATGAAATAAGAGTATTAAAGAACTTATCTGAGAAGTTATCAGCGATAAAACAGATAAGACTCGTACTGTCTTGGTAAAATCTGTAAAGATGCATCCATTGTACAAGAAGAGATTTATCGTAAGAAAAAAATATTATGCACACGATGA
>JAEHHG010000115.1 GCA_019248075.1 Candidatus Gracilibacteria bacterium S5_H10 | reverse complement strand
CAAAAGGCAGGCGATTTTGTTCGCCTGCTTTTTTCATATTTGGCCTGCTCCATTTAAGCAATACAAGCAAATCAAGATAGAAGTAATTTTGGCCTGATCCATTCAATCAATACAAGCAAATCAGGATAGAATCAATTATGGCCTGATTCATTCAATTAATATAAGCAAATCAGGATAGAATCAATGGAATTAGAGCAATTCAAACTACTGCGGTTGCACAATCAGTTTCTGCTTAATCCTGCCCCTGCCGAAGAGGCTGTGCGCGGCTTAATTGGCTTGCAGGCGCAATATGGCGCGGCGGCACTGCACGCGCTTGCGATTCGTTCCTGCGGTGAAACGGATTATGCGCAATATGTGAAAACGTGGTCGTTTCGCGGTACGCTGCACCTGCATCACAAGGCGGATCTTCCGTTGGTTTTATATCGCGGCAGCGAAACCAGCTTTGGGCAGATGGCGTTTGCGCTGGAACACGTGGAAACCGCACGCAGCGAGCGATTTCGTCAAATCATTTTGGATGTGCTGTGTGACGGGGACAAAACCCGAGAGCAATTGAAGTCCGTTTGTCTGCTGGAAGGAATGACGGAGAAAGAAGCAGAGATCATTCTGCATCCATGGGGTGGACTGTTTCGCGCCACGGCCGAACGAGGGGAAATCGCCTACACCGCAGACGGA
>JAEHHG010000114.1 GCA_019248075.1 Candidatus Gracilibacteria bacterium S5_H10 | reverse complement strand
GGTCAAGGTTAAAGTGTACGAGTTCCAGATCCCGCTCGTCTTCCGCGGCGGTGGACGCGCCAAAGCGGATTGCGTCGCCAAAGTCGTTGACCGATAACCCCGGCATAACCGTGTCCAAATCCACAACGCAGAGCGCGCGGTTCGTGTTTGCGTCGAAAAGTACGTTGTTGATCTTTGTGTCGTTGTGCGTGACCCGAAGCGGCAATTCGCCCGCCGCTTGCAGGTCAATCAACGTGTGCGTAAACGCCTCATGCGAGCGAACAAAATCGATCTCCGCCTCAACTTGGGCGCGCTTGCCCGCGCGGTTTTCCGCGACGGCACGCTCAAACGCCGCAAAACGCGCGGGTGTGTCGTGAAATTGAGGGATGGTTTCGGCTAGTTGCTCGGCAGGAAAGTCCGAAAGCTGATTTTGAAACCTGCCAAACGCAACCGCACTCTCGTAGAAAAGGTTGCGATCGGCAGACTGATAACAAACGCTACCTTCCACCATCTCATATACGCGCCAGTATTCGCCGCTTTCCACGGCAAAACAAGCACCGTCATTCGCAGGTACCAACCGAAGCACGCCGCGCGGATCATCTACCTTTTTGCGCAGATGATCGGTGACGAGCTCGATGTTGCGCATGAGCGCTTCCGGCTGGCGGAATACGGTTGTGTTGATGCGCTGGAGAA
>JAEHHG010000016.1 GCA_019248075.1 Candidatus Gracilibacteria bacterium S5_H10 | reverse complement strand
GTGGCGGTGGAAGCACTACTTTACCTACCTGTACAGTAAGTGATCTATCATGTGAAAATAATATATATGTAACTAAATTGTGACATTTTTGTGAAGGAGGAAATTTATGACATGCATGTAGTGTTTTCATCACAACATGAAGTATAAATCTTTCTTGAACTAGTGGTTCATGAATCAATTATCAAACGCTTTATGGATCAAATTTTAGCCTTGAACTACAACAAGCATATGCTTATGCGCATAATATCGGAATAACTACTATGCCAACTATAGAACAAGCTGACATGAATTGATGACTTATTAGAAAACATTTAGCAAAAATGATTAGCGAATTTGTGATGAATACATTGGATAAAGAACCAGATGTATCTCGTCCATGTAATTTTGTAGATATACAAAAAGAAACAGCAGAAATGAAAAAGTATATAACCTTATCATGTCAATTATGACTCATGTGATTGGATACTAATGGAGTACCGGTTGATTCTTTTAACCCTAATGACAATATCACTAGAGCACAATTTGGTACTGTTCTTTCTAGATCATTACGATGAAGCGAATATAATAGCTGAGATCCTTATTATAAAAAACACTTATCAGCATTACAAAAAACATGAATCATGAAACTTATAAACAGTCCTAATATGACTGAAATCAGATGATATGTAATGCTTATGCTCATGAGAAGTACTAACAATTTATAAGTGATAACATTCTTATAGCTTTCAAAAAAATCTCGGATGTTGCGGTCCGAGATTTTTACGATAATTATTGTTACATAATTATTTTACATACTATTTTTGTAGTTGCTAAACTAATTCTTCTGCTTCTATTATTGCTTCAGCTGCTTCATCTTCTATCTCTGCTTCTATAGCTACGAGTGATTCATCATCAAGAACTTTTTTACCCATTCTCATTTCTTTGACTTTGTTTTGGATATCTTTTTCAATGCTTGCTCTTGTTTTTGCATCATTATCTAAAGCAGCTATAAATTTTTCTTTCCCCTGAAACTTTTGTTTTCCAAAAGTATAAAATGCTCATGCTCTATCTACTAATTTGAGCACTGTTGCTGCTTCTACAATATCTGCTGTTTTATCATACCCAATTCCCCATTTTACTGGCAACTCTGCTGTCTTGAATGGTGCAGAAATTTTATTTTTTGCAATCTTGATCTTTGCTAAATACCCAATTTGTTCTTTATCTAAGAGTAATTTATCTCCTCTACGAATCTCTACTCTTTGAGATGCGAAAAATTTGAGTGCATTTCATCCAGGAGTAGTTTCTGGGTTTCCGAACATCACTCATATTTTCATACGGATTTGATTGATAAATATACATGTTGTACCGCTTTTTGCCAACACAGATGAAAGTTTTCTCAATCCTTGAGACATCATCCTTGCTTGCAATCCCATATATGAATCTCCCATATCTCCTTCTACTTCAGCTCTAGGAACTAAAGCAGCTACGGAATCAATCACAATAAGTTTAACTGCACCCGTCTTTGCTAACTCTTCAGCAATCTGTAATGCTTGTTCTCCAAAATCTGGTTGTGACAATAATAAGTTATCAACATCTACTCAAAGTTTGCGTGCATATTGAGGATCAAGCGCATGTTCTGCATCAATAAATGCACACATCTCTCATCTTTTTTGAATTTCTGCGATTGCATGTAATGCGATAGTTGTCTTACCAGAAGATTCTGGACCATAAATTTCTATAACTCTTCCTTCCGGATATCCACCGCCTAAAATCAAATCTAATACATAAGATCAGCTATGAAATGTATTCACTAATCCTACATTTGCATTGTCTCCCATTCTCATAATGGCTCCTTTCCCAAATTGTTTTTCGATGCTCTTGAAAGCTTCTTGTAACTCTTGCTTTTTTGTCGTCATAGCTATATGTAGTATAATAGTATAAAACGAATTAAACCATTCTCCAATTACGAATTGTGATGAAGTGGACTCAATCATCCATATGCATTACGATATCAATCGTACATAACAAACAGAATGTTTTTTTGAGGATATTCTCATCAACGGATCTGATTTTATTGTTTTATTTTAGAAAATCAAGAGATTTTTATCGTATGCAGACCTATATTTATCAGCTCTGTCAAAAATATGATTGATTTTGTCAAAATTTCCTTGACACTGTCAAAGAGATTCTTATACTGACAAAAATACAGGACAAAAATATTTATTTTCTGACCTATTATTATGAAAGAACTCGATCATATCCAAAAGGCACTCATCGCTTTCTTTAAAAAAAATACGAACCAGGAAGGTATCACATTAAGAGAGATTGCGAACAATATCGGAGCAAGCCATCCACAGACCGTACTCAACAAATTGAATCAATTGGTATTGAAAGGATATTTTGTAAAAGATGAAAATGGATACAGATTAATCAGAGAAAATATCACAGACAATCTAAATGATATCGTCCAGCTCCCTATCTATGGATTCGCTCAATGCGGAAACAAATGAAAAAAAATCTTGGATGAATATACTCAAGAAAAGATACCAGCAACGATGGCGATGCTTGGCATAAAGGATGTCAGCAGATGTTTTTTTGTCAGAGCAAAAGGGAATAGTATGGAACCAAAGATCCAAGATGGCGACTTGGTTTTAATCAATCAACAACCAAACTATGATGTAAACGATTATGTATTTGTCATTCACAACGATTTACCCAAGCTCAAAAAAATCATCAATAAAGAAGGAAAACGATATCTTGAATCTGTTAATAGATTTTTTGATAATGTAGAAGTAGCAAAATATGACGAAACCAAAGTCATTGGCGTCGTCAAAAAAATTATCAAAGATATGTAAAGAATACGATAGTAAAAATTTACGCCATTGTTTCAGGAATAAACAATTGCGATTTTATCTTATTGTCGGCAATTAGATTTGGTTGGACCATGTCTTTTGAGACAGGAAGCATTCTCAATGGATCAATAGCTTTACTATTAAAATAGATTGCCCTATCATCAGAATGAAGGCTGTTGTCAGCAGATCATTCCCTCACTTCAAGATGAAGATGTTTTCCTGTCCACTCACAACCACTATTTCCCATGACTCATATAACCTGGCTAGATTCTACCTTGTCTCATACTTTTACGGTATACGATTCTAAATGACCATATAACACCCTATATCCATTCTCTAATTTTACTACGATACAATTCCCATATCAAGAAAATTCATTATCTTCTTTTGTAGCAACATATTCCACAACTCCATTTCCTACAGATAATATGTCGTGTTGAGTTGTACTATCAGCGATATCTATCCCTTTATGGTCTTCGGGTTTTCCATTGAGCACTCTTGGTCAAAATGGAGAATTGATTTTTACTCCAGAAACGGGATACACATACTCTCCTGGAATACGTTCCATAGATTCACTGGATACTTCTGGTTGATTTGCTGGTAATGACGTATCTGCTGAAGGATCTACAGATTCTGAAGTCGTTATTGGAGATGAAGATACCGTAGTCAAATACATTCCTGTTGCAATCTGAGACATAAGCTCTTGAATCTTTTTTTTATCATCCTGATTTTCTTTTATTTCTGCCATCAAAGTATTTAGCTTTTTATTATTTCACATTATTTCTTTCATATAATTTAAGCTTTTCTTATCATATTCTACAAAAGTGCCTCCGGTGAACTTTTCTACGAGTTTCTTTTTTGCGTTATTGAAAAACGTCTTAAAAATATCTTTTTTTTCTTCACTTTCAGAAGTCAGATATTTTATGGTATCTTTCTGTATAGGATTGAGATTCATTCACACACCCGCTCATGTAGATAGTATCCCTCATTTTTGCTGGTCAAGGAATAAGAGATACATCTTAGCAAGTTCTTCTCTTGTCTCATCAATGGCAATATCAGAAGCTTTTTCTTTTACTTCATCTTGAGGCAATTCTTGTTTTAGTGTTTCTGTTTCTGACATAAGAATATATAATATGATAAATAGTTTATTTTGTTTTCTTTACTACATTTCGAATTTTTGATTCAAGCATTTTTTTGACAATAGATCAATTAAATCATAATCTATTTATACAATCCAAAAACTTCTGTCTATTAGAATCATTATCACTTTTCAGCCATGTAAAATGTGATAATAAAGCATCACTATATAAAACATCAACATCATTAGGATTTTCTACTTCTCCCAACAAAGTATCAACTTTTCTATCAGCAAACAAAGTATTTGGATAAAGCTGATCTCCAAAGAAAAACATTCCTCTCATTTCAGGATTTTGTTTGAGATAGTATCACTCTACCCGATTTATAAAATTTGTCGCATAAGCAAATTCATCTTCATCACGGAAAATATATTCTAATCATTCGATACGATATGTCTTTTGTTTTGTATCAATATATACTTTACGTTCTGCTCATCGACTCTGTACAGTGCCCACTATTTTTCCATCTATACTTTCCTTATTATTTACAAGAAATTTTATCTTCTTTCTTCCATGTCATCGATCCACATTATCCATTGTAGCGATAATAGTGGAAAGTGTTTCGTTTACTGCTTCATATGTCTTTTTTTCTGTCTCGCTAACAGTTTCTATCGTTTGCTCATTATATATTATTTTGCCTTCATCTATCTTAGTCAAAATATCTATCGCTGATGTATATTTAGTACCAGAACCTAAATATTTATTTATTTTTACTTCAACTTCTTTTGCTTTTGAATCCTTTTGTTGATCTATACTATTAATATGTTCTCCTTTAGAATTCATTGACAAGACTTCTGATTCAAATACTGCAATCAATATCTGATCAAGCATTCGCTTTCCTTTTTCTTTTTCCATACCATCAGCTGATTTCAATAATTCTTTTACTGTCTTTTTCTCTCATTGATATGATTTTTTGATATATTCAAGAATAAAATCTTTTTCATCAGATTCTAAATCAATATGATCGATAGTTACTTCGCCTTGTTTGTCGATTTTATATTTTTCTTTGCCTACTCGTGCCCACGCCTGTGACATACGGGTAAAACTTCAGAGATTATTGTTCATGGTGAATTGTGAAATATTTGCAAGCATACCAATATAGGTATCATTGAAATACTCATAATATGATTTCCACTCACGCAATAATTTACTCTTGGAATCACTGATATCTAAATACAACAATGATTCCTTAATATTTTCTCGCTCATATACTTTTTTGGTCATCTCTCTTTCCACTTCTACAGGGATATCAAGTTCATCTTCTAAACCGCCAAACAAAAGATCTTCTCTTGCTGATTCCACTGATCTCAATTTACTCAATCTCTCTTTTACCATATCAACTTTGCCAATGACAGATTTTTCCTCTTTTGTAAGTTCGTTTCTTAATGGCGTCACTCTTTCATAACCTATATCTAGCGTAGTAAAGGATAATGGTGTATCTACATATTGCTGAGAACTGATCGCGATGATTTTCCCGTTTTCATATTTAAATAAGAATTTTTCTATATCACCTATCTTTGCTCTTTTTGCAGCGATGACTAATTCGTAAGGTATCTCTACATATCACGCATGTTCATTTCACGAATAGGTTAAGATACCATCCTCATTGATTTCAGACATATCTCCTATCATTTTTGATTGTGCTTTTACAAATTTTACTATCTTTGTCTCTATTTCTTTTTTCTTTGCTGGAGATTTTGCAGCAATTTCCTCTTCTATTATTTTCTTGATCTCATGCTTAAATTCATTGACTGCTTCTTTATCAGCGACATCAACTTTGGAATCTAACATCAATACATCATTAAACTTATCATACACTTCATCCGGTGTCATATTTTTTTTGTCGATTTCCTCTAAATTCCATCATTTATCTATAGTAGAAAATCGATTGGCAATAACATTTCCCATCACTCATCCAAGCAGAAATTGTACTGTTGAATCATTATATCATCTATCTCATCAGAAAGCGTTTTCATCGTTGTTTACCATCCATTCATCATCATAATAGATACCTTTAGTATCATCATTAGATTCGTTATAGAAACTCATGAGTTCAAACATATTATTATTGCCTGCATATCCATGGAATTCTCTTCCCATTCTATAGACGATATTTTGTCCTGTCGAAGAAGATATCTGAAAATCTGTAGACAATCTGCTCTCGATACCTGTTTGCCTTGAAAAATAATCTATGGCATTTCTTTTGTTAAAATTAGATCTTTTACCTAGTTCATCAAGTTTTATCAACACTCTTTCAAGATAATTATAATCATAATCTGTATAATCTATGGTCACATTTTTTGTGTTTTCTATAGAAAGTCCCACTTTTTTATAATGATAGAAGAGATGTATAAAGTCCTTATGTTTCTTGATAGCAGCATATTCTTCATCTGTATAAATACCCTCTTGCAAAGTAAATTCCTCTGCTCCAGTACAGATATATTCGAATTGATAGATATCCTCTTTGTAAAGTTTATCAAACAATGCAAACTCATTTGGATATTTTTTCTTAAGATCTTTTCCAAATGCGTCCCTATATTCAGCAACTGTTCATGAAAATCCTGGAAAATATTCATTATTCTTCTGTTTGATCTCCATATAGATATCAGACTCTCCGACTATTTTTTCAATATATGATAATCCCGTGTTTGCTTGAATATTTTTCATAAATTTATCATAATTTTCTGATCCTCATTTTTTGGTAATGAATGTTTTCACATATTCCATTCTCTTCACGATACGTGCATCCATTATCTTCCATTCTTTTTCCCATTGTATTTTTTCTTCATTACTCAGTCCCTTGATAAACTCGCTCTTAGCTTCTCCGCTATAATATCGACGAGAGATCAATGAATATTTCACTTCTACAGGTAGTTGTCCTTTTGTATATTTATCTATCTCTTCCTGGAAAATTAATGCTTCTCGAGCTTCTTGGAAAGTATTGATTCCTTTGTCGTTTAAGGCTTTGTCTGTCAAATTAGGATTTGCATCTATTTTCTGTTCTTTTGCACATTGTAAAATAGCTTGTTTGATTCAGGTTCTTTCTTGTCTGATATAATCTTCTCTGTTTTGTGTATAGAATTCTAGCTTATCATAATAAAGCTGATTTACTAAATCTTGTGCAACATATACTACTGCTCACACAACTAATCCTATCACAAATCCAGCAGCATTACCTAGTCATGGAACAACACTTCCCGCTGCTGTACCGATAGAAGAAAATGTAAGGATAATACCAAACTCTAGTATTATTGAAGCTGCACCCATCATCAATTCAAAATTTGCTCTATCTTTTTTTACTGATGCTCTTGCTTCATTCACTTTGGCAACATAATCAGCTTCGTTCATCGATTCATTCCACATCCAAACATCAAATCCGAAAAACAATAAGTCTAAAGCGCCAAAAGTTGACAATCCTTTGAGTATCGGCGAAAGCTTTTTTCCGAATCTCAATACCTTAGAAAGCGCTTTGATGTTTGCAGCATCATCCATTTCTTTGAGGATGTTCAGTATTTTTTTATCTACCGTCTTGATTCCTTTCTGAGAAAGGATTTCTGAAATTTCATCTGTGGATTTGGATTTGGCAATCAAAGAGAGCGTTTCATCATCCAGCTCTGAAAATATCTTTGCTGATTTTGGATCCATTGCATCCAAAAGATCTGCAGGCATATCTTTGCCAAGTTTTCCCCAAGCATCCCGTGCATCTATCACTTCTCCATCATTCAAAGCATCAGTAATCTCTCAAAACTTTTTGGATGATTTTTGAAGATTTTTTCTTGCAGCCCTAGATATTTTAGGATTTTTTGCTGCATCCTCTGTCTTTCCTATTACTGTATTTATCTGATCTTGAATCATACTGATTTCTTTTTTTGCGCTAGTTGATTCTATTTTTATACCGTCTAATTTTTTCATTAGTTTTTTATCATTGAATTTATTCACATTTTTTTCCATGCTTTTCCAAGCAACAGCTCATGTTATTCATACAGTCACTCATTTTGCAACTGAATTTCTTTTTTTATCTTCAGGGTTTTCTGTTTCAGACGATCAATTGGGAGCAATGGTATTTGACTCTGGTTTTTTATCTTCTACAAGAATCTTTCCTAATACGACTTCGCTTTTCAGTTCTTCAAGTTTATTTGCTGTCTCTGCCTGAATAATAAGCGATTGTTTTTCTTTAAGAAAGTCAAAGATATCACTCGCAATCTTTGGGCTCATGGTTCATAATACTGTTCTCCATCGTCCAAGATCATCCAGATCTTTTAATGTTTTTCCCTCAAGATCTTCATCTGAAATCATGATCTTTTTTAATTTTCCTTCAAAAGGCAAAACGGTAAGCGACTTGAACCAACCGAGTTCGTCCTTAAATTTTTTGATATAGCTATCAGCTATTTCTGTCTTGATCTGTTCATACTTTGGTGTTGCCATAAGGTTACATTACTTTAGTAAATATCTTAACTATGTTCTTAAGCAAAGATCATATCTCATCAGCTCATGTAGCTAGTATTTTTGTATTGAAGACATCAAGATCTTTAATGATATCATCTACATCTGATTTTTTTATGATATTTTTGAGATTTACATCATTTCCAGCATCTTCCAAAAGTCCTCTTAGGGTTCTCATATCACCATTTTCCATGGCTTCTCTTATTAATTTTGTTCATGGAGCATCTATTTCTATAATATTGTGTAATTTGGACATTGTTCAAATATCAAACCCATTGTCCACAAATTTCAAGACTGTAGAATATTCTATTTCTGTGAGTGTTTTCGCTTTATCCTTAAACATTTTTATGCTTTCTACTGTATCTTCATAATATTTTACTCTTGCAACACTGTAATCAGGAGCAGATATATCTGCCTTTATTCTCTCCAGTTTGTTTTGAACATCGGTAAATCCTACATCAATACGTTTATATAATTCTTTCAATTTCGTCTTATCAAGAACAGATACTACTTCATTAGCTTGTTTTATTTCATTAATCATAGCAGTTATTTTTTTTGTGTCATTTAAGATACTTATATCATTTCATAATTCTTTGGCCAGTTTCTTGATCTGTTTGGGTGTAAGATCATTGATGTCCGCATCTGCAACATTATCAATATTTTTTACTATCGTATCTATGTCATCTAGTTTTGTTAGTTTAGCATTAGTAAGCAATTCATCCATTAGATTATATTTATTCCAAGTCATTGTTTCAGAATTCAATTTTTTATGATACGTATCAAGTTTCTTTGCTAAGAATGTAAAATTGGTGCTTCCGTTTTTGATTAATTTTCTTACGTTGCCCTTACAATACTGTTGTAGCAATGATGCTTGTTTGCTTGCTGGTAAATCAGCTGCATCTATAAGATTTAGTTCATCTATCAAATATGTATTGAATTTCGTTTTTTTCCAAGCACTAGATCTCTCTGCAAATACACTTTGCGCTATATCAAAATCCAAACGTCATTTTTTCAAATCTGTTCCAAATTTTGTAATATCTCATTCTCCATATATTTTCAGTTTCGTTCGTTTATTTATACCGCCAAGTCTTGTAACGTTTGTTCTTCTCATTACCGTTTCCATACCTCGTCAAACAGTTTTGAAGGTTACATCCTTTATTTTTGTTAATACTGGTCTGCCTAAACCATTCCAAATTGCTTTTGGCAAATTTATTCAAAATACCCTGAATCATCCTACGACCACAAGTATCGTTATACCCGTAGGAGTCATTACTCGTTGGAACATTGCGGTTATTCTACCAAATCCCCACGTAGTAAATATTTCTCGTAAACTTTTTCTTCCATCTGCCTTATTTTTACGTTCCGCTTCCATCAAGATATTTTGTTCTAGAGAGAAATATTCATCAATCGATTTCTTAAATTCATCAATATCTTTTTGCGTCAATGTTTTTTTGCTCATTTTATCCATAAACTCAGCGTTCGCTAGTTTAAACCTTTCTATCTCTTTATTGAATCACATCTCTTCCATCATAATTTCTATATCATTGGCTTTGCTATTCCAAAGTTCATCAAAATTCAATCCAGATCGAGATGCAAATGATTCCACTCGATTTCTCTTCAAAAATCCATCATTTAAATAAACTCAGAATTGTGTTGATACTTCATTGAGTTCAGTAACCAATGATTGATTCTTATTTATATCAGGAGCATTCTTGCATCTTTCCCGAATAGTTTCATCGGGAACTACTCATTCCTTTCTTTTTTTTATTTCACCCGTCAAATCATCTATCCATTCTGAATGGGTATCATTATACAATCATTCAGCATCTAATGCTGACATAGCGGACTCATTGTCATCTATCGCCACTATTTTCTTTCTTAAAAAAGAAGATTCTACTCTCATTTCTATAACCTCAATACAATCATCATTATCCAATGCTTCATCTATATCTTCTTCGGTAGGATTTTTGTTTCCTTGTCCAATCAACCATTGCTTTGCATATTTTCTTTCTAATTGATTTTGTTTATCTCCAAGATACGTCCTGATGAGACCATATTTCTGCATAAGATTTCATAACTGTTCATCTCTTGTAAGATCTTCCGCTTCAGATCGTTTTTTAAATTCTTCATTTGGTTCTCCATTTTTATCGAAGAATGTTTCCTTCAATCCTTTTATTACTCAAACTAAAGGTCTAAAGAAAGCTCAAGCAATTTTTCCTCACATTATCGTAACAGAATCCCATATTTGTTGTCCTGCATATCTCCATTTATCAAAAATATAATCATCCGTATCCAAAATACCTCACACATCGTCATAGGTATCATCCAACACTGCAGGAAGACATCATTTTGGTATTTTTATTTCTTTACTTTTATCATTTTCCAATATTCACAAAGAATCCGTGCTACCGAAATTTGCATGATATTTATCTACTGTTTCACCAAATGACTCATATTTGGGTTTTAATGCAGCATCAACGTTTTTTTCATATCGATCCTTTAACGTTTCTGGATTTGTCTCATTTCTTTTGTTTCGATCGAAGAAATCACTTAATGATCGTTTTCCTGTATACAAACCATGAGCTAAATAATATGATCACGTCACTATCCCTGTCCATTTTAGAAATTTTCCGAACGGTCTTTCCCAAAATCCTTTTTCTTCTGTAGATTCTTCTCCTTCTGTTTTTTCTTTCTTTTCTTTCTTCTTTCCGATACCAAAAAGTTTTTTGATCCCTCGTATTCAAACCGCAACAATTCCTATTCCTCAAGCGATACGAGCAACATTAGCTCAGGGATTTGTATTCCATTCTTCTTTGCTTGTCACTCCATCCCATTGTCTCTGAATTCGGTTTCTATCTGTTTTTTCACTTTCATTGGTTTCTTCCTTTGTATTTTCTGTCTTTTCTTCATTTTCTTTTTCAGGTTCAGTCGTAATTCCTGTCTTAAGTTTTGTTAGTTCTGTCTTCGACTCATTCAAAGCCGTAAGCATCTCTTCATATTCCTTAATCTCTGCTTCGAGTTTGCTTATTTCTGCTTTTGAGGTTGCATCAGTTTTGCCCTCAAGTGCCTTGAGTTTTTTGGATGCTTCGTCCTTCGCTGTCTCTATTGCTGTCTTAGTGCTTTCTACTTTGAGCAAAGCTGTCTCTGCCTTGGTTTTCTTGAGCGTTTCATCCTCAAGCTTTTTGGCTTCGGCAAGAGTTGTAGCGACTTGGTCGACAGCAGATTGGAAAGTCTCGATAGATTTAGATTGATTGGTCATGGTATTTCATAATGATTAAATGCATAAACGATTAAACGTCGAAACAATGGATTATAGTCGTTATATCGTTTGGTCGTTTCATCGTTTTAAGTATATCCGGAAACGATTTTTTTTACAAAAAAAGCCCTCTAACATTAATAGTAGGGCTTGACAATTTTTATTATGTGATATAATTAGATTATCTTATCCAAAATCTCGAAAAAACGCTCAATATCCTGTTCATCGTTGTAAAGATATCCACTCATCCTGCAAGTTCACGGTTTCTGGAAACGTTTATGCAATGGATATGCACAATGTCCTCAGCAGCGAACTGCGATATTCTGTTCAGCGAATTTTTCGCCGATATTGTTGAAGTTTGTGTTGTTTGCAAGGAAGAAAGAAAAAACCGCCACTCTGTCCGTCGTCGTAGGTTCGCCCGCCGTGGAGGATCAGAGAATCTCTACTTTATCTTTGATTTTTGAAAATCCATCCAGACACATTTTCACAAGTTTTTGTTCATGTTCTCGAATTTTCTCCATTCAGCCGATGGACTTGATGTACTCTATCGCTTTTCCGAGCGAAACTGCGCCAATGATATTCGGCGTCCCAGCCTCGAATTTGTCGGAATTCGTAGCTAATGTATGTCATGAAACATCCACATCTTCAATCGTTCCTCATCAACGAATCATCGGAACCAATTTTTTGATCCATTCTTTTTTCAAATAGATTACTCAGATTCCGGTGTACGCCATCATCTTGTGTCACGTAAAGACTAGACAGTCACAGCCGATATCCTGCACATCTACTGGAAAATTCGGTACTGATTGTGATCAATCTACAAGAAAAAATGTATCATCACGAAGTTTGGAGTGTATTTTTTTTACGTCGTAAATTTTTCCGGTGACATTGGAAACGTGAGCTACGGAAACGACTTTGACCTTGTCGGTATATTTCTTGTCGAAATCGTTCCGATCGATTTCATATTCGTCATTGATATTGAAAAATTCTATTTTGAATCCTTTTCTTTCCGCAAGAATTTGCCATGGAAGAATATTTGCATGATGCTCTCGAATTCAGAGGAGAACTACATCTCAAGACTTTATAACATCACTGATAACGAGCGATTGAGCAATCAAATTTATCCCGTAGGTCGAATTGTAGCTATAGATGATTTCGCTCGCTTTGCAGTTGATCAATTCACCGACGAGTTCTTTGGAATGACGATATGATTCTTCTGATTTTTCAGAAAGCGAATATAATCCTCTATGAATATTTGCATAATCGTTCGCAACAAATTCAGAAACGCCGTCGATGACGTACTGCGGTTTCTGGGTCGAAGCAGCATTATCGAGGAATATTAGTCCGGGATTGTTTTTGAAAATAGGGAAATCGTTTTTTAGCATTGTCGGAAGTCTTAAAGTCTAAAGGTTTTTTTGTTAACAAATCCCTACCCTAAAGGTACCCTTCCCTTTATCAAGGGACACTGTCTTCTCACTAGAAGCCTCCTTGATAAAGGAGGAAACGAAGGAGGATTTGTTCGCTAGTATTCTATCTTATCCTGTTTTGCTGTCCGTGCTTTGAAAACGACAATCGCTTCATCACGAAGCAAAGGCAACAACGGAATCTTCCTTTCTGCTAACGGTTTTTTCAATTCCTCGTAAATGAAGTTATCATCGAATCCGATATCGGCAGCATCTTGTTTGGTATTTCCATAATAGACGATTTTTGGTCTCGCTCGGTAGATAGCTCAGAGACACATCGGACATGGTTCGCATGAGGTATACAATTCGCAGTCATCGAGCTGAAATGTTCAGAGATTTTTGCATGCATCGCGGATAGCAACTACTTCTGCATGCGCAGTTGGATCATTGGTTGAGGTTACTTGATTCCATCCTCTACCAACTATTTTTCCATCTTTGACGATAACAGCACCGAAGGGTCAACCAGCGTTTTTTTGCATATTTTCGAGCGACAAATGTATCGCCTCTCTCATAAATTCTTCGTTCATACTAAATGATAAATTGATAAAATGATGAATTGATAAATTTATCGCGTAGCGTTTATCAATGAATTAAAATTTCCTTACAATGATCTTATCTTTTTCCAAACTTCAAAGATCAATATCTTCAAGCTGTGCATAGTCTTTGTAGTATTTTTTGAGCAGTTCATAATTTCTTATCTGATTGATTATATCACTTCAATTGTTGATATAAAATCTTTTGCCGTCCAAATAAATAATTGATCTCTCTCCTCATGGCAAATATTCAATATGATGGAGTCCAGGAAATCATTGATATAACAATTCGACTTGCTGCGTCAGTTCACTTGCAGATTGCCTGTAAAAGAGTCCAGACATTATTGTCATTCCACTCAGATATTCGGGTAAATCAAGAACTTTTATCCCATTTGCTATATTGTTTCATGAATATAGTTGCAACAAAGCATCTCCTATAAGAGCGAACCTTATTTCTTGATTTCTGATTACCATATCGATAGGTCTAAAAGTCAATTTGACAAATACGGTATTGCTCGAACGATAGTCTATAGTAATATCAGTAATCATAGGGTATCTCTCCTGAAGATCAGACAATATCCTGGACGAATACATGCGAGCTACATAATAATTTTCTCATACAATCCAGCTTTTTATACGTTTGTATACATACGGATTATCATACCAAGCGATATCTCAAGAATCGTATTGTACTCTTTTGATAGTATATTGACGATCAAAAATCGAGTTTTTCAGCAAAAGGAATCATCAGTAAATCAGTGCGAATATGATGAAAATTATCCAGATTATTTTTATAGAAAAAAAACGGACTCAGACTTTGTGTTTTTTCTTTTTGTCTGAATCGATAGGCGTATACGTTCTATGTATTTTTTTGACCGGTCTAGGAACGACAAATTTTATCATACTGACTGACTATAATGATTATAAACTAGATTATTTTTTTAGTGGACTATCTATACTTGCTGCAAAAATTTATTTAATGAAATAGATGTAATAGAATATATACGTCAATACTGAACCGAAAATTATTCATCAAGCCACTTCGAGCGGAGTATGTCAGATTCTTTCTTTGAGTAATCATTTTTCTTTTTTCTGTAAAATCGATCCTAATTCTAGCCTTAGATCATTGATATAATGAGCATGTTGTCCTGTTTCATATCTTAGATTCATTGCATCATATGCAAATAGTACACTGAAAGCAAATGTTGTAGCAAATAACACACTACCGAAACCATATTGCAACCAGACCAACATCGTTACGCTACTTGCTAATCCACTATGAAATGAAGGGAATCATCCTGAAGCAAAAATATGTCACATATAAAAACGTTTATATCTGATCAAATCTATAATAACTTTCACTATCTGGATAATACATCCGACAATAATCACGAGAAAAATCGGGTACATGTGAAACCCTTGTGAAAGAAGATTTTTTACTGCATCAATAGCATATTGTATCATCAGAAAAATTGGCTTGATATAAAGCTACTATAAAATAGTAGGGAAAATAGACTGAAATGCAATTCCAAAAAAACAAAAAAATTAGCCTCAAGTTGCCTGAGATCGTGGTAAATTGCTATCTATTTTTATACATACCTTTCCATTTTTTTGTATTCATCTAATTTTTCTTTTGTCTTACTCGATCATAATGTATAGATTTTATCAAGAAATTTTTGGATACTGTTTATTCTAGAGGGAAATTCATTCAAAAACAATTGCATTTCTTGAATATGCTTTTGATTTATAGAAAAAGATTCGGGCTTTCTAAAAGCATTTTCTTTTATAAAACCTAATGAACTATTTTTAATTTTTTCTTTTAATGATTTAAAATCTGATAAAAAATACTCAAATGTCTTTTGTAAAAAATGTATTTGTTCTCTTTTTGTCTTATTGAAATGGATCAATTTTGATTCACTTTCTCTATACAATTCTTTGTAATAATTTGCCAAACCTATTAGATCATTTAATTTATATGAATCAATAAACTTATATATATGAATAAAACAACGATACATATCATCATCAACATTGTTTTTATGTAAATTTTCTTCCAATCATGTTTTTAAAAGACTATTTTTTATGTTTAAAAATCTTAATCCAAGATTTTGGAGATCCTCATTTATTGATTTTTTTTGATAAAAGTTTTCTAAAATATCTCATGATTTGTTAATTTTGCCAATGTTATTAGAAGTATTTATTATATCTTTTTGAAGAGTTTCCATTTTTAAAATTTTATAAATAAATCTTGTTTTATTATATTGATAAAACTCAATAAGTCAAATATTTTCGCTTTTATATAACATCAGTAATATATACGATAAAAACCCATACTATTAAGTATTGCATTATTTCATCAAAATGCTAAAAATTTGGTGTTTTGTCTTTTTCTTGTCACTCATGCAATTATTTATCACTAGCTATACGAAAAAAGAGTCCACCATCACCATAAACGATGCAGAGATTTTGTTACAAGTGAGAAAAGTCCTGAGAGCGAAAATCGGCGATACTATATGGATACAATCACCAATATATGAAGCGACCATGACGAGATATGAAGTCCGTATGGATCAGCGAAATGATAAAAAAATTGTATGAACTATTCTCTCTGAACAAACTCACGAATTGACTACCAAACATACAGGGATGATTATCGCCATGCCGAACAAATGGGACAAGGCTGAACTCATTGTCCAAAAATTGAGTGAAATAGCTATCGATAAGATTATATTTTGGCCAGCAGAAAGATCAGTTATCAAAGAATGGAATAGCAAAAAAGAAGAAAGATTGCAAAAAATAATTAAAGAAGCTGTTGAGCAATCACGAGGACGAAAACTACCAGAACTTGCTTTTAATACTACTCTTTCACAAGAGCTTCAAGACAAAGATATTATCATATTCGACAAGAATGAACAAGAGTTAGCCCAAGGGAATATTGTCCCATCAAACAAAAACATCTTAGGAATTATCTGACCAGAATGAGGATTTACTAGCAATGATTATAAACAGTTCGAAAACCAAACTCATGAAATCGTTGGGTTATGAAATACCGTTTTGAGGATGGAAACTGCAGCGATCATCTGAGGTTGGTTACTGAAAAACAATGAGACGATTTAATAGCTTATATTTAAAATATCATGGACTTTTTTGATACAACTGATAATGATTCTAACACTCCCGAAAATGGGGAATCATTGATCGAAAAGCACAAGTGATCTGATAATGAAAAAATGTTCTCTATCATAGAGCAGCCAAGTGAAGATAATACATTTTTTTTTGTGACTATCATAGAAGACAATGTATTATCATATAAGCATCTCCAACCAGATGAACAGCAAAGGATAAAAGCATGATTGTTTTTATGGCAAAACTTTTTTTTGACCAATTTATCCAAGATCCAACAAACAATAGAAACAACCAAAAACAAAGATGATGTTTATAAGTTTGTCAATGTTCTGTATGCATTATTACAAGAACAAAAATATATACAATCTGCCAATATACCCATTGCGATTCCAGATATGAAAGTATATGAGAATATCACGACGACATCTTTCCCCATATGGATGGATACCTTTTCCGATATAACTTCGGTATATAAAACGATAAATAATGAAGGACAAGAAGTAACATTGACGACATCAAATCGAAATAGTATAGATATGTACAATAGAATGCTTTGGATCATGCAATCACTCTCCATACAAGATATACCATTATATGACAACAAAACACACGACCATCTTATCACCATACAGGATGCATTACAAACATGCACAAATGACACTACTGGTAATATCTCCTGAGCTGAAGACTATCTAAGATCCACTATGACATGCCTAGTTACACACAAAAACATCCATAATTGAATAATCACGGATAACATAAAAAAAGACATAACACCTATACTATCACTAGCACAAGATATATTAAAGCAAAAAGGAAACAAAATAACCATCCAAAATACATCAGAAATTTCAAAAATCGTCTTTTATCGGACAACGATATCACAGATATCATGAGAAGCCATAGATAGTTCGTTATTGGAAACACTTTGAACAAATTATGTTACGCTTTTGCAATCAACCGATATACAAAAACCTCACATCGATACAGATAGATTAACAACAGCTACTGATATGTTATTTGAAAAATTAACCACATGGTGTGCAGAATATAATGCTACTACTCAAGAACTCTCTATCAATAAAACATATCGTATCACCAAGAACGATACTACCATCAAAATAATTTTCATGAAAGACAAACAAGAAATCCCGATACTGTTTGAATATTGAAATATGTGAACAATCAAAACAAGTACTGATGAATGATATATATTTTTGACACTAGGTCATATCAAAGAATTGATAGAACATGAAGATTTCCAAGGTATTATTGACGAAATACACACTACTGTACAACATAGCACAGAAGAAAAAAAACAGTTTTTAAGAGATTTCGATCTTCCAAAAAATGAACCGATACAATATACGAGGATATTTCAGAATAATGATAGAA
>JAEHHG010000113.1 GCA_019248075.1 Candidatus Gracilibacteria bacterium S5_H10 | reverse complement strand
ACCTACTGTAACAAGAGGGGGAACACCAAATGACGCTCACGGAAATCACATCGCTGACGCTATCGCGGCTCAACCGAAACTCCGGCAACACGGAGAAGTACGAAGAAACGTTTGCGTTGTACGCGAATGACGCGATCCGCAGCATTGCCGAGAAATACCAAGCGGTGCGTGCGGAAACGGTCACGCTTTCCGACGCGTCGTTTAACGTTTCGGTTCTGGAACGCGATCTGTTTGCAATCGTTCGCATTCTTGATGCAGACGGCAACGAACTGGGCTTTTACACGCCGGATGATGCCAGCACGGGCACGATTGAGGTTGACACGGAAGAAACGTCCGTCAAGGTCGTTTACCGCTCCGTTCCCACGTCAATCAAAAACTCGCAGGACGAGCCGGAAATCCCCGAACGCTATCACGGCATGATCGTCTATTGGGTAGCGGGTAGCGAGCTGACGAACGGCGAGGCCGTTTCAATGTCGGCCGCATCCGCAAACTTTCAGATGTTTGCACGAGAGCTTGCAAAAGTGCGTCCGGCAACGTTCGGTGCGCCATCTTCCAGAAAGCTCAAAAACTACACGTAAAACGAGAGGTTCAGCATGGACGAGTACAAAATCACTGAATTTCTAGGGATTCAGCAGCACAAGGACGGTTCGCTACTGCCTGCCGGCTCCGCTGCG
>JAEHHG010000112.1 GCA_019248075.1 Candidatus Gracilibacteria bacterium S5_H10 | reverse complement strand
CACTTGGAGAAGAAGACAAGCTCCTTCTCGCGCGTGATTGCCACCGCTCTGCGGTGAGCGGGGCGGCGTTGCGGGGTATAGAAACATGCTATGTGTCTCCACGCTACGACGAGAGCCGCGGGCTGCTGGGCATGGTGACGCCGGAGGACCTCGAACGCGAGCTGGAAGCGACCGGGGCAACGGCAGTGTTGATTACCTCACCGAACGCGTATGGCCTCTGTGCGGACGTTGTGGGGCTTGCGGAGGCGGCACATCGTCACGGCGCGCTATTGATGGTTGACGCGGCACATGGCGCACATTACCCGTTTTCAGAAGCGCTTCCTCGTGCGCTTGGCGGCGTTGCAGACATCTTTGCGCATTCGCAGCACAAGACCATGGACGCGCTGACACAGGCCGCAAGCCTGCATTTGGGCGAATGCCGCATCACGGAGGCTCAGCTGCGTCGTGCGCTCGCGATGACGGAGACGACAAGCCCGTCCTACCTATTAATGTTATCGCTTGATTGGTCGGTCTATATGGCGCAACGGAGGGATTGGACGGGGCAGGTTGCGCGCTGCATAGAGCTGGAACAAAAGATTGAATTGATAGATGGCCTAAGAGTGTTTCATGATCCCATCGGATATGGTGTATTTGAACGCGACCGGACACGAATTGTGATTGACACGACGGGGCGCGGCTATA
>JAEHHG010000111.1 GCA_019248075.1 Candidatus Gracilibacteria bacterium S5_H10 | reverse complement strand
AAAAGAAGAATTATTTATGTGAAGTACAAGAAGATTGGTGATTCATTGAATATTGTTGTAAAATATAGTGTTGTTTATAGCACCAAAAGATGAATATACTCAATTCGTATTATTAAAAATTTGTGAATTATTGATGACGGATAAAACAGAATAGATACCATAACCGCTGTTATTATAAAACATACTATTGTTGATGTTCTGTTTACTTCCTCAAGTTCAATCAAATCAATAAACTCCTATAGTATTATTAAAAACTTGTGAATTATTAAGAGAAAACGTTCAGCTTAAACTTTTTATTCCTCGATGATTGTTTGTAACAGAAATATTATTTATAGTAGTATCAATACTATTATCCAAAATCAGACCTGTCTGTGAATTATTTCCTTTAAAGAAAATATTGTCCATGATTATGTTTTTGTGGCTATTTGTAGAAAGTGAATATCCGTTCATATTAATAGTTACTTTTCCATTACCGACAATGGCTGTACAGTCTCAGTTAATATTGATGGGAGATGTAAGTGTATATGTTCATGAAGATATGACATAAATAGTATCTCATCATAAGGTTCACAATCCTGATCATGTATATACAACATTACTTGCTATACAACTACTATTCCATAGTCTTGTATATGCAGTCGATCCAGGAGTTCCATCACCAAAAAGCGCATATTTTACATTCCCGTCAGTAGGGG
>JAEHHG010000110.1 GCA_019248075.1 Candidatus Gracilibacteria bacterium S5_H10 | reverse complement strand
CGTTGCCATCCCTTTGTCAAACGCCATCAACCCCGATATCGCCATATTGTTGAGCTTGATGGATGCTGCATATCCAGCCGAAACGCTTGCACCAAAGCCATTGACGTTCGCTTGAATCAGCACATTTCCGGCCGAAACGATCAATTGCTGGAGCGTGACAGGCAGCGCAATATGCAGCATTTCACCAAGCAGCGGCATGGAAAACCGTTTTGCCCTTATATTCTCAAATTTATTCCCAAACGTTTGTAATCTCTTACGCAAGAGAACAAGCGCGATGAGCGCACTTCCCGTTTGGCAAATCAGCGTCGCCCAGGCGATGCCTGCAACGCCGAGCCGAAAGTGGATGACCAACAGCAGGTCCAACCCGATATTGGCAAGCGAAGAAAGCGAAAGAAACACGGAGGGCGTTTTCGCGTCTCCCATTGCGGCGAATGCGCCCAGCGCGATCTGATACAGGAACATCGGCATCAAGCCTGCGGTGTAGCGTGCCAAATATTGTCCGGACGGCAGAAACACCTCCGCAGGTGTACGCATCAGCCGGAGAATTGCGTCCTTGCAGACAAGCCCCAGCAGGGTCAACAGCAGGCAGAATCCCGCGGTTGCAATTAGCGCGGTTGAAACCGCAGTGCAGACATCCTTACAGTTTCCCGCGCCGAACCTGCGGGATATCACGACGGAGACGCCCATCGCAATGCCGAACGCCA
>JAEHHG010000109.1 GCA_019248075.1 Candidatus Gracilibacteria bacterium S5_H10 | reverse complement strand
ATAAAAGCGCATCGTTTGTACACAATACGTTTTAAGATACGCATGATTGAACCAATTTTTGTACCAAACTATAACCAAGAATAATTATCAAAAATCATATAAAACACCCACAGTAGTGTTTTATTCTATGTTGTTTTCTTTGGTGATAAAATCACAGACATCACATAAAAGAAGAATATAATAGATAAGATTAATGTGAAAAAACAGTGACTTTTAATCTCACCTTTGCGATGATTCTTAAATCCTTTGTTTCAATTATGTTTTTATAACATAGAGATCAAACGTTTCCACTTGATAACTGCCTTTCTCACGCATGTTACTATTTTCTTTCTGCAATAACCAAAATTTCTAAAAAATAAAAACACAAGGAAGGTTTCACAATGGACGTCGAAAAAGAAATTCTTGAGCTCAAGAAAAAAGTCGAAGCGCTGGAAGGTCAGGAGAACCGGTTGCTCATGATCGTGTTTTCCGGTGATCTGGATAAGCATCTTGCTGCTATGATCATCGCCACCGGCGCCGCTGCCATGGGAATGAAAGTCACACTGTTCTTCACCTTCTGGGCGACCGCTGCGCTGCGCGACCCGAAGAAGACCGCCAAGGGCAAGAATTTCATGTCAAAGATGTTTGGCTTTATGCTGCCAAAAGGCCGCAATAAGACCGTCCTTTCAAAAATGAACATGGCAGGCATGGGTACCGCCATGATGAAAG
>JAEHHG010000108.1 GCA_019248075.1 Candidatus Gracilibacteria bacterium S5_H10 | reverse complement strand
CGTTGGCTGGCCTAATTTTTACACAATCCGCGGGAGAATATATTTCGCTAAAATTGTAAGTGTCTTCATCTGTAAACAACTCAAAAAGGATATTATATATGTGTGCATTGGAAATAAAAAGTGCATTCTCTTTGGGTATAGAAAACGATACAGGAACAATAGAAAAGCAAATATCGATTCTCATATCAGATAAATCTGATATATCAATAGTTATTGGTTGCTCCTGGTTTTTCTTGTGTGTATTTGTGACTTTAAATCTATCTAGTTGATGGAAAGAAATAATAAGAAATAAATTTTGCTTTGTAGTAGAATATAAAGGCTCAAAATATGAACTAGACAAAGATGAACGGTGATAATTCACTTGGCCAGACGAGTGATAAGAAACCCGAAATTTTTCATTACAATTTGCTTCAAATTGTGAATCACCTAGTATATTAGGAGTAAGCTCGTTGCTAGTAACTAATTTTTTTGATAATTGTATTTTGTGGGAAATACTACTCGGCGCCGGGAGGCACGGGAAGGTAATGATAGCCGATCCGTCTCTTGTATAAGAAACCTTGGAGAACTCATATAATTCATCATAATGTTTAAGGAATATACTGAGTGTTTTTTTACCCATCTCTATTTGCTCCTTCCTGATTCAAACAACTGATGGAATACGAACTATGTCTTACAGCGATTTAATTTTCATAATGTTACGATTGAGTATCTTCTCAAAATGCTAAC
>JAEHHG010000107.1 GCA_019248075.1 Candidatus Gracilibacteria bacterium S5_H10 | reverse complement strand
TGTTCCCTTTCGGAAATCCTGCGGATAGAGGAGTTGGATCGCATCTTCCGTCCACTCCAGATCCGCGCGCCAGAACACACTTTCGTCTCCGCAATCCTCATCCGGATAGACGCAAACGGTCGTCGGCGTCAAATTGACGTCTCCAAACACGCTAATTGTGCAATATCTGCCATCGCCAAGCGGGAAGAATACATCTCGTTTGATCATCCAACCGTTTGTTGCATCATCCCTGCTGTATCCGCTGCGCAAGTCGGTCGAGGTGGCCGTTCCGCCGAGAATCGTTGCGATGCGTTCGCTCGTGGCACTTGCATCCAGTTTATCGCCTTCAGCTACAGAAGGATGCAGCGCGTCGGCAGGCTCATTCAAACAATCCGCTGATAAGAACGCCAACGTCTTTGCGTTCAGCGCGCCGGAAAGCACACCGTCCTTAGAGTCAAACCGCCAAACATCCGAGCGGAAGTCTGTTTTGTCGATGTAGTAGGTCGTCTTCAGGTCATCCGGCGTATATGCTTTTGTGAAAATGTCGTTTGCGATCTTGAGAAACTGTTCCGCAGCGGTACGCAGTTGCGCATCGTCAGGATTTCCCTTTATTTCCCAAGTGCCGTGTTCGGAAAACATAACGCCCTCAACACGCGGAACGACAAACTTTCTTGCGAGTTTCAAATCCTGTGAAAGATTGCTCATCGCATCCGCTTTCGTAAACGTATTGTTTTCGCTTGTGTTCCCGC
>JAEHHG010000015.1 GCA_019248075.1 Candidatus Gracilibacteria bacterium S5_H10 | reverse complement strand
TACGCCTTGCGTAAGGAAAAGGTTGACGTTGTTCGCCTGCGTCGGCACATCAAATGCGCTGTCCGCGGAAGAAAGCGTCAGCCAGCCGCTGTCGCTTGCCGCGTCTTCCAGCGTTTGACGCGCGCTGGAGATGAACGTATCGGCAAAGTTATACCAGCAAACGCCGGCAGTTGCGGGCTTTGTTTCAGGCGCGGCAGGTGCTTCGGGCGCAACTGCTGCGTCAGTGGCCGCTGCTTCTGTTGCAGCGGGTTCCGTGCTTTCGGTCGGTGTAGTGGCCTTGCATGCAACCAACGCAACACACATTGCAAGAACCAAAACCAGAGCTACGACTTTTTTCATTTAGTTTCTCCTCCATATTTGTTTTATTCTAGCAGGCTACCTTCCTGCTTGAAAACAGCTTTCTTGTTTGCCTAAGCCTCGCGCAAACTTCCTGTTGCCCCTAGCGCACTGTTACTTCTGTTGATGCATCAGACACATCGTCAAGATAAACAATCGATGCCGCGCCGTAAAACACACGCTTTTGCCTGCCAAATTTCCCAAAGACGGATCCGCTTGCCACCGGATCTGATGGATAATTGAAACCCGCTGTGTCGGATTGAAAATGGGCTGTTCCGTTGAGGATCTGTTGATCAAGATGGATAAAATCGTTCAGATAGCGATCCGGGTCGAGCATGTAACCATTGTGCGCTGGAAAGAGATAGTCATACTCGCTGCTTCGATTCAGTAGGCGTAGTGCGTTTGCCAGATGCCGCTGAATCGTCGGCAAGAATTCCGGATTGGTCTTTTGTTTGAAGATCAACACCTGACCGCTTTCAAACTCATCCCCTGTAAACAGCAAACGATTTTTATGCGCCAGAATCGCAATGCTGCCGTCGTGGTGCGCGGGAATGGTCATCACCTCTAGCGTTTCGTTGCCAAGCTCAATCGTTGCACCGTCTGTCAATATTCGAGTTTCGTAGTTGGGATAAGGTTTGCTTGCCGCCTTTAGAGATTGCTCCTGTGAAAACGCTTTTTTACAATCCTTTGTTGATGCCTCTCCCATCCAGGCCTGCTGCCATAGCCCGTTTCCGCCTGTGTGGTCAAAGTGTCCGTGCGTATTGATCACCATCACCGGAAGAGGGGTGATCTCCTCTACTACACTTCTAATGTTTCCTTCGCCATATCCGGTGTCGATGAGAACCGCTTGTTCCTTTCCAACAAGCAGATATTGGAAGTTTTGCCACCCGTTTGACAACACCCAGAGATTGGATCGGATCATCCAACTTCCGTAGACGCGTCCGTGTGAAGTTTTGTTTTCGTTTTTCATACCGTACCGAGATGAATTATTATGTTACGTAATTTCGTTATCTAACTGACACATTATTTATAACAAGATTACGAGCCCTTGTCAAGTAGGAAAGCGAAAAACAAAAAAATTGTAATCTTCTACATATTATGCAGAAAGTGGCAGTTTTTCTCCGCTTGTGTTTTTAAGTTTTTCTTGTTTCTAAAAAGCTCTTTACGGCGAAATGTTCTTTGTGTTATTCTCTAACAAGGCAAAAGATTGTGTAAACAGGCTTGCTTAGTGTTTCCCTCTGCAGGTTGCTGAGTTAATCGGGATGCTTCACAGACAAGGTCTGTTATGCGTACACTTTTTCGTCAATCTTATATAATAACATTTTGCATGTTGTGCACTGCAGAATTTCTCTCCTTCATGAGGCCCATTTTGAACGGACGGGCCTTTATCATGCAGTGAGAGGATTGAATTGGCTTCTCATGTCAATATGTTTGTGAATTGGATGCTTGATTTAGCCCCGCAGTACTGGGCCAGCTATAATGATAGACAGAAGAGAAAATGAAATGTCCCCCGATTTACTAATGAAGCTTTTGGTCTATAATTCGGGGCAGCTTATGCATAAGGGAACTTTACCCCTGTTCATTCCCACAAGAAAGCAATATACTCTTTGAAAGAGGGAAACAATGGATGCGTTGGCGACAATCGTCAATTTCAAAGCACAGATGATCTGAATTTACGACGGACCCATGATCGGAGTTGCTTTTGTTGAGGAGCAATATAAACGATAATAAGCATTCGAGCAGATATTACCAAAATAAACAGCTTTGAGATATAATACATCCGTGGAGGGACAATGTTTCATAAATTAATAGAATATAAATTTCTAATTGAAGAGCTTACAAAGCGTGACTTCACAAAAAAGTATAAGCGCACTGTGCTAGGCGTTCTATGGAGTATTTTATCGCCGCTGTTGACGCTGTTCGTTATGAAGCTAGTTTTCACGAGCTTCTTTGGTCGGAACGCGCCTTTTTACACGACCTACCTCTTCGCAGGCAATCTAGTCTATTCCTATTTCAGGGAGTCCACCACGCAGGGGATGTCCTCGCTGGAAGCCAATGCGGATATTTTTTCAAAAGTCAATGTTCCTAAGTATATGTTCGTTCTTTCCAGCAACGTATCGTCACTCATAAATTTTACTTTAACATTGGTAGTATTTTTCATTTTTGCAGCAATTGACGGAGTCACATTTTCCTGGCGTTTTCTTGTGCTAATTTATCCAACTGTTTGCTTGCTGGTGTTTAATATCGGAGTAGGGCTAATTCTGTCTGCCCTGTTCGTCTTTTTCCGTGACATGAAATATCTCTACAGCGTCTTTACCTTGCTTCTGATGTATTTATCGGCTATCTTCTATTATGTTGATGCGTTCCCGCTTAACATTCAAAGGCTGTTTTTGTTGAACCCCGTTTATGTATATATAAAATACTTTCGCATTGTCGTCATAGACGGCAACATCCCAAGCCTTCTTTTCAACCTACTTCCGCTATTCTGGGCAATTGTCGCAATACTGATTGGCGGGTTAATCTACAAAAAGAACAATCAGAGGTTTATGTATTATGTCTAGTGAAATCGTTCTTGACGTAAATCATGTTTCCATCATGTATAAGGTCGGAGTTGACTAACTATTTTGGTCTAATCATTCGTAATCTCGAATTATCGCCCGTAATCGCCTATAATTCAAAACTCATGCCTCTTGAAGAATTCGGCAAATTTCGCGATCTCAGGCAATCTATCGCAACCTCTCGCGGTCATATACGTCAAAAAATGCGTCAAAAGTGGGTGACTCCTTAAGCGTACAACCTCAACAAATCCTAGCCAAGTGCGCTAATATACACCCCCATATCGAATCGTTTTACGACCGTTTCCGGGATGAATGCCTTAACATGAACTGTTTTATGTCTCTGGAGGACGCCAGAGACATAGTTGAGCGCTGACGAAGGGACTGCAACGAGTTCCGTCCGCACAGCGCACTAACAATACCTAACACCGGCTGAATTTACCCAGAAAACGGGCTCAGAAGGCGTCTGAACATCAATTTTTCTCATTCAGTCTGAACTACTCTTTGGGGGACACCTCATGTTTTTTAACAAATAAATACTTAAAACCATCGTATCATTTATCATTACAAACAGAAATTTTCTATAGCAAATTTCATTCACAAGGAAAAAGTGCCCTCCTCGCGGAGGGCATTACTATCCAAAATCAACGCACCTTCTGTTTTCCCGGCGTTGGTGGCTGTTTTTTCTTTTCTCCAAACAATGCGCTCCCAATCGCGTCACGTGCCGTGTCATCAGCCTGCTCAAGCAAGTGGCAGTATATGTCCTGCGTCGTCGAAACACGGCTGTGTCCCAGCCTGCGGGAAATGGTCACCGGGTCAACGTTGTTCTGATAAAGTACCGACGCCTGCGTATGCCGCAATGCGTGTGGATTGATATGCGGCAGGCCGTTTTTCTTTGCAAAGCTGTTCGGCCAGCTAGAGAATGTGCTAGGATGAATATACCGTCCAGTTTCTTTTGTGAAAACGTAGTCCGTCTGCTCCCACTTGGCACCCATACGCAGCTTCTGCTTGCTTTGCTCAACCCTATACCGACGCAGTAAATCCATCACCTCGCCAGGTATGCCGATCGTGCGGTATCCGGCGCTTGTCTTTGGCGTTTCCTCATATACGCCCGTTTTCGAGCCGTAAAGAAGGGCGCAATCAATCCGAATGCTCCCGTTCTCAAAATCAACGTTCTTCCATTTCAATCCCGCGATCTCCCCGCGCCGTGCGCCCGTGGCAATCAGGAGCATCATAACAGCCTGCCACATCAGCGACTCCTTCTGCAAACACTCCATGATCCGCATCACGTCATCCACCTGCATGAAGTTCGGCTCTTTCCGTATGACCCTTGGCGGACTAGCCTTGGACGCGGAGTTGTAAGGGATTATCATTTCTCGCTCCGCCTGTGCGAGAACCGAGGAAATCATGTTGTGAAAGTGATGGATTGTCTTCGCGGAAAGCGGCTCTGTTTGTTTTTCCTCCCGAAATAAGGTGGTAAATTTGTCTCCGAGCAGTGTCGCAGACCGCTGAGCCAGATCGTAATCGCAGTGCTCTCCCCGGCACATTTTTGCAATCGTCGAACAGCCGGGGCCGCCATTCTCATGGAATTTTTCGAACGAACCGAATTTTTTTCGGATCGTTTCTTTGAGCTTCTCCGCGTCCAGCACATACGCATAATGTCCACTGATGCGCTGACCTTTCTTGCTCAGATCTGTATAGAAAAGGTTCAGGTGCTGCGGTCGAATATCCTTTAGCTTCATATTGCCCAGCGAAGCGTTGATTCGGTCAAGCAGCTGACGAAATGCACGAAGGGTTCCTTTTTTGATTCCATTCGCTTCCTTGAGGTTCAGAACATACTCAGCATATTCTGCAAACGTCTGGTTGTTGTCGACTTTGAAGCCCAGTTCACATTGTTTGTCGAAATCTGCAGCGGCAATTTTTACCGCTCGTTTGATTTGCGCAGCGGTCATATCAGGAGAAGGTCGCCACGTCGTGCTATTGCGTACCTGTTTCCCGAACATATCCTTACCGTTACTGGAAATAATCTGGTAGGAATCACCTGATTTCCCTGTGCGTTTTCTTATCGAAGCCATTGTCATTCTCCTTCCATTCGCATACTATATATCGCTCTGAGTTGGAGTAAAGTCAAGTGAACGATGCTGTGACACTTGAGTATTCAGTAAATCAGCAAGAACGTCGAGATCGATCAAGTACTTCTTTCCAACCCGCATACTAGGTATCCGCCCTGAGACCACCAATTGTCGCAGCGCATGATATGTGATAGCAGTATCTACATCAAACGCCTTGATGCTCTCAAACGCCTGTTGAATCGTCCTGTATTTCGCCATTTTTCTTCCTCCTATAAAAAAAGGAGCGTCTCGAAAGACGCTCCTCATTATCTTTATGCTATTGTTCTTACTTTATGCCGGAAATCAGTTGTTCCGCCGTGCCCGTGATCAACGCTGAGATATCCACCTGCGCGGCGGTCAGCACTTCCATTGCCGAAGCGGAGAGCTTTGCGGTTGTTTTCTCATAGAGCAATTTGCCGAGTTGTACAACCTCGTCCTTGGTCAGTGATCTGCCCCCGATTTATGGTTCAGGAGCAATGTTAGGAAATGAATTATTCTAGGCAGCGATCGGGATCACGGTTTGAGGGGCAGGCGGCCGCCCGCCGAGGCTCGAATGCGGCCTGACCTGATTGTAGTAGCGAACCCATCGTTGCGTCAACACTTGTGCCTCGTACATGGTGTCAAATAACTCGCCATTCAGGAATTCAGCTCGCATACGTGCATTGAAGCTCTCGATATAGCCGTTTTCCCACGGGCTACCCGGTTCAATAAAAGCCGTGATAGAACCTGCGTCGCTTAGCCATCTGCGAATTTGCTTAGCTGTGAATTCGCTTCCGTTATCGCTTCTCATATACTCCGGAACCCCGTGAGTTAGCATGAGGTCAGATAGTAATTCAATTACATCATTGTTCCGCCAACTTCTGCGTGGCACACTGGCGAGGCATTCGTGTGTATGTTCGTCCAGGACGTTCAGAAATCGGATCTTTCGGCCGTTACGGGTTTTGTCTTCCACAAAATCATAACTCCATACATGGTTCTTATGCTCAGCTCTCAGACGAATGCAGCTACCATCCGTCAGCCAGAGTCTGCGTTTTTTTATCTGCTTTTTCGGAAGCTTCAAACCTTCTTCCCGCCAGATTCGTTCAACACGCTTATGGTTGATCAGAATCCCTTCATTCCGAAGCATATAAGTAACCATCCGATACCCGACTCGTCCGTAATTAGTAACCAATCGGATGATCGCGGCTCGTATCTCGTCTTCGTCGCTACGTTTCACAGGTTCATAACGGCAACTGTTGCGGTTGATTTGTAATACCCTGCAAGCCCGTCTTTCTGCCACATGATGTTTGACCACGGCATATTTGACAGCCGCTAAGCGCTTGGCAGGGCTTAGAAGTTTTTTGAGTTCACATCCCGAAGAATTGAGATATCCAACGCTTGCTCGGCTACCAGTTTCTTCAAGCGTGCGTTTTCTTTTTCCAGTTCCTTCATTCGTCGCGCATCGCTGGTGTTCATCCCGCCGTATTCTTTTCGCCAGCGGTAATATGTTTGCTCAGTGATTCCAAGCCCTCTACAGGCTTCAGCGATCGATTTTCCTTGATTACAATGCAGTTCTACCTCCCGCAGCTTGACAATGATCTGTTCAACTGTGTAGTTCTTTCTTGCCATCTTCTTTCAGCTCCTTTGTTAGTCTTTTTCTCTTTTTCCTAACATTGTAGCTGGCCCGGTTCCGTGGGGCTAGATCAGTGACGCGGGTGTTGAATACCATTCCATTGGCCGATAAAAAC
This sequence comes from Candidatus Gracilibacteria bacterium S5_H10, assembly GCA_019248075.1. Taxonomy (GTDB): domain Bacteria; phylum Patescibacteriota; class Gracilibacteria; order Absconditabacterales; family Absconditicoccaceae; genus CAJBLF01. Next base: position 12,025 of record JAEHHG010000015.1, on the reverse strand, counting down.
AAAAGTAGTATGGATTAGAGTGTGTTTCCAAAAGGATAATTGAGAGAAACGTCGAATATATATACAGAGGTGCAAGAAATGAAAACTGTAATTCGACGTTATGAACTCACGGATGCTGAATGGGATCGTCTGCGAGAGTACTTTCCGGATCGACAAGCAGGGGACAAAGGCAGACCACGCAAGGATTCACGGCAGATTCTGAATGGAATTCTGTGGATCGCGCGCAGCGGAGCAGCTTGGAGAGATTTGCCGGAACGATACGGAGCATGGCAAACCATCTATAAGCGGTTTGTTCAGTGGCAGGAAGCCGGGCTTCTGGAGCGCATCTTTCACGATCTCGGTGCGGACGCAGATTTGCAGGACATCAGCGTTGATAGCACTTACATAAAGGCTCACAAAGCGAGCGCGGGAGCCACAAAAAAGGGGAATGCGATTCCCAAAACCAACTCCAAAACGAATGCATCGGAGTGAGCCGCGGCGGGCGCAGCACGAAGATTCACGCGGTCGTTGACGCGTTGGGAAATCCGATTCACATTCAACTTTCAGCCGGGAACGTGCATGATGTCGCCGTTGCAGAAGAATTGCTGAGCGCGATCTCCATCAAGGGTTCTATGGTGCTCGCTGACAAAGCATACGGGGCATTGCGGCTTCGTGAATACATCGTCGCTCATCAAGCCGACTATTGCATCCCGCCAAAGTCGAACGAACGAGAGCCTTGGTTCTGCGACTGGTGGAGATATAAGGAGCGCCATCTTGTGGAATGCTTTTTCCTCAAGCTGAAAGAGTTTCGCCGCGTTGCCACCCGTTATGATAAGCATGCTTGCAGGTTCTTGGGCTTTGTGCATCTAGCTTGCATCCGTATATTGCTTGCATGATACTCGGAAATATGAATTTAGAAACACACTCTAGTATGATAAAAATGTTCAAAAATTAAATAATAGCAGTTCTTACATGAAGTGTATAATCATACCTTAACAAATGCCATTAATAGTTGCTTACTATAGGTTCAAGGAATACATATGAAAAATTATTAATTAAATGTTGGAACGGGATTTTGGGGAGCAGTTTTTGCCCAACAACTGACCGACGCGGGAATGCATTGCCTCGTTGTCAAACGGCGCGGCCACATCGCGAGAAACATTTATACTAAAAGAATCGCCGAAATCGATGTTCATCTATACGGCGCGCATATTTTCCATACGTCTAACGTTCACGGGGGGGCTTATGTGAACCGATTCGCCACGCTTAATTCATGTATTCATGTTGCTATGGCGAAATACAAAGGCGAACGCTATAATGTGTCATTCAATATGAATACATTTTCTCGCATGTGGTGTGCTCAATCGCCAGAAGAAGCACTCGAGAAAATCACTAACCGTCGTGCCGATTCCGCTTCAGCATAACCTGCCAATCACTAAGAACAAGCGATCCATCTTTCTGGTACAACTTTTTCAAAAGACTGGTGCGCAGCTTTATCCAAAAACAATGGGGGCGCTCCTACTCCGATCTGCCACCGTTTCTTATTCGCCGTCTTCCGGTCCGCTATACGTTTGACAACCGCTATTACGATGACCGTACAAGTGCATTCCGAGGAGGATTTACCGCCCTGACAGAGTGGCTATGGACGACATTGATGTTCGCCTGAATACGGAATATCTTCCGGGTGCACATATCTGAAAGTCTCTTTCTTAAAGGCCGTGTTCACTGGGCAAATCGATGCATGCTTCGGTCATTCTTTAGGAACGCTTGCCTATCGAAGACTACGCTTTGAGGCTTAGACTCTAAATTAATCGAGTCATCTGGGCTGCACGGTTGTGAACTATACCGACTCGGAAACGTCATGTTTATGCGCATCATCGAGTACAAGCATTAAAGTATGATAATTAAAGGAAGTGAAAGCAAGCCATTACAAAAACTAGTATCGGAACAAAACCGAATAGATGCGGCATCGTCAGGGTGGACGGAACGATCCCACGTGGCTTGCCGAAAAGCAGCGCGTTTCCCCCACTGCACTTGAGGATGACCGTGCGATTCGCCACGCGACTGAGGCGTGCTGCAATATCTCTTTATCGTGCTGGAACGCTTTGCCCCTTGGATTGATACTGTTCCTCTCGTCACATTGGATATCTCCGCCCTCGTTGGACACGTCGCATCCGAAAGCAAACATCATAAATCATCAAGACTATATTCCTGCCACATATCTGCCGGCGTTCAACGCAAATACCATGAAGTCAACGTCAATTGCATCGATGCGTTAGCGGAGTAACTCATTTATTTCATCAACGACATTTTCTTGCTGCAGCCTTTACCAGCGCAGCGGGTCTTCAAAAGCGGACTCCCCGTGATTTCGTAGTCATGAATCCTGCCTATACATGTGATCTCGTGGACGACTCCGGTAGCAGGGTCCACTATTTTTCCTAAAACGACGTTAACCATCTGAACAAATCCCTATCTGTTCACGATAATAGTCGGCACCATCCATTTTGCTGGTACATGCCCGTCTATGACGTGGACGTACTTCGTAACTTTCTACTATCCCTCTGACCACGCTTTGTCAGTTTTATCGACCATCACCTTCTCCACCCCAATTTAAAATCACCTTCGCGTTGCATGGCAAGATGCGTTCGACGTACTTTATGCAAGCTGCCACAACCGTATCCTCACTGACCACGACGTGAATAAGCGGCAATCCGTTATCGACAGTTCGCCGAAGGAATCTTTCGCCCATCCGACCAGTTAGAAACTCAGCTTATACCATACAAGCGGAAACGATGCTCTACTGGAACAAATTAAAGATCAAAGATCCCCAATGATCTGTCTCAATACAGCAAGTTGTCCGAAATCATCTTAACTGCTGCATGGTATCAACTCCGGGAAGAGCTTGAACAAATTCTACCCCAAAAAAGTGAATTTGAACTGCTAGTAAGCACTATTATATCACAACGCCGATTTCGCCAGGCATCTTCGCCGGAAACAAGGCACGTCAGGACATCGAAACGTTAGCAGAGCGACGAGGAATGCAGTGAATAGTATAAATTTAGGATCCATACGTAAACCGAAACTTGTTTGCGCATGTTCGTTTAATTTTGAGTTGGTTGCTAGCTGGACTCGCTTGGAGCGAACACTCTCTCAACGTGCGCTAGTGCTGTTTCAATATCCGATTATCTAGTGAAATCGGCGGTGCTGACAAGATTTATGATGGCACACCCCGCGGCAAAAAAGTTCGGCTTGTTGCGCCTACGTGGATTCGACCCGGATTGCCTATCTCTCTCGGCGTATTCGACTACTTGACGGTTACGCCTCCCCATGCAGCTACCGTACCATACTCACCTTTCATCAACATTGAGGGAATTCTCAGCCCGGAGAAGAGCGGCTATCGCTATCCGCTGCTAAGCAGCAAACCAAACTATTCGCTGTATCTCTATGGTGATGGGGCTGAATTTTCATCCCTCTGGATCATTCATTCGGTATGAGGGAGTAGTGCACACGGAACCCTTGCCTGGCATACTCAGGGGCTCATTCGGTCTTGTTTGGGACTGAGCGAGTTTTGCAACATGCTCTGTCGCCTACGGCGCGTAGCTTGTTCTGAATAACACGCCTAAGCTATCCCTCTGCCTCAGTGCCGGTATTCCTGCTATAAATATTGTGGTGCTGTGCTATCTGTTTATATTGTAATAAACAGAGCTGGATTTTGCGTCTCATCTCTGCTAAAATAATGAACGATACCTGCCGCTATTAACAATACTGAGTCTTCAGTCATGAGGCAGAGCGCGATACAGCTTGGTGCCAGTATTCGTGCCGACATATTTATCAATCGTTTTACGGATAAATTGGGGGTAGTATGTTCACCAAATTGAGGGAGTATCAGTTCCTTCTGGAAGAATTGACTAAGCGGGATTTTAGAAAAAAATATAAACGCACCGTATTAGGCGTCTTCTGGAGCGTGCTCTCGCCACTGTTGACACTGTTTGTTATGAAACTAATTTTTACCTCTTTTTTCGGACGCAACACTCCATTTTATACAACTTACCTATTCGCGGGTAATCTGGTGTTTTCTTATTTCCGGGAGTCGACGACGCTGGGCATGTCCGCGCTGATGAACAATTCCGATATTTTTTCGAAGATAAACGTGCCGAAATACATGTTTGTTCTGTCGAGCAACGTCTCTTCGCTCATCAACTTTCTAGTTACGCTTGTCGTATTCTTTGTGTTTGCCGCGATCGACGGTATTACGTTTTCGTGGCACTTTTTGATGTTGATCTATCCGATTTTATGCTTATTGACGTTTAACATCGGGATGGGACTGATCCTGTCCGCGATGTTTGTCTTTTTCCGTGACACACAATATCTTTACAGCGTATTTACGTTGTTGTTGATGTATCTCTCGGCAATATTTTATCAAGTGGCATCATTCCCTGCTACGATTCAGAGATTGTTTTTACTCAATCCAGTTTACGTGTTCATCAAATACTTCCGCGTAATCGTCATAGACGGCAACATTCCGAGCCTCTCTTTTCACCTGTTGCTTCTGTTCTGGGCTTTGGCTGCGTTACTCATTGGTGGCACTCTCTATAAAAAGAACAACCAGAGGTTTATGTATTATGTCTAATCAGATCATGCTGGATGTGGATCATGTATCCATTATGTACAAAACAGGTGACTTCAAGGATATCGGTCTGAAAGAATTCGTCATGCGCAAGATTACGCACCAGTATATCTCAAAGGAGTTCTGGGCGGTCAACGACGTTTCATTCCAGCTTGAGCACGGCGATATGCTTGGCATCATCGGCTCCAACGGCGCGGGAAAGTCAACTCTACTCAAAGCGGTCAGCAACGTAATGCAACCAACAAAGGGTAAGGTTACCACAAAAGGAAAGGTCGTTGCGCTTCTGGAACTCGCTTCCGGGTTCGATGGAGATCTGACCGTACGGGAAAACGCTTATCTGCGCGGCGCAATGCTCGGATATACGCGTGCGTTCATGAATGAAAAATACGACGAAATTATCTCGTTTGCCGAACTGCAGGACTTTCAAGATCGTCCATTCCGTCAGCTTTCCAGTGGTATGAAATCCCGAATCGCATTTTCAATCGCGAGTCAGGTCCAGCCGGATATCCTTATTCTCGATGAGGTGCTCTCGGTCGGCGACGGTGCGTTTAAGATTAAAAGCGAAACGAAAATGTGTGAGATTATCGGGGGTGGAGCAACGACTATCCTAGTCTCCCATTCCCTTGATCAGATCAACCAGCTCTGCAATAAGGTGCTTTGGCTGGATAAAGGGAAAGTCTTGGAATTTGGGAAAGCGGAAGATGTATGTGCGCACTATTCAGATTTCTTGAAAGCAAAATAAAACACAATTGAGAAGCGTTTTCTCATTTGAGAAAGGAGTGCCCGTGCTGAAATCTTTTCTTCGAAAATTCTTGCCTACGCCAGCAGAATCTTTTGATAGAAAAATAGTAAAACTTGAAAAAAAACTTGACATTTTATTTGCTCAATTAAGGGAGTGTAAGGAAAGTAATTTAAATTTGCTGAAGTGTATTACTGACCTTCAAGAATATGTTCTTAATAGTATTACAGATAGTCAAGAAGCTATTATGTCTGTCGCAGATAGTCAAAAAGCTATTATGTCTGTCGCAGATAGTCAAAAAACTATTTTGTCAAAAGTATCAAGCTACGAAAAGTTCATATCTTCGCAAACGATGTATTGGGACAACCAATATGAACGAGACTCTGTAAGGGCCAATTGGGGAATTGTGATTGACCAAGCGGAGTTTGCCGAAAAATACATTAATTTAATTCGCGGTCTAGATTCAAATAGCATTGAATTGATTACACGTATTCTGTTGCGGCAGAAACTTTATTTAAGCAACAACTCGGAAAAATTGGATCTTTACACAAAAAGAGAAAAGGAGGAGCTATTCTCCTTAAAAGAAGATTTCTATTCAGAAATTCTCCAAATATCTGATGGATTATATGCATACAAGCAATATCTTTTACCCAAAAAGCATTTTGAGGCCAGCGTTTTTTATTACAAGCACGGAATACATGACCTGAAAACCGCAGATACCGTAAAGGGGAAAGCAATTATTGACGTTGGTGGTTATATTGGCGATTCCGTTCTGGTACTTTCAGAGCTACAACCTTCCGTCATTCATACTTTTGAGGCTGTACCTGAAAATTTTAAATTACTACAAAAAACAATAGCTTTAAATAATCAAAAAAATGTTGTTGCGCATAATTTAGCGCTTGGTGCTGAGGAAGGCTCTCTTGTCATGCACGTAGATGAGCCGGGTTCTGGATCAACTTCTATTCATCGAGATGGACCAACTTATGTTCAAGATATAATTGTCCCTGTTGTTCCACTCGACAATATTGTAGAGCTAAACAATCTAAACATCGGATTAATTAAAGTGGATATTGAAGGCGGAGAACCAGCGTTTCTAAAAGGCGCGAAACGCACGATCTGTGAACAAAAACCAATTTTATTATTGAGCATATATCACAACTCCAGCGATTTCTTTTCTATCAAGCCTATGGTCGAGAGTTGGAATTTGGGATATACATTTAAAATACACAAACCGACAATTAGTAATATTACAGGCGAAACACTACTAATTGCAGAGGTCATTGATCAGTAGAAGAATTTTATATACGTTTAATATAGACGAAGAAACAGATTCTTCAGCAAATAAAAGAATTAATGTATTTCTTTTTGAAAGGACGTTTCATGAGCAAGATTCTAGTAAAACTTAAAGATCATGCATATTATATTTTGGTTGAAAAAAACGCTAGCATAAAAACTGAATACCAGACTTATGTTGAATCCAATCCGATCGAGCACCAGACCAAACGTTTACGTCATTGGCTGTTGCTTTTCAAATTGAATTTGAAACACCGAATCGCTCCTCGCGTAAACAATTTACGCAATCAGAGTAACGTGGAAATTTCAGACTTTATTAATAAATATTATTACAAGAAAAATATAACCCGTAAGTCCATAAATGAAATGTGCCTTATGCTAGAAAACTATGAGGTGATATCATTTGACATTTTTGATACGGCAATATTTAGAGATGTAGTTTCCCCTGATGATGTGTTTGTAATATTAGGAAGAGAAATCGGGCATAATGATTTTGTATCCATCAGAAAATCTGGTGAATCAGAGGCTCGGACATTAAAAGAAAAAAAATCCGGATCAAGAGAGGTCTCCCTTGTCGAGATTTATGATGTGCTTCACCACTACTATGGAATCAGTGAAGATATAATGGAACGGGAGAAATCACTTGAAATTGAGCTTTCCAGTGTAAATACTTACATCTATGAAATATATCGCCATCTGGTCGATATAGGTAAGACGATAGTTTTCACGAGCGATATGTATCTTCCAAAGCAAGTAATAGAAAGAATACTCATTAAGAATGGTTATACGGTATATTCTGATATTTATATTTCAAACGAACTTAATTTGAGAAAAGGTGATGGTTCACTTCAGAAATACTTACTCGATAGATATGAAGGTCAAAGCATCATTCACATTGGAGATTCGGAAGAAGCCGATGTAGAAAAGAGCCTCCAAGTTGGTTTAAATGCTATTCACAATCCCAATTCCATTCCTTCATTTTGCGAAAGCGATATGAATAATTTAGCTGGGAGTTTTTATAGATCCATTATCAATACTCAGATAAATAATGGTTGTTGGGACAAAAATATCTATTTTGAACATGGTTTTCGTGTAGGTGGCATTTTGGCCGCTGGTTTTTGTGAATATATTAACAGATTGGTTTTTAATGAAAAAATTGATCGAATCCTTTTTTGCGCAAGAGATTGTGAAATAATATGGAAAGTGTACAAAGATTTTTACGAACACTGTGAAAGTCATTATCTGGAAATTTCACGACTTGCAATCTTTAGTATTACCAGCGAACGATATCTCTATGAATTAGTAAACAGATATTTCTTAAGATATTTTGATCAATACAGAAACTCAAAAACTATAGAAGCGATTCTTACAGAATGTGGTTTCGGTTATTTGGTGAATCGCCTTGAAGACTTCAATATAAACCATTTTTCATTTCCTGTTTCTGTTGACCGCAAGAAAATGGAGCGGTTTATCTTTGCACAAAAAGATCTTATTGTGCAAAATAGTATTAGTGCTTTAGCTGCTGCAAAAAAATACTTTACTTCTCTTATAGGCGATGCAAAAAACATCCTCCTAGTAGATATCGGTTGGAGCGGATCATGTATTACAGCTTTTAAGTACTTCGTTGATAAAAATTTGCCAGATCTAGAAGTTACGATAAAAGGTGCTCTAATGTGCACCAGCAGAAATCAAACAATCATTTCGAGCTTAGAGGAGGGTGTAATTAGCTCATATGTGTGTTCTCCATTGAGCAATATGGATCTTACTCGTTTCATGATGCCGGGTAAGTCAAGCATAAAAAACACAGCTCAAATTGACTTGTTACACATGCCTCTTGAATATTTATTTACATCTTGCAATCAAACCCTTTTAGGTTACATTGAACTGGAGAATGGTGATACAGGATTTAAAAAAGGTTATCTAGAATGCAAAAACCAATCGGAAATTCATGAAATGCAAAAAGGTATATACTCATTTATCGCAGAGTATATACAAAAAACGCGACCATTCGAGAAATTTATCAGAATATCCCCTTATGTTGCATTCAATCCCTTGAAAGAAGCAATAGCGCATACGTCGTATAGCAAAATGGTGTATCAGAATTTCATTTACGATACGCCTGTCACTCCATACACTCGCGAAACCTCTAATAGCTACTTTGGAAATCTATTTGACACAACCACGCAAGAAACATTTAAAAAAGAATTTGATAAATCAATGAAGACAATCCTATTTGTTACACCAGAACTTATATATGCGGGAGCACCAAAGAGTTTATTGCGAATGAGTAAAACCGCTGTTGCATTAGGTTATCGTGCAATCGTTTGGACAAAAAACATGGGTCCATTTGTAAAAGAGTATGAAAAGAACGGAATACCGGTTTATGTTGTTCCTGAAAATGATTTAAAAAAACATAATGTAATAGAGCAGATTAAAAAATTTGATTTGGCAATATGCAATACAATATTGACTGATCGTTATGCGAAAATTTGCACAAAGTATATACCCACTGTCTGGTATATCCGCGAAGCTACTAATATTCCGGACTTTACCAAAAATAATTGGTCGCGCATGAATACGTTCAAACGCAGCAAAGATCTTTACTGCGTCAGTCAATATGCAGCTGATGCTATTCATAAATATACTAAAAATAAGGTTCAAGTGATTCACAACTGCGTCGAAGATGAATCTGCATTTGCTATAGGTTATATACCTGGAACAGGTGATAAAGTACGATTCGCACAATTTGGTACGATTGAATATCGTAAAGGCTACGATGTTCTTATTGCGGCTTATTTATCAATGCCTGCGATATATCAAAATTCTTCTGAAGTCTATATTGCTGGTGGTTATATTAACAGTGCCGCGTCCTATTGCAACTATGTTTTTAGCCAAATTAAACATGTTCCTGGTATCATTAATCTTGGCCAGATTCAAGGGAGCAAAGAAGTAACCGAAGCGCTTTCGTCTATGGATGTTGTTGTAGTAGCATCTCGTGATGAATCATGTTCTCTTGTTGCTCTTGAGGGAGCAATGTTATCAAAACCACTGATCGTAACAGAAAATGTTGGTGCTAAATATATAGTAAAGGATGATAATGGTATAATCGTTTCATCGGGAGACGTAAATAGCTTGCGCGCTGCAATGATGGAAATGATTGATAAGAAATCATCGCTTCATCAAATGGGCATTGCTTCAAGAAAATACTATGATAAGCTGGCGTCCATGGAAGTCTATTTACATGATATGGAAAGTCTATATCAACTTTCGGATAAGAAGAATACGCTCAGCAATCGCGTACAAAGAACGATTAACCGCCTTCGATTCAATAGATTATCTGATCTCTTTCATTATTTGTTTGCTGAAAAGACAAGTATAATCAGAGGGAAACGCAAACGAGTCGTTGTTTCTTTAACGTCGCATCCAGGGAGGATAGACGTTGTGGCTTTATGCATCAGGACTTTACTAAAGCAGTCCTATTCTCCGTGGAAAATTCTCTTATGGTTGTCAAAAGACCAGTTCCCTTTGCTTGAACAAAATCTCCCACCGGAATTACTCTCTCTTCAAGCAAAAAATTCTAGATTCGAAATACGTTGGGTCGAGGATGATCTTGCTCCACACAAGAAGTATTTTTATGTGATGCAGGAGTTTCCTGAATTGCCCGTAATCACGGTAGATGATGACGTTTATTATGATAGAACGCTCGTTCATAAACTCATGAAAAGCTACCAATCTTTTCCAGATTGTGTTTCTTGTATGCGCGCTAACCTCATGCAGTTTAAACCAGATGGCAGCATAATGGATTATAGTGGTTGGATAATGGATTATCGACAAATGTTGAATTTGCCTTCCTATCAACTTGTTCCAACGGGTGTTGGAGGAGTTCTTTATCCGCCTCACTCGGTTCCTCAAGAAGCATTCAACATCGAGGCTATCAAGCGCAACTGCCTTTATACTGATGATTTATGGATAAAAGTTTTCACAAGTCATAACGGGTATCGTGCCGTAGTGCCAAATAACGCAAACTCCTACAAGAACATTCCAGGAACAGAAAAGACGGCTTTATGGAGGCTCAATGTTTATAACGGAAATAACGATGTTTCAATGAGAAAAATCCTACAATATTATGAAGAAATATTTGGTGATAAAGAAGTATGGAAAGCAAAAATGTTTAAAGACATTTGCTGTTAATTTTCGTTATACTTAATCTGTTTCTCAACGTTCAAAATATATATGTATTTTGAGAAATCTATACGTGTAAAGCACTTTTACTTTCGTTCCTAAGAAGCGTGTTTCCAAATGAAAACTATTGGTGATCTAATATGAGTATTTCCTGCCTTATAACTATAATTCTGCCGGTCTATAATGCAGAAAAATATCTAAAATCAAGTTTAACCAGCCTTCTGTGTCAGACCTTGAGGGATATCGAAATTATTTGCGTTGATGACGGGTCAATAGACGGGAGTCTTGCTATCCTTGAAGAGTATGCCGCCTTCGATCCCCGTATTACCGTATTAACACAGGAAAATTGCGGTTCAGGAGCAGCTAGAAATCTCGCATTGCGCGAAGCACACGGCGAATATATCTCATTTCTGGATGCCGATGATTGCTATGCATCTGAAACATGCCTGCAAGAACTCTATGACGCCGCGAAGCGAATGAACGTATCCATCTGCGGCGGATTGCGGCAGATGCTTCAACCGGACGGAACTATTACGCTGCATTCTTTATTTAGGCAGGAACTGGCACGAAAACCTCATGGCATGAAAATATCATACGAAGATTTTCAGTACGACTTTCACTATCATAATTTTATTTTTCGCAAAGATCTGCTAACGAACAACAACATTGAGTTTCCGCTGTACAGACGATTTCAAGATCCACCTTTTTTATCCGTGCGATGATCGCTGCTAAAGAATTCGCCGCGATTCCTGTCGAAGTATATCTCTATCGCTTAAGAGAGTGTCCTGTTGTTTGGGACACAGAGAAAGTCGGAGATTTGATCAGGGGATTGACCGACGATCTGAATTTATCCCGTCAGGCGGGTCTGCAAAAACTCCACGCTCTGACAGTTCAGCGATTCCAAAAGGATTACTTCGAAGCAATTGTAGGACAAATCAATTTGCCGGAGATTTACGATCTTTGCATAAAAGCAAATGAATCCGTCTCTGTCAGAATGTTGAAAAAGCGGCAAAATAAGCATGGCAATTTTATACTTCTCCCCCTGCAAGCAAATAATCAAAATGTTACTTGCATCCACTGGTGTGAAAAAAAAATTACAGTATGTGCCTCCCGTATTTTCGGTGGTCGACTAAGGATAATACGCGGGTTCGCTATATGTTTAAAAGAGCATGGCATCCAATATACCCTCAGACGATCTATCGAGC
>JAEHHG010000106.1 GCA_019248075.1 Candidatus Gracilibacteria bacterium S5_H10 | reverse complement strand
TTTTTATCTAGGAATTACTTCAGATTCAGGAAATTTTCTTTTTGGAGAAGATCATATAAGGACATTTACTAATGCTACTAAGTTGCTTAAACTTGGTGCTGACAAAGATTTTGTAGTAGATAATCTCATGCGCAAAAAATCACTCAATGCGATAAAATTTCTTCAATTATTGCTCAATAGAATTACCCAAAAAGATGAATTGTTATATACATATTACGATGAAGAGGAAATGAAAAAATATGATATTGATGCTCAAGAGGCTTCGTATGCACTTCATATAATTCAAAATATTGATGGTCCGCAAATAGTGCTTTTGATAAGAAAAGTAGGGGAATATATCAAATGATCACTCAGAGCAAAAAATATTCCTGGCAAAAAAAATATAGATTGTAATTATATTGCAAGTACATTATGATGATGATGACACAGATTAGCCGCAGGATTTTTGTTGCCAAGTAAAGGAGATTTTGAAACACAAATAAAAGAAATTGTAAAAAAAATAAATACTATGGTATAAGATATATTTTATCATTTTGCACATATAGCTATGAAACAAAGATACAATATCTTACTTCGTTTATTAAGACCAATCCTTCATCTTGGAATAATCATTGTGATATTCTATGTGATGTATAGGATACGTCTTTTTACTGATTTGATACCAGGGGTACAACTAAGGATACCAGTGATCAATTATCAGGAAAATATGGCATTTGGTATTATTGCTGCATTT
>JAEHHG010000105.1 GCA_019248075.1 Candidatus Gracilibacteria bacterium S5_H10 | reverse complement strand
TAGTCGTCCACGCCCAGTTCAAAGCCGAGCAAGCGGTCATATTCCTCGTTTCGCGCGGTCAGCAGGATCACAGGAACCGGGCTGAGCTTGCGGATTTGCTTGAGCGCGCCCCAACCGTCCAGGTGCGGCATCATCACATCCAGCACGACAAGCGCATAGCTGTTTGCCGAAAAGAGGCGGAGTGCTTCCTCCCCGTCCCCCGCTTCATCAAACGTCCAGTCCTCTGCCTGCGCATATTCGCGCACGATCGAGCGGATACGCGCGTCGTCATCCGCCAGCAAAATCCGAATCAAGTGCGTCGCCTCCGTCTGCCTGCCCGCTCGCGGCGGACAAAATCTCTATTAGCGCCAGTTCTACTAGAACTAACGCTTGCTTTGCGTATAAAAATCTTTCTGTTTTTGATCGTATCATTGTTTTCCCAAAAATGCACGCAAAAGAGAAGGCCGCCGGTCATTCGACAGCCTCCTGTCTGAAAAATCAATTGTGTCTTGTTTATACGCTGTCCCGCCTTGCTGCGGCAAACAGGTAGATGGGTACGATCAAAATCAAAATCGCGATGCCGCAGGCGATGAACCCCATGCGCGTGCCAAAGCTGTTGATCATAAAGCCAACAAACAGATTGCCGATGGGCGAAGAGCCCGCGACGATGAGCGAATACACGCTCATAACCCGTCCGCGAAACCAATCCTCGGTTTGAATCTGAATATTGGCATCTGCTCATTTCCGCAAGCCTGCTGGGGCTGGTCAATAC
>JAEHHG010000104.1 GCA_019248075.1 Candidatus Gracilibacteria bacterium S5_H10 | reverse complement strand
TGCATATTTCCCTTTTACATATTTTACCATAAATGTCAAGTCTTTTTTGTGCTTTCTTTTTAACGAAAAAAGGAGTAGGTTGAGTGCTCTGGGAAACCCAGTTAGTTGAACCTAACTCCTCATAATTTGGCAGCTCTACTGCCAGCGCGGTAATTTCCGCAAAAAAAGTAGAAACAGAAGCAAATTATGGGTACTTAGATATTTCAGTTCGCCATAGCTTCTTTTGGGTCCGATATCGTTGACCCCTACATAATTCCAAGCTGCAGTCGGAAGATATTTGATGAGAGCCTACTTCACTTCAACATCTTTGCTATCGACGGCGTGCCTTACATAATGAAAACTTGGAAAATGTGTTGTGATCCATGATTTCAATGAACTGTTTTTTTATACGTTCTCCCGCTTCTTACGATTTGGGAGTGAAAAATCAATATCCATCATGTATGTACGCGTATACATATTTTTAGTAAAATAGCAAGGTATTTAGAAAATATCAGATACTTGGATTTCTTTTCGTTTACCTTCTGGCAAATTTCATAAGACACACTTCCCTATTTGGATACGATGGAGCTTCGTTACTTTGTTATTCACTGCTTCCAGCATTCTTTTGACTTGATGATATTTCCCTTCATGGAGAGAGAGACGGATTTTTTTATCAGAAATTTTCTCTACGTAAGCTGGTAAAGTCGTATATCCATCATTGAGCATTACGCCATTTTCTAGTTGTTTGCAGTCCGTATCAGAAAGAATTTTTTCA
>JAEHHG010000103.1 GCA_019248075.1 Candidatus Gracilibacteria bacterium S5_H10 | reverse complement strand
AGCGTATTCCCGAACTTGTGCAAAACGCGGGCGGCGGCGTGGAATATCTGCAAACCGAGACGACGGAGGCACGCTATGCGCTCTTAAGCCGCTCTGTCGAAGGCGGCACGCTGCTGATCGTTCTCTCGCTGGTGGATGTGTCCGAGGCTTCCCGCGTGCTGTTGCAGCAACTTTGGATCATCCCCGCCGTACTCATGACCGCGGCGCTGCTGCTTGCGCTGGTTCTTTCCCGGCTGTTTGCGAGGCCGATCGTCAGCGTAACCAATGCCGCAAAAACCATGGCGGCGGGCGATTATTCGGTGAAGACGCAGGTGACCGCGCGGGACGAAATCGGCCAACTCACGCAGGCGCTCAACGAACTCGGCGACGAGTTGGGCAAAACCGAAGAGCTGCGCCGCGAGTTGATTGCAAATGTGTCGCACGAGCTGCGCGCGCCGCTGACCATCATTCGCGGGTATGCAGAGACGGTGCGGGACGTAACCTGGCCAAATGAAGAGAAACGCACCGCGCAACTCAACGCCATCGTGGAGGAATCGGCGCGGTTAGGCGGTTTGGTGAGCGATATACTGGACTACTCCAAGCTGCAGTCCGGCGCGGAGACGATGGAGTTGACCGACTTTTCGCTCGCAGGTGCGCTCGGGGAGATTGTGAATCGCTTTGAGCTCGCGGCGGGCAGGCGTAATGTCGCGCTGGATTTGACCTGTCCCGAAGGCGATGTACGCTTTGACCGTGGGCAGTTTACGCAGGTGGTGAGCAATCTGCTGGATAACGCG
>JAEHHG010000102.1 GCA_019248075.1 Candidatus Gracilibacteria bacterium S5_H10 | reverse complement strand
GTCATTTTTTTCTTAGGAGAAATTATCTGGTGGTTGAGTGTACCATCATTGGTAAGTATCACCAATCCTGTAGTATCAGCATCTAGTCTTCCTGCTACATGCAAGGTTTCTTTGTATACACAATCATCAAGCAAATCACGATAGCTTTTGTGTCTGCCTTCAGGAATATCGCTACAGACATAGCCTACAGGCTTGTGAAGTAAAAGGGAAATATGCAAATAAAATGCTATGAAACATAAACGACGAAAGTGAGGGGAGAGGCCCTCATATACTTATTGATTATCAATCCCCGTAACACAAATAAAATCAGGGGCGTGGTTTGTGACCGTATCCGTGGATGTCAACGGAAATGGTCAGACTAGGGAGGCGGTTCCCCACGAAGTCTGTAAGGTCTTCCCAAAAAAATAAAAATGGCGCTTATGAGATCACCGCCTTTACAGCTTCATAGCTGTACTTGAAAAAACACCGGCCACCGGCACACCCGCACGGAATTACCCACCCAATAGAGGTGAGTTCGCTTTCGGGACTAAGCCGGCAAAAAAAGACTCCCAAAAACTCCCGCAATTGCTTTGGGAGTGGAGCATTCGATCGCCCTCCCTAGCTTGGGATAATGGGCAATTATTAACATTTATAAAGAGCGCCTGATTCAGGCGCTCTTTCCGATAAAACAAAAAAACTTGTTTTTTTAATCAAAATATTCACGATCTGATCAGGCGTTCCCCGTCGGCGATTGCTATTTCCTTTTCATCGATTGTAAAAAGTTCCTCCCATCAGGTCGACATATTTA
>JAEHHG010000101.1 GCA_019248075.1 Candidatus Gracilibacteria bacterium S5_H10 | reverse complement strand
AATTAGTTTTTTGCTTTACTCGTTACTCTTCTATATACAAGATAGAGAACAAAGGCAATAGCCAAGGCAATCATAACATTTTCTTTTGGTCCAGTAGCTGGAATTTTTCAGATAACAGGCTGTGTTGTAGTACTAGTAGCTGTTGTGCTAGCAGTCACTCCATTAGCGACAAAACTATAACGATATTCTGTTCCATTATTGTTTGGCATAAAATTAATGATATATTCTCCATTTCTCGTAAGTGCAAAAGAATAAGCCTCATCACTCATATTTACACTACTAAGCCTTTCAAAGACATTACTTGTTGGATTCCACAAAAAAATATCAATTTTATCAGAACCATTTATAGATGTCCATCTCAAGGTTACGGTATTTTGGGTGATAGTATGAGTTACGTTTGCTAAACTCATATTTGCACCAGCAGCTGTATGAGTAACAGTATCTTCTGGAGTTCATTCTCAATATGATTTTGTAGAAAGCTTAAACCAAAGTTCATTGGAAATTTCTCCAAGAATACCATTTGCATCTTTTGGGATAACAGAAACATAATAGACAGAACTAGCGTTGATATTATCACTAAGCATAAGTTCCATAGTTATTTCAGTTCCCACTGTAGTAAAATCAAAAGTTTTTTCTCTTGATTGATCAAGCAAAGAAGTATCCTCAAGGATTTGAGACAATGGATATTGAGAGAACATTACTGTATATTTTTTGATTTTATTTCGAAGTTCATCCTGGATAACAGGAGATTTGATAATAATATTGCTGGTTGAAATATTGCTTACAGA
>JAEHHG010000014.1 GCA_019248075.1 Candidatus Gracilibacteria bacterium S5_H10 | reverse complement strand
TAGATACAAACAATGATTTTGATTGAATACTTACCGCAGTAAAAAAAGTCCCTGAAATCAAAGAAGTCGAAGTGTTTGATGTTTATGCTGGCAAAAATCTTGGCGATGATAAAAAATCTGTTTCTATAAAAGTAAAATTTATCGGTAACGGAAATATGACAACAGAGCAAATCAATGAAGTAATGAACAAAGCCATCAAAGCTGGAGAAAGTGCTGGCGGAATATTAAGAGCGTAAAACAAAAAATCATATACTATGGGACATTATGCAGCAGAAATGGGACACCAAACTCCCGCAGAACGAGCTGAAGAAACTCAAAAAAATTTGGAAGAAGCTTGTAAGGCATTAAAAGCCAATCCTATGCCTAAGCTAAAGAAAGGAAATCTGGTGGATATAGCAGTAAAAGAATATCATTATCTCTGTGATTCCATCGAACAAACCTTTCTCAATCAGTGTAGCTATCTCATCCACAAAAAAGTTATCAAAGGTATCAAAGTCCTTGGAACAAAACAAGAAAAAGGACGAACGTATGTGCATCTTGGACGTATCTTACATATCGACCTTTGGTACGATGTACAACTTTTCAAAAAAGTCGCATAAGTGTTACTGCCGGTGATACCGGCAGTTTTTTTTATAAAAAAAAGCCCCTCAACATGAGGGGCGATTATCAGAGATACATTTCTTTTTTCTTCTGTTTATGCTTGATATCAAAAAACATAAATAAGAAAAGAATAAGAACGAACATGGGGACAAGCATCCCCCACAGCACAAGATCCTCTATCGGAATCAGATCCTGTATGAATTTCATGTTGCCTGTTTCAGCATAGAGTAAACTTACACCTAAGATTGCTCCAGCCAAAATAGCACATAACAAACAAATTGTTTTTTTGAGTTTCATAGTATGTAGATATATTTGTTTTACTTTTGGATCAGCATGACAGGATAACAATGATCCTTATTCAAACCGCTAACTCATTTTTCTATTTTATCATCATGTGTATTTATCTCTATTGGTCTTTCATTTGCCGATAAAAGGTAATAACGGAAACTATCGACATAGCATAGATCATTACCGCTAATCTGTTCAGGTTTTGCTTTTGCACGATAAAATCCTATATTTAATAGATTATTTTCCTGTATAAATTTTTTGATAAGATTGTTATTGTATGCATATACATCGTCAGAAACTCATATTTTCCTCTCTCCTACCATTTTGGAAAGATTGCCATGCGTAGGCAATAATTTTTTTATATTCAGATTTTTGGCTGCAGCTATATTAAATAATTGTTTCCCTTTGAATTTTTCTGGCATACCATCAATGCATTCTCTCACATATGCTTCATCTTCTTTCCCTTCTATTTTTTTCTTGATGATAATCATAGGACATTTTTTATTATCTATATATCCTATCAATGCTTCTTTGGTTCGTCAATCAATGGTCTCTCAAATCTGCATAGTCTGTTTCTGTTCTTCTGATAAACTAGGCACGCTATAATATTCTTTGGTAAGCTTAGGAATTTTGTTCAGATTTTCCTCCAATTCATTTGATATATTCCTTTCATCGACTTTTTTTGATATTTTAGAAATATCTCATTCAGATCCTGATTGTGAGATGATATTTTTATTCTTTCTCATAGCGAAAGTGATTACTAAATAAATATCATTATAAGTATAAATATTTTAATCTAAAAGTCAATCATTTCTTCATTAAACTATCCCTTGTATTTCCTTAGGAATATCATATACTCTTTGGTGGAGATATTTATTACTCCAAAAATTTTATTCATTACCAATATTATTTAATGACAACTGGTATCGTTAAGTTCTTCAACAGAACTAAAAACTTCGGATTCATTACTCCAGAAGATGGAAGTAAAGATGTATTCGTTCACGGAACAAATGTAATCGGTGAATCTATCGCTGATGGAGACACAGTAGAATTTGAAATCGGTGAAGGAAGAAAAGGTCCTGAAGCTAAAAATGTAACAAAAATCGGTGGAGCAGAATCTGAAATGGCTGCTTAGTTTGTTACTCTCTACACATAAAAAGATCTTACTTTATTATAGAACATATAATACTCATTATATATATTATAATACAAGATACTTTTTTGAGAAATCCTCGCTACATAATGGCGAGGATTTTCTTTATATAAAAATTTCTATTAGATTTATGCTCCCGGGAGTAAGGTATATTTAGTGGCTTTAGAACTAAAGTATCAAAGTCCGCTCCCGGGAGCAAAGACAAAAAAACTAAAAAAGCATCTTCTTATAGAAAAAACACTACCCTACTAGCATGGCTGCAATTTTGTAAGAAAACTTTTTCTATGAATACGACAAGGACCGTATTTTTGAAGCGCTTTACGATGAGCAAGTGTTCCATATCATTTATGCTGAGCAAATCCATAGTTTAGATGTTTTTTGTGGTAGCTTACCATTTCGTGGTCCCTCTCTACTTTGGCTAAAATGGAAGCCATTCCGATTTGAGGAATAAGATCATCACCATGGATCACGGTTTTTACTTCTACGCCAAGCATGCTTCTTAGCTTGAAATCATATTTTCCATCAAGCATGATAGTAATATTTTCCTTGCCGATATATTCTATGATATTTGCGAGACCAACAATTTTTTTTTCTAAAAAATCATTCAGCAAATGCTCTAATCCTTCACTTATAGAAGCCTGTATAGCATAACTGATTCCTTGATTATCGATCACCTCATGATCACGTTTTGCAGTTGTCCGACATACACTCTTGTGATCAATGATCCTCTTATACAATTTTTCTCTTACTGCTTCGCTGCATTTTTTGGAATCTTTGAATCACTTCAACACTATCCTCTTTTTCATCGCAACCAATCAAACATAGACCGGTCATGCGAGCGGTCATCTTCCTGCTTCATCGATATAAATTATTATCTTTTCCATAAGCTACACCATATGATTACCCAAGAAAAAATCAAATAAAAAAAATGCCCTGAACGGGCATAAGATGATATATGATTGCTTTTTATTTTTTATCCTTTTTATTTTTCTTTCCTTCTATTTTATTGATATCCCATATATCTCCTGTTTCATTATTTTTTTTATCATAAGACATCCTTCCCATCTCTATTCCATTATCATCATAGGTAATATAGTTTTTTCCATCAAATCTGAGATATCCATCTCCATTATCATACATCAAGACGTCGTTTTCTTTGAAAGGGACTAACTCATTAGTTCTTTCGTTGTAGACAAAAAATCAAAATTTTCTATTTTCTGGAGCGTTTATTATAGCTTTTTTGTGCATCAATTCTTTTGCTTCTTCTTTGGTCTTAAGCGAAAAATCTATCCAATAACAACGTCCTATATCTTTTTTGTTTGGCAAAAATATTCATTCTCCTCCAAGATATATAGAGTCAGTAAGATTTGCATTCGTAACTTCAACAATTTCTTCCACACTACCAAATTGCTGTGGAAATCATGTCGAAGACTCTTGTGCGTTTTCTTTCATAATTTTTTTTTCGATTATCATTATAAAACCCTTCTCAACTCATCCAAAGTTGTATTGCCTTGAAGCATTTTGATGATACCATCTTCTTTGAGTGTCAAAAATCAATTTTCTCTCGCTTTAGCATAAAGATCTACACCAATCTTACTGTCGACAATCATTTTTCTAATATCATCAGTTATTTCAAACGTCTCAATAATAGCTATTCTTCATTGATATCCACTTCCATTACACGCATCGCATCCTACAGCCTCAGGGATCTTCCCATCAAAAGGGACAGCAAATTTTGGATCAAGATCAGATATTTTTTTGAGTGATTCTTTGATTTCTGCTTGTTCTCAATAATTAGCATCTCTTTTGGTTGCACAATGAGGACAGATTCTTCTGACCAATCTCTGCGCAACAATCAAATTCAAAGCTGGCGCTAACATGTACGGTTTGACTTCCATACTTGTCAATCTTGGAATAGATTCTATAGCTGAATTCGTATGTAAAGTAGTAAATACTAAATGCCCCGTCAAAGCAGCATTGATAGCAATTTCTGCAGTTTCCTGTGATCTTGTTTCACCGATAAGGATAATGTCCGGATCATGTCTTAAGATAGCTTTGAGTCAAATTTCATACGTATATCATTTACTATAATTTATCTGAGACTGTTGGATTCCTTTCACCTCATACTCGATCGGGTCTTCGAGCGTAATGATTTTTCTTTTTCCATCATTGAGATAACTCAAAATCGTATAGAGTGTCGTAGTTTTTCATGAACCGGTCGGTCCAGTAAAAATCGTAATTCCTGTATTTTTTTCTAGATTTCTTTTTAAGATTTCATATGTCCTTTCCGTAAATCCAATTTTTTCAAATGTACTGATACCTTTGGTCGGATCTAAGAATCTCAACACTGTACTTTCTGATTCTACTCCCGGCATAAAATTTATTCTGACATCCACTTTTCTTTCTTCTCCGTGAACATCGGTCGCTTCAAATGAAAATCTTCCATCCTGAGGAAGGTAGTCAATATTCATTTTCGTACCAGAGATGAATTTCATTTTTTGAAGATATTTTTTGAAATCTTCGTGAGTAAATTTGAGCAATTCTTGTAACACTCCGTCTATTCTAATTCTCACAATCAATCCGTCTTCTTGTGGCTGAAAGTGAAGATCTGATGCTCATGTCTGAAACGCAAGTCTGATAAGCTCCATGATAAAATCACCGGGTTCCATAGTATCTCTTTTTTCATATATTTTTTGAATCATCGCTATCGCTCATTTTCCTTCTGCTTGTTTCTGCTCTGTCTCGCTTTTTCTTTTTTGTTCAGCTATGTTCTCCATATCATCATACCAACTAAGCGCATAAGCAAATCATTCTGGAGATGTATAAAATATTTCGTATTTGTATCATTTGTCTTCTAAGTTTTTGAGCAAAGAAGTCAGTCCTTCAGGAAGATTATTTGTCGTTAATATTTTGAGCGTATTTTTATCTTTTGCAAAAATCAAGGTCTCAATTTTTTGAGCTGTTTCTTTTGGTAAAATTTTGAGTTGATCAAAATCAGGACTCATCCCTTTAAGATCATCGCTTTCTAAAATACTTTTTGTTAGTTCATTTGGCATAGTCTCTTTCATGTATTGAAATAAATACTTGCGCCACAATGTAAGTATATTCACAACCAAAAAAATTCAAAGTTTTGGCTTTGGTTTTCTTTACATTTACTTGACTTTTTGCATTTTTTTTATATAAGTATAAAAAACAAAAAACAAAAAAACTATATATGAACCAAAAAACTTTTAAAAAAAGAATGGATTTACCTCAAGCTCCCTTTCTTATGACTACAGAAATAGAAGGTGGATACAAAAAAGCCTTCTACGTTTCACAGGTCAAAGTAGGAGAAAAAACAGGATTAGTCATCATGTACGGCGAATTTCTGAGCGAACTGGTAAAGAATCCTATGGAAAAGGTTTTTAATCTTTGTCCAAAAAGTATTTTTCTGGAAACGATTTATTTCACTCCTCGACAGTATCGAGAGCTGAACAATGAAGAAAAACAATTTTGGAAAAGAAAAATTACGGTTTTGATAAAAAAAAATCTTTTTCAGGGATACAAAGAAGAAAAAGAAGCTCAACGACTGCTTCATATTTTGCAAGAAGTAGCTAATTAAAAAAATGTTTTAAGTCCCTGAAATCAGGGACTTTTATTGACTTTTACGTTGCTTTGATTATTAACACACAAAAAAAAACAAAACACTATGAATAACATTGAACACATCGAATTTGTTGCTGCTTGGCAACAAAAAATAAAAGACCAAAAAAGCATCAAATGGTTATATATCACGACCATTATTTCACTTATGATTTTGACTTTGATGACTTTTGGTGAGGCAATACTCTATTATCAGCAAGGTGCTATCCTTGCTATCATACCACTTTTTGCAATGGCTATGGTTATTGGTATCTGGAGTGCTAATGCCAAAAACAAATATGATGGGGTAATAAAGCATTTTACAGAACTGACTAATTATCTGAGTGTCTGTGAAGATGCTGATGAAAATATCGATGAAGACAGTTACAAACACTACAAACAACTTTTCAAAGTGTATGAAACCTTTTTTATGCTTCATTATAATCAGGATATCTATCTTATTATGGAGAAGCTAGAAAAAGCTGATACCTCAATACATGTTGTCGAACTTAAAAATTTGACAGAAAAATATATTGAAGTCGCCAAATCATTACATTAACGATCTTTCTCTACCCGGGATTCCGGGTTTTTTTATTTCTTGCTTTATAAAACAAAATCCCTATAAGGGCAAACCAAAAACAAAAAAACCTATGTCTAACAAAAACAAAAAAATCATGCCCGAAACAGAGTCGAACAAAGAGAAGTCAATCATTGGAGTTATTGATTTGTCTTCTCCTGCAAAAAATCAAATGAGCGTTGCTCTTTCAGCAGCACGCATCGCAAATGCTACAGGATTATTACTAAAACTCTATCCAAAAAACAAAGGACAATCTACCATGGATACCCTTTGGATAGAAGAGATAGAACGGTTTATACATAGCAAATATCCATTATTACCAATAGATATCTGTACACCTAAGTTCTATCAATTTTTTCCTTCTATCAATAGCATCTCAAAAAAACAGCATGCTGCCATGATAGTAATTGGAGATACTCCAGAGTTTCATAAGAATATGTGGAGGATAACCAAAGATTCAAACATCCCCGTTCTTTTGTTGCCGGATGAATATGAGTTTACTAAGCTCAATACTATTAGCATAGCAATAGACATGGACAGGAATGTCCAAAAAATTAAAGCAGTGATTATATTAGCCAAAGCATTCAATGCTTCCGTAAATATGTTTATGGATCAACCAAAAGCAGCTAATGATCAACTTGTACTCAACAATGTCTTCCTGTATTTGGGAAAACAATTGCAAAAAGCAGGAATTTTTTTCCGCACAGAAATCGTGCGTAAACAGACTAAATTCATCACGCGTTTCTGCAAATACACTGCAAAACACGCAGATGTAGCTGTCATGGAAATCCCTGAAGGAAGTATCCAAAATGAGGTAGAACAAAATATTGAGACTTTAATGTCGTTGCCAAATTCTACAACGAAAAACAGTCCCAAAAGACGTCCTGTCTTATTGATCAAAACTAAAATCGATGCCAGCAGAATGAACTGGCATTAACTAAGTAAAACGTAGTAAAAGAGCCGTATATTCCGGCTCTTTTTCTTTACTTGACTTTTTTGTGATAATTTATACAACAATATTTAATAGGACTAAGGAATATGGGAAAATATACAGACCCACTTCCTTTTATCTTTTATCTTTCACTATTTATCTGTCTTTGAAATATGGCTTTTACTCCTGCAATTATTCAGTATCTCGACATCAAGAAGCAATGCGATGATTGTATTCTATTTTTTCGTATGGGAGATTTTTATGAGACGTTTTTTGAAGACGCAAAAATATGTAGCAAAATCCTAGATATTGTCCTCACCAGTAAAAATAAAAATTCTGAGAATTCTGTTCCTATGGCAGGAATCCCATATCATAGTGCAGAAAAATATATTACAAAACTCATCAATAACGGATACAAAGTCGCTATTGCTGAACAAACTAGTGAGCCCATCCCTGGCAAAATCGTAGAAAGAGAAGTCGTTTCTATCATCACTCCAGGAACCTATATCCAAGAGACTAAAAAAGAATTCAGCTATACTATGGGTATCTGTTTTTTGCCTCACAGCAATGGAAACGATTATCATATCACTTGGGGCGATTTTAGTATGGGAGACTATTGGACAAAAAGCTTTTCTACTCTTGAAGAACTATTGAAATTTGTACTCACGATAAGACCTGTTGAAATAGTTTTTGATGTAGACTTTCCTGAAAAAGAAAGTATATCCATCCCTATCCAACAGTCCATGAAATGCCTTATTTCCGTACGAGATGTTCCCCATGATCCAGAAAATTTTTTGCTTGCTATCACAGGTATCCAACAAATTACAAGCTACGGAAAAGCTCTTGAAGACTGAAGACTTGCCACAACTGCGCTACTTTTTTCTTATCTTGATCACACACAAAAACATTCTCTGACCACTATCACGAAAATTTCCTTTCATTCGCAAGATACCTATCTTCTCCTGGATGAAGTCACGATAAAAAATTTGGAACTTTTGTCTTCCAGCTATGAATGAAGCGAAAAATACAGTCTTTTTCATATTCTCAACACAACCAAAACTACGGGAGGTACAAGACTTCTTCGTCATCTATTAACCAATCCGATCAAAGATTTATCACAGCTCCAGCGAAGATTGCATCATATCGAACGTTATTTTCAAGAAAGCATATTAGCTGCAGAATATTGAACACAAGCGATTTATCAGTTACTCAGTAATGTTCGTGATATTCCAAAATTGGTAACATTGATTGTCTATAAAAAACTATTGCCAAGCACGTTCATCAAACTTAGATCAACACTAAGGATATTTTTTGAACATAGTTTTTTGTTGGATGAATTGAGACAATTATGATTACAAGAAGATACACAAGATTATTTGCAGCATTTGTACAATTATTTGCAACAGCTATTAAAAGACGATGAAGAATACAAAGACGATATCGATTATATCCGTGAAGGATATCAAAGCCAGATAGATGAACTAAGAAATATAGCATATCATAGCGATGATCTTCTCGTGCAATATCAGCAAGAATTAGCAAAAGTAGGATGAATTCCAAACGTCAAAGTCAAATATGTATTGAATCAATGATATTTTCTTGAAGTGACGAACAAAGACATAGAGACTTTTGAAAAAAAGCTCTCAACTTCAGAAATAAATATACAGGACATAGAAGGAAAGTTTAATGTAGTCCGTAGAAATACCTTAAAATGAGGTCAGAGATATTCTTCTCCGTATTTGGAAAATCTTCAGACAAAAATTTTGGAAGCAAAAGATGAATTGCGCAAAATGGAATACGAAATGCTTTGTCAGGCACAGCAAAAAATACTCTGAGGAAATACACAATTACAAGAATTTTCGGAATGGATTTCTTGGTTGGATATCTTTGTCTCGCAAGCAATTTTAGCTCGTGAAAAACATTACAGCAAACCACTGTTCACTAAAAATGACAGTTTGCATATCACCGAAGGAAGACATCCGGTCATCGAAGAATTCCTTCCTCGCGACCAACAATTTATCCCAAACGACTTGAAATTATACTCGGAATGAAATGAAAATGGATTTCTCCACATCATTACCTGACCAAATATGTGAGGTAAATCTACTTATCTCAGACAAAATGCACTCATTGTTTTGATGGCACACTGCGGACTTTTTGTTCCCGCAAAAGAATGCCAACTACCTCTGATGGATGCCTTGTTTGCGCGTATCGGAAGCGGAGACAATATCGCAAAAAACCAATCTACGTTCATGACGGAAATGATTGAAGTCGCAAATATTTTGAACAATGCGACAAAAAATAGTTTCATCATCTTCGATGAATTATGACGCGGAACCGCAACCTACGATGGACTTGCATTGACTAGAGCGATACTAGAACATCTCGTTACGAATATCAAAGCAAAGACATTGATCGCAACGCATTATCATGAGTTAATTAAATTGGAAGATTTGCACCCGGGTGTAAAAAATTATTCTGTCAGTGTCTATGAAACAGAAAAGGAAGTTATCTTTATGAAAAAAATAGTGAAGTGATGAGCAAGCAAAAGCTATGGACTTGATGTTGCTAAATTAGCTGGAATACCGCAAACAATAGTAGAAAACGCTAAAATACATTTGGATACGCTTGAACAAGACACAGGGAAAAGGGACAAAGAACAAGAAATAAAAAAAGACAAGCTTTCACCTTTGACCTTGGACCTCCCACAAA
Source organism: Candidatus Gracilibacteria bacterium S5_H10 (assembly GCA_019248075.1). Lineage (GTDB taxonomy): Bacteria > Patescibacteriota > Gracilibacteria > Absconditabacterales > Absconditicoccaceae > CAJBLF01. The sequence goes on along the minus strand of JAEHHG010000014.1, from coordinate 9,050 downwards.
ATCCTGAATATGGCATCAAGTATGAAAAAATCAGATCATTATTGGAAAGCATAAATCTCAATGATATCACTCCTCTGCAAGCATTACAGATCTTAGACAAAATCAAGGACGAAATAAAATAATTTTTATTTTTACTACATGACATGGAAAAAAGTGAAATCGATATAGATATCAATCTCCAATATCCTAATTGTACCATGTTTGTGCCGTGATATAGATATCCAAGAGATGAACACGATATGCCCATACCGGGGAATCACAATAAGATTGCATGGGATCCTGAAAATCTCAAAAAGTTAGAACAGCTTATCTCTACAATCATGACACAACATTATCAACAGGAGCTAGTTGAAACATTAGAAACAAAAGCCCCTATTGTATATGTAAACTGTAAAAATAAAGGAGAAAATGATATCATGTTTTTTATTTACCAAGCATATATCAATCAAGCAAAAACACCGAAAAAAAATGATATTATAGGACAAACAATCTGAGATTATAGCATAGCAACAGAAAGTAGAGAAGTTTGGAAAGAGTATATAAAAGTTTATCACCCGAATGTAAAAGAAATGATTGTTCATTATAAAAAACTACTCGATACATTATTACAAGCAAATCCTGAAGAAGACAATAAAAAAATCATTTTGGACTTTGAAAGCGATATAGCATTGCATGGTATCTCGCAGATTATGTGTGAAGAAAACATAAAATATAGTAATCTTTATTTGGACAACATACAATCTCTTAGTACTGCAGAACAGCAACGTATCAATTCGCTCTTATTTATGAGAGGTGGTTTGTCAAATAATAAATGGATCAGAATAAAAATCAATGATGGTCAATGATTGTGGAAAACACGAAAAACAATGACAAACCATAGAGTCCAGTCCACACACGACTATTCTGAAGTAAGTATTTATGAACACGATCTTCCTCAAGCAAAATAAAAACCTCAAATATATCATTATGAAAGAAAACAACACAACATTGCCAGAAAAAGTCTGGCTTACAAAAGAGTATGACAATATCCCTGAAGGATCATGTATCCATGTAAAAGGCAAAAGCAAAACGCACTACAAAGGTACTTGGGCATCTATGGGAGGAAGTTATTCTGTTACTGTTCCAAAAAATCTTTGTAGGGAAACAAGTACTCTGCAAGAACCACTAAAACATGTAGGTCGCAAAAAAGAAAAAAAGCCAGACGTAAAGTATGGTGTAGTATGGTTTATTTCTCCTAGTGATCCAAGGTGGTATCATGAAGAGCACAACATTTCCCCATCTAAGAGTGAAGAGATGCCCGATATATTGAAAGCAAAAATCAAAGAATTCGAAGGGCTCTATGGAAAACACCCCGAAGACCTTGTGTGGCATCAGTTATCTCGTTAATTAAAAGTATGAAAGTAACCCGGTAATTCCGGGTTTTTTATATAATTTTCCACTCACCCATTTTTAGATCTCACAAGAGATATTTTCCCTCACGGATTCTTTCTAGATCCATCACACGATATCCTATAGTCTTAAACATCCTGCGAATGTGCCTTTTTTTTCATTCATTGAGGATGATGGTGTAATGATATTTTTTCTTGTTTTTGGTGATTTTAATTGCTTTGAGGATTTCATTTTCATCTTTTACTCCAGAAAGCGCTCTTTGGATGTCTTTGGAATCTAATTCCATATCAAGCTCTACGATATATTCTTTGTCTATGGCAAATTTTGGATGTTCGTATTCATTGACCAAAGCAGGATCATCAGTCAGAAGGAGTAATCAATGTGAATCTTTGTCCAGTCTTCAGATATAATAATAGTTTTTGAATTCTGGAGGAAGGAGTTCATAAATAGTTTTGTTGTGGGGATCTGATTTGGAAGCGACACATCATTTCGGCTTATTGAAAAGAATCAATGTGGCGTTTGCTTGCTGCTCTTTTATAATCTCATCTATGGCATATTTTGGTGATTTTATGAGAAGTTTGTCGCCATTTTGGACTTCTTGGGTATATGAACTAATTTTTTTGCCGTTTATCAAAACATATCCCTGTTGTACATAAGAAACAAAGTTTCTCCTAGAAATCTGGTGACGAGTCTGGATGTAAGTAAGTAAGCGCATATTTTTTATAATGAATAAATGCTTCGCGATAAAGACTTCGTGATAAATACTCCGTGATAAATACTCCGCGATAAATGTTCACTACGTTCGCGATAAATTTTTTATCATTCTATCGTTCGATAGGACTTTTATCATTTTATCGTGAGCCAAAGGCGAATTTTTATCATTTTATCTACCGAAGGTCTTTTATCAGTCTTTTTTTGCAAAACAAAAAAAGAAAGCCTTTCGACTCTCTTTTAGCTTTTTACTAGAGAATTTCAACCTGCCTATGCAGCAGAGATTATTCTGCTGTTGCTTCAGGAGCAACTTCTGTAGTTGTTTCTTCTGTTGTAGCTTCGTCTGTAGTTGTTACTTCTTCTGAAGGTACAACTTCGTCAGTTGTTACTTCTTCAACTACTGGAGTTGTTGTATCAACTGTTTCGTCTTCTACTGCTGGTTGGTTCATGCATCCAGCAAAAAGAGCTACACCAGCTACTAGAGCTGTAAGAGTAAGTAATTTTTTCATAGCAATACTGTTTTATTATATAAAAAACGTCTAACAAACGTTTAACGCACCCGCTGTATAAAAAAATCTGACACAAATGCAAGGGTTTTGTTGACAATATTTCATTTTTTCTCGAGAACATTTTTAATAATAATGTCCATATAAAAATTATTTTGACAAATGAAGCAAAAAACCTTATACTTATACGTGCAAATATACTTTATCGTTAGATTGTTGTATATGGATGCTTTACCAACAAAAATCATTTATAAATACAAGAAGATATCCACCTTTGTGTTTCATTCTCTTATTTTTTTGTTTGCTCTTATCATCGCAGTATTTTTGTTTCAAAAGATAATTTCACAACCTGCTAATATCAAAGTTTTCCAAAACAATGAAAATATCTTGTTACAAAAAACCAAGCTTATAGCTGAATTCAAAAAATTCCTTACACAAAACATCAAAGACAATGATCTCAATATTTATATCTTACAATGAGATGTACAGACAGAAAACTGATTTATTACCTCAGTAAACAATCTCATCAGCTACAAAGGATTTATCGTGCCGAGATATTTTTATATGTATGCTACTATACCCGTCAAATCTTTGACATATTTTTCCTGAACTACCTATGAACCCGATGAACTTGAAAACTTTGTAAATGTATTCGTCTTTACCAAAAAGCTCACAGTAAACAAACCATTTACTCGTGTCTACTTGCCGATAGAGAATACATTAGTTGATGACTTTAATCTCTCGTGTATATTCGAAAACAAACTTTCAAATACACCATGCAATTATTTTCTGAATGACTTTTTGAATAGTTTCTTCATCTACAATATTTCCTCCGACTATGTATGACTCAAAAGCATCTTTGAAGCAATAAAAAATAATACTGAGCACAAAGAAGCATTTTGTGGATGACTGTCAAACTATCTTTTGTATGCTAATGATGAAAGTGAACCGATACAAGAACTTTTTGGCTTATGCGGCCAAAAATATGAAGATTTATTCAAAAGAACGACGCTGTTTATGGAAATCCAAAGTAGTCTAGAAAATCAATCCTTTGAAAAAACCGCATACAAAGATATGGTTCTGAATGCATATAAATTACTTTCTTATCAACAGCAACTCTATCAAGACTTTCTTATCAACAAAGCAGACACATATAAGATCACTAGTTATCTCGATTTCGTCAAAGAAATGCTCAAAAAAAATGTCATAGAATCATTTTACAAAGATGAAATCTACCGATACAATAACAAATATTTAGCTCCTGCACTTGAAAATTTATCTTACCAATCGACTGTCTTTACACAAAACTTGTGATGAAGTAAAATTTCTGCATTGTTGGCAACAATACATACGCTGAATGACTGAGAGCCAATGCTTGGATTTTCTGGACTTGTTGCTGAGATACAAAATAAAGCGCTCATCACACAAACAGATATCAATACATGAACAAATACGCTCACAAGCATAGCTGACAGAATTGCTGTGAAGTTAAAAAGTATTTCTTATCTTACTATAGAAAAACAAAGTATTTCTGAATCAACCATTGATATTGTTTGATATCTCAAATTCTTTTCCCCTGACAAAAATGAAACAATAAAATCGCATATTATCTTAGAATATAAAAATGATATGTTGCTCGTAAAAAGCATTGAACTGCAAAACAAAGCTTGAATCAACGATGTCATCAAAAATCTTTTGCACATCCAAGACTTTTCTATAGGAGAACTTTATAGTTATATTTCAAAAAATCTCGTATTTTATGAACAAGAAAATGCACCGATAAGCGCAAGTATTGATCTATGTCCTGAGTTAAAAACTGTAAAAAACATCACTATATCAAGCTGTACCAATACGGCAGCGAGCATAAAAAAAGATGCTATTCAATATGATTTTACTTTTGAAAACGGCGGAATAGCAAACATTATCATATCAAATAAAACCCTAGAAAATGCTATAAAAACCTCGTATACTGCAATCACTGACAATAATTATTCACTAATAAAAACTATTCAAGCGATCATAAATTATGAATTACCAAGTGAAACACATGAATGAACGACTAATGCAATAGTGGTTTTTGAAAAGATACAACAATACATGTGAATCAAAGCTAACGATATCGCAGACAACAATTGAATCATTCTCGTAGATATTTCGCTTTGATGAATCAACTTTATCGTTAATTATGTATTATCAACGAATACTCTTGGTCCCTGGTATTTCAAAGATATTTTTTCGAATGGATCACCATATAAGATACAAAATCTCAATTTACTGCTTGATGATTGACACCAAAACACTATAAATTCTTTTGTAATCGATCCGTTGACTGCTATCAAAACTTCAGATTTCACAGCATGGCAAAATTATCAAGAACGAAGTAAGAAACAGAATTAATTTGGAATTTGCAATTTGAAGTTTTAAATTCAAAAATGTAATCATATTGAAGGTTTTAAAAATTGTAAATTAAAAATTTAAAATTGTTTTTTTGTTATGTACAAAAGATTCACTATTGAAGAGCTCAAAACTGTACAAAATACTTTCATTAGTAATTTTTACAGTATTCTCAAAAAAGAACGCTGTATGGTAGCAAGCGATCTTTTCAAAAAAATATTCAAAGAAGGAGATGAAATCTATTATATGTATAGAGGAGATTTTTTGTTTAGATTTCAAAATATTAATAATGAATATATTCTTATGGATGAAAAGCAGAAAATTCAAGTCATTCTCAATGAGGAGACAAAAAGGGAATTTCAAAGTCTGGTAAAAAATTTTATTCTCAAAAAAGAAAAAATAACCTGACAAAAATCCATTGAACAAATACTCTTGGACGAATTTCATACAGGACAATATTCGACTATCTGATGAAAGAACTACATGGTATACGATATTGAAACAGATACCAATATAGAAAACCTCAAAGAGACAAAGTTTTTGCTTGCATACGCAATGCATCCTAGCGAAGGAAATAAAATGACGTATGAATATATCGATCAAGCAGGACTACAAAAGTTTGTCCAAGAAATGTTGGACTTCGATTGATATATCGTCGGATTCAATAGTATCGCATTTGATAATATCGTTTCCGTATACAATGTTGAAGGCAATGAAGATGATATCAAAAAGCTCAATGAAAAAAGTATTGATCTTTTCCTTTTTGTACGAGAAATGACGGGAAAAAGACTAGGGTTGAACAAAATAGCTGAAGCATTAGTCAATGTCAGTAAAACGCTTAGTTCTTGAGCTGAATGAGAAGTTTTGTATAAAAAATATGTGGAAAATAATGATCTTGAAGCATTAGAAGAATTCAAAAAATACTGTAAAAACGACGTAAGGATGACTATGCTCGTCTTTCTATATTTTATGCATTTCAAAAAGCTTTTTATCGAATGAGAAGAAATCACATTCACTATCGATGATCTGATAAACAAATCTCGCAACGGAATCAAAGAGACCAATCATATGGTCGGACAAAACATATTTGAATAACTAAAATAGAAACTAGAACATGTACCTAAAACAAAAAAATCACGTACCAGAAAATAGCTATTTTAATTGTTAGCTAATTCGTTGATGAATATCAAAGAAAATCTCAAAAACTTTTACGACGCTCATGCAGAGAAATATTATCAGACTAGGAATAAACATCGGGCTGATGCAGATATTTTTATCAATGAAATCAAAGCTAGTACAAAAAAATCAATCAATATATTGGAATTTGGCTGCGGAAGCGGAAGATTACTTGCGTATCTCAAAGAAATCAAAGGAATAAAAATCAACTATACTGGTGTAGATATTTCTCAGAAACTGCTTAATTTTGCAAAAAAAGAGATAAACTGAAAGACAGCAGCAAAGCATATTACCGCAACTTTTGTCTGTGATGATATCGTCCATTACTTATCGTGACTGAAACAAGAATCCTTTGACTTCGTCATAGGAGCAGCGAGTTTCCAACATATTCCTACGAGCAAAGAAAGATTTTTTGTCAGCAAAAATATCTACAGAATATTACAATACGAAGGAAAATTTATGATGACGAACCGATCATTTTCTCTGCGATTTCTCAAAAAATATCAAAAAGATTTTTTTGCTTCGGTACGAAAATACATCTGGTCTTTGGGAAAATCTGAATGGAATAGCATTATGATCCCTCGAAAGGACAAAAAATCCATTGCTAAAAGATTTTATCACATCTATACATTAGCAGAGCTAAAAAAACTTGTTTCACTCAGCGGATTTATCATCGAGACTCTATGATATCTCAACAAATGACGTATTGTTTCCTGATGGAAACACTCACAAAATAGCATTGTCATAGTAAAAAAAACAGTCTTTGAATAATTCTGATACTATTTGAAAAAAACTTATGATTGTATATACTTCTATTGTTTTATTCCTAAAAAAAAACATATGAAAAAATTTTTTTCTCTTACTTTGGCACTAGGACTCCTCTTCCTTTTCGGATGTACAAAAAACTGAATAACTCCATCAACGGATGGTAGCATGAGCGGTGATCAGCAAAGCGAAGTGACACGACAGACATACGAAAGCAAAACAAATTGATTTGCTATGCAATTTCCTGGAGATTGGACATTTGAAGAAAACGTCTATGGTTCTTCTGTAATGTTTTTCACTCCTCTTAGCGAAAATGACGAGCTCAAAGAAAATGTCGGTATTATAAAACAAGATTTAGATAAAGCATATACCCTTGATGAATATTATGAAATAACAAGACCAGAACTTGTTAATCTTATTCCTGGATTTACTGAGATAAGCAATGAAACAATCTCCATAAACAATATGGATGCGCAAAAAATTATCTACAAATGAACACAATGATCAACAGAACTTCAACGAGAACAAGTCTATCTCATCAAAGACAAAAACGTATATATCGCAACGTATACTGCTACAGAAAAGACATTTAATGAGTTCGTACAAAAGTTTGACGAGATGACAGCTACCTTTGAAATCAAGTAATCATAAAAAACTATATAGCAAAAAACCCCGGAAAAAATCCGGGGTTTTTTATACTTTTTTTAATAATTTTTAATGGATGTGACGAAGGAGCCTACGAAACTCCCTCATGTATCCAAGTACATAATACTGGCGTCGTCCCTTGCTTATAGAGAATTTTCTCTCCTTTTGGAACTGCAGGTACAAAGGATCTGTAATTTGATGTTTTGGATCATCAGCCTGTTCGTAATGGATATCAGGATAGAGGTAAATATGTATTCCTTCATATTCCTGATTTTCAACTACGATCTTACCACGACCAACAAGGTAATGCCTTTTGTCACATGTCCCATCATTTCTTCGCTGACAACAAGCTGATTTGAACATTGCAAAAGCTTCTTTGATTTTCATATCTTCCAAAGAGAACTTCTCACAAAATTCCGAAACAAGATCTTCGGGCATTTTCATATCAACTTCATGTTCACCTGATTTTTCAACAGCATCGGATTCAGCATCATCGGTTTCATCATCATTGAATTCCTTTCCTGATTCTAATACTGCATCCAATGCAGATTCGAATAGCTCATCATCAACAGCATCCAATGTTTCATCTTCTCCAACCAAACTCTTGTTTAAGTTTGTCAGAAGAAATAAACCTTTACAGGTCGTTATCACATGGGTGAAAACAAAACTGTTTACTTCATCTTCCAGATGCAAATAGTCATTTGGATGAATGTTTGGATCACTCAGTTTATTCCAAAGGAAGATTTGGCAATCCAAATAAATTTCTTCTCCGGTTTTTTTGAAGAGTTTCACAATTTTTGCTCGTGTCTTTGCTTCAAGCTCAATCGGGTTCAAAAACGGTTTATCTTCATTAACAGTTATTTTTTCTGTTTCCGGAACAACATCATGTTCATTCGAATCAGAATTAGCATTGACGATTTCAGGCATAGGGCTGCCATCTTCGTCCTTTACTCCGAAACGATGATCGGATGGGTCTAAATTTTGGGTTGTGTTTTCCATATTCTTGTATTTTTTGTTTTTTAATACTATATATATATTATAGAAAATATCAAGTTCTTTTGTTATTTGGAAAATTGGTTGCAGGCTCGCATAAAGATAGCAGAACTTTGTCCGACATTCATAGATTCTTTGATACCATGCATCGGAATATGAACGACGTGATCCACAAGTTGTAAGGTAGAATCGAGTACTCCGTCGACCTCATTGCCAAACACGATGGCAATTCAGGATTCTTTGGTTTTTTTGAGGGTATCAAGCGGAATTGAATCTTTGGTAATCTCTGCAGCGATGACGAGCATTCATTGCTGTCTTGCATAGTCAATGGCTTCTGGTGTATGATCAAATTGCTTGAGTCCGACATTTTTTTCCGCTCACAAAGACGTCTTCACAACCTTTTGCGTATCTTCTGGAGATGGCGTATATCACGTCAGCCAAACCTGCCGTCCAAGCGAATCAGCAGTACGG
>JAEHHG010000100.1 GCA_019248075.1 Candidatus Gracilibacteria bacterium S5_H10 | reverse complement strand
CTTTATTATTAATCCATATATTGTTGCGCCATATATGATTAAAAACAATCAATTGCATCAACTTCAATTATGTTGGGATTCAAATCCTAAATCTATGTTAACTTTTGAAGATGATATTAACATTGATCAATTCGAAAAAGAATCAATTCAAAAAATTTATAATAATGTATCTGGAGCGCCAGATGAAAAATAAACTATATGATTTATATCTAAAATCTCCAGAGTGGAAAGTTATCTCTGATGAATGTAAAAGGTTATCTAACTTCAAATGTAATAGATGTGATAACACTACTAATCTTCATGCTCATCATTTAACTTATGAAAATATAGGTGAAGAGAAACAAGAAGATTTAGAATGCTTATGTTTATCATGTCATGAAGAAGAGCATGGTAAAAGCTTTAGTACGATTGTTAAAAAACCTCCATTTATTTTAATTGGAAACGGAAGATATAAAACAAACGAAGGATACAAATCAATGGATGCAATAGACGTAATAAGCAAACTAACTAAAGTTGAAGTAGCAATAGTTCAATATATGAAAAATATATTAATTGATCAACATCAGTGGAATGTAAACAATCCAACATCTCAGGATAAATATAGAGCTAGTGTTGTGCAAGTTCCAACAATTGAAGCTCTTGCTATGAACTCATATTTAAAAAAAGGAATGGCTAAATCATATAAAAATCTTGTTGACATGAATATACTTATTCGTATCAAACGAAATGTTTATATGATTAATCCAAACTTTATAATTCCACCAGAGAACTACAAAGAAGCTAATGATGAATGGGAAAAAATAA
>JAEHHG010000099.1 GCA_019248075.1 Candidatus Gracilibacteria bacterium S5_H10 | reverse complement strand
CGGTCAGGACGCCGAGAACAGGATTGCTGAACTTGGTCATGACGCTAACAAATTCCGGCATATCGGCCAGCGGAGAGACCGCGCTGGACATCATGTGCATGCCGTACATGAGCACCGCAAAACCGCAAAGTACAGAACCGATTGTCTTTTGTTTTTGCTTTTTGGAGAACATCGCCATAATCACGCCGATCACGGCGAGTACCGGCGTAAAGGATGTCGGCTTGAGCAGCTGAACCAGCAGGGAACTCCCCTGCAGTCCGGTCAAACTCAATATCCACGCCGTAGCAGTCGTGCCGATGTTGGCACCCATGATGATGCCAACCGCCTGATTGAGAGACATGATACCGCCATTGACGAACCCTACGGCCATAACGGTGGTTGCGGAAGAACTTTGGATAATTGCGGTGGCAACTGCACCGAGTAAAAGCGCTTTATATTTGCTGCTGGTCGACTTCTCCAGCATGCGTTCCAGCACGCCGCCGGACATGCTTTCCAGCGATGTGCTCATCAAGTGCATGCCATAAAGGAACAGCGCGAGCCCGCCAAACAACGTTAGGACATTAAAAATCGTCATAAACAACCCCCTCAAAAATTCCCACAATTATCATATTATCAGATAGGCTTGATAATTGAAATGCTTTGCTGGAAATATATCAATGTGATTTTACATTTATTTGATGTATCGGATACATCATTTGATGATTTCCATCTGTTATATGAAGAACAAAAAAAGAGCGGCGCTGTTGCGCCGCCCGCTGCATCCTGTTTGCGTTATCGATTTTCCTGCTTTACCGCGTCGTGGAAGGTGAGATATTTTCTTC
>JAEHHG010000098.1 GCA_019248075.1 Candidatus Gracilibacteria bacterium S5_H10 | reverse complement strand
TCAAATGATTGAACAAGCACCAGAATAATTTCATGCAGGAAGCGCTTGTCCAGTAATCCATATTTGTGTGCTACCAGTATTGAAAGAAGTTTCGCTATAAATCATAGTAGCTCCTGACCAGATAGATAAAATATATCCACTTGTGCTGTTACCCTGACATATGAATGTTCATGCACTTCATTCATCGATATATGAAGGAATAGTAGGGACAACATCAAAGCTTCAACACCATGGGAGATTCATGCTGAGTTCAGCGATTCCACCGTTAGTGTCAAACATAAATCCACTATGGATTCCTCAGGTTATGATTGTTAATGTATGATCAAAAAGATAATTGCCAATTGATCAGCTGATAGTATTAGCAGCAAAATCATAGCTTATTCATGCAAACATTTGAAAGAGTTCACCGCTGAGATTATGATCTATTTGTCCATATACTTCATTAGCAAGGGGAATATATCCTCATCACACTACTCAAGTACAATCAGTAAAATATCTATTGTTCATTGTAAGGTTTTCGTATCCTGATCCTTGTCCGCTGAGAATAGTAAGATTTCCTGTATCTAAAGGCCAGATTCTTGGTCATCTTTGGTTATTATAATAAATTCCTCTAAGTTGTTGATTACACTCAATTTTTTTCTCGTTGACGGTTCAGCTGTTTATCATAATTTCTTGTGGTGTAGTCAAATCCAATCCTGTTTGCCAAAAAATAATTCCAACAAAATCATTTCCTCAATATTTGAAGTGAGTATTGGAATAATATCAGGTATCTAACCAAGTGAACATCGTGTTTAGAGAACTTTCAAAAGGAATGCTTTCAGC
>JAEHHG010000097.1 GCA_019248075.1 Candidatus Gracilibacteria bacterium S5_H10 | reverse complement strand
AGCGGATGCATTCCTGAGAGCTGCTTTTTCTCGCCTTTTTCGGAGATAAACTCGATGCTGCTGCAATCGCGGCAGTTCTGAAGGCCTGCGATGGCTTCCAGAAGTTCTTTCTGTCCGCTGCCGGAGATGCCCGCAACACCGAGAATCTCGCCACTGTATGCAGTGAAGTTCACGTTGCAAAGGCGGCTGACACCGTCTTTGTCGCAGACGTTCAGATTGCTGACGACCAAGCGCGGAGAGGGATTGACAGGCTCGGTTCGCTCGATATCCAACGATACCGCGCGTCCAACCATCATCTCTGTCAGCTTCATCGCGTCCGTTTGGGACGTTGGCACATCGCCGATATAATGCCCTTTGCGCAAAACGGCAACACGATCGGAAATTTCAAGCACCTCATGCAGCTTGTGCGTGATGATGATGATGGATTTTCCATCCGCCTTCATGTTGCGCATGACGCAAAAGAGCTTCTGTGTTTCCTGCGGGGTGAAAACGGCAGCGGAAAGACCACGCTCATGAATATGCTGGCGGGCATCTATTTCCCCGACAGCGGTGAAATCACGATCAACGGCAAACCTGTCACCATCGCTTCTCCGAAAGACGCATTCGATTTACATATCGGCATGATTCACCAGCACTTCAAACTGGTAGACGTTGGAACAGCGGCAGAAAACATCATATTGGGACTGAACGAGACGGCGATTGTAGATGTGAAGCATGTTCGCGAAGCGGTCAAATCGATTTGTGATCGATATGGTTTTGTCGTGGACCCGGCGAAGAAAGTCTATGAAATGTCCGTTTCGGAAAAGCAGACGCTGGAGATCGTAAAGGTTCTCTATCGCGGCGCGGATA
>JAEHHG010000096.1 GCA_019248075.1 Candidatus Gracilibacteria bacterium S5_H10 | reverse complement strand
GCGCCACAGAGTTACGTTCATTGGAAGCGGGTGATGTTCTAGTGGCGGCAGAGACGTCGATATTCAGCCCATCAAACTTGGTCGGGATCGCCTTTTTGATGTCCTCTTCCACGAACCGCATGGCGTCGGCGAAGCCTACCCCAAGTCCGAGACCCATGTTTCCACCGATGTCGGCAAATACCGTCGATGCGCTATGTACTCCAAGCACGTTTTTTGCACTATTGATCACGTTCCGAAGCAGGTTCCCGATCTTGTCCTGAATCCACTGGCCCATGGACTGGATGCCCTGCCAAAGCCCCTGCACAATGTTTTTTCCGATGTTTACAACCGAAGCGACCGCTTTGGAGACGCCATTCACGATCGAGGAAACAACCCTCGGCATATTCGAAGACAGCTGCGGGATCGAGCCGACGATCCCCTGGATCAATGCGCCGATCATCCGCACACCGGCAGAAAGGATCCGCGGCAAGTTTTCGATCAGACATTCGAAGATCGTCACAATCAGTTGCGGAATTGCTTCGATCAACGCAGGCAGGGCACCAATGATTCCTTCTATCAGTCCGAACAGGATCGACATGCCCGCTTCGATAACTTGGTCGATATTCCCCAGCAGCGAGGAGACGATTAGCACGACTGCTTGTACGATTGCGGGGATCAGTTGCGGCAGCGCCTGTCCGATTCCGCTGACCAGTGCGGTGACCATCTGAACCGCCGCACCCACCAGCAGCGGCAGATTGTCGACAAGTGCCCAGATGATCGTCATGACGGCATCCACCGCGACCGGGATCAATTCGGGCAACAGGTTCAGTACCGTTCCAAGCAACTGCCGAAATAGCGATGCCGCTGTGCTCACCAGCGTGGGCA
>JAEHHG010000013.1 GCA_019248075.1 Candidatus Gracilibacteria bacterium S5_H10 | reverse complement strand
CCAACAAATGAAGGAACTAAACATAGATAGAACTTATGAAGATAATGATTATGTATTTTTAGCAGAATTTGCTTAAAACAAATTTCCAATAACCTCAACTTGTTCATGTTCAAAAAACACAAAAAACCCTCAAGCTTACTTCAATAAGCTCAGGTACATTTTTAAAGGAAAAACACTATGAAAACATTGCATTATCAACCATATATTGATGAGCTAAACAGAATGCTAAAAGCAGAAGAATTTGCTAAGAGACTTCCATTATTTAAAGATTTTATTCTTAGGAATAAGATTGACAACAAAAACATGGTAGCACAATTAGGTGAAAAAGTTCTAGATGTATATCTAGGTCAAGCAATACGTCTTTATAACTATTCTGAAACCAACAGTGGAACACCAACAAACTACTCAGGTAAGCCAATTGAAGTACCATTAATTGTATTTTATATTAATAGATACTCAATGTTTGGTGATGACTTCTATGATGAAATCACAAAAGAACTTGATGAATCTGTTAAAGATTTATTATATTTTTATGATTCAATAAATAGTAAATACTTTGTTACAAAAGAAAACTTAGGAGAATTTTGCGATAAACTAAGCATCTGGTACAACAATGCATTGAAGAAAAACAAACAATACTCTATAGAAAAAAAGAAAATTAGATTACAAAAAGAGTTAGATCTACTACAAGGATAAAACAATGAATGAAATTGATATAGAAATATTACTTGATCAAATATTTAGTTCTAATTCTGTTCCAACTTTAAAAGCGCCAATTATAATATTTGATTCAAGAGACAATAAAACTATATATCCATCAGAACTTATAGAAGCCAAAGATGCAGAATCATATGCTAACTGGTGGATGGAGAATCAATAATGGAACTTATATACGCAATACTAGCTTTAGTAGCCTATATCTGGTTCACAGCTCCAAGAATAAGAGACATTGATGAGCTTAAATCTAAATCAAAAGATCCATTTAAAAACTTCACAGTAGAAGACTTTATCCAAGCAGCTAAAGAAGTGGATGATCAAGACACTTCAAAACCTATAAAACCAGCTAAAGTCTCAAGACCAGAAGCTCCAGACTATACAAGCATACTACTATCAAGCAATTCAATTGATGATATTACAGCTTACTATATGCGCCAAGCAAACGATAAGAATTTATACTTTACATATATCAATGAATCTCCAAACTGGCGCTTAAAGAGAGAAACTAGATTCAACATCGACAAAGGCATCTGTCAAAGCTGCGGTAAGACAATCTACCTTAATAGCTTCCATTGTCACCACATAGCATACAACACACTCTTTAACGAAGACATGCAAGACTTAGTATCACTATGTTGGTCATGCCATCAAGAAGAGCACAATAATTAAAAGGAATAAACATTGGAAACAATAATAAACCCAAAAAACAAATATCAAAAAGTTATAATCACTAAAAAAACTTGTATCGTATGTGGTAAAGAAAAATCAGCCAATAGCTTCTATGACCATTACTCTTCAGCTGATGGAAAAGCCAACGAATGCAAGAAATGTAAAATACTTCTTGATAAAGAGTATTATCGTGTTAAAAAAGAAGAGAAAGATATACTTCTTAAACAATCTATATCAAGACCTCTAACTGATAAAGAAAACCAATTCATAGCTGATTTCATAGCTAAAAGGAGCTCGCAATGAATGAAGATAGACTAACATACGATGAATTATTGCAATTTAATTATGAAATGATTAAAGATAAAAAAGAGTTTGATGAAGAATTAAGAAGTCGTATAGCTAAGCAAAGAATGATAATAGTTGGAACACCATCATTTGATTCATCTGAATTTGAAAAAGTCTTCCAAAGCGCCAGAGATGAAGGATGCGGAATAGCAATATTTAAACCATCACAAGAAGATGGAATTCATATTGAACAAATTAACAACGAAAATATATTCTTTGGAATATCAAGATCATCATTTGAACCAATGATATATCAAGATGACTTAGCTTATCAATTAGATGAAGAATATAAAGAAAAGCAAGAATATAAAGAATTTGTAATAAATAAATTAATAAAACCACCAAAAAAGAAAAAAACATTTCAAGAAAAATTTGGATATTTAAAAAGAAAATTTAGATAAGGAACTCGCAATGAAAGCTAAACAGTTTGAAAAGAAACACGAGCTAGGAAAAAACAATGGATACTATTATAAGAGAATCTGGAAGCATTTATTCACTGAATCAGATCCACATAACTACTACAACGCATCTCAGTATCTAACCTATGTTCACAAGCTTAGAAACCTAGTAGCTGATACATTAACTGATAAAAACCCTATAGACATCTACGAGTTTTTCGGAGGAGTTAACAAACCTGAAACATGTCATCAATACATTAGAAAGCTTTATATGGTTCAAGAAAAAAATGCACTAAGACAAACAGTAATATCAAGACATGAAAAAATACTTCAGAAATTTAATGTAGATTATCAAAATATATTACCTAAATTTAAAGGATTAACAGATGATAACATCAAAAACAACATATGAAACATCAGATGGTAAATCTTTTGAAACAAAATATGAAGCTGAAATACATGAAGAATCGTTAGAAAACGGAACATACATTTTTGTAATAGCAAAGCAATATTATAACTCATATAGCATGTCAATAATTTTTGCATCAGATAGTTATTCTAAAATTTTAAATAAAAAAAAAGAATTAGAAGATAATAATTTAACAGAAAATTATTCATATTCAATACAAAAAGTAATAAAAATATAAAAGGATAAAAAATGGGATTATATGTAGAACCAGGTAAAAACAAAAACGATTTCATTAATGAATTAATAATTACAGCAAGAGCACAAGAATTCTCTCCAGTAATATCACAAGACATTTTACCTTCGACAATACCAGACGACTTAGTGATTATATGTTTTGTAAATAATGGATATTTTTATGCATTAGCAGTTGCATTCAGCGATAATGAATTTAAGCACTTTGCTGATCAATCAGATACAAGATATAAAATTTTCTGCGTAGCAGACAAAGATGTAATCAAACAGAATACTCCAAGGTTTGATGATTACTTTAATTAATTTATAAAGGAGATACTAATATGTCATGGATAGATTATAGCAATATAGCTGAGGTAATGACTGAAGCACTTATTGAAATCAATAATATGTTATATAGAGAATTAGTATTTCCAGTATTTAAAACACCTAACACTGGCGCTTTTTTAAGCACAGAGTTCTGGTTTTATAAGTTACTCGATTACTTTTGAGGAATAGGTTTGCTTATTGCATGCCATACCTACTGCAACGAAACCAATGAGAAGATGCATATATAAACAATACTAGTTAAATGATTTCTGCAGGAATCTATGCTATAAACTTCAAAACTTTGGGATACCGTAAAATGATATAAGGCTGGCTGCCTGTATCCTTTTTTTTATTTTTACTCAAATATTTATTTAAAATATTTAACTAAGGATAAACAATGATATTTACAATATATACAGATGGAGACTCTGGATTAACAATAATGGATAAAAAAATTCTACCATTTTATGAAAACTCACAAGAATATATTATAGGTATTTCTGAAAATAAAACTGATGAATTTATTGAAGAATTTTATAAAAACAGATTTGGATTAACAGATAAAGTTTATGCTGCAATAGAGCCAATATTTGAAGAAGTAATATATTTATTAAAAAACAATATAGAAGATAAAATTGAAAATGGAAATTATTATATAAAAATAGATAAATATATAAATATAAATACATTTAACTAAGGATAAACAATGTTAAAACAAATCATAGAAACAATAGACACTAAAAACTCATGGGGTAAGAATCAATTAATTAAAGAAATAGAACCATATATTATCAAAGAAGTATTCGCATATAGATCTGGTATGGATATGATTAGAGCAATAACTATATGCAATGCATTATCTAACTTTGTAGATTATATCAACTCTAAAACATCTCATGGTAAGATAGAACTAAAACTTGCATTATTAGACCTTATAGCTAAAGAATACGAAGAGGCATAAACAATGGGAAGAGCAGAAATATATTCAGACATAATTTGTTTAACAAACAATATGAAAAAGTATCCAAGAAGAGAAATCGAACTTATACTTATAAACATCAAAAACAAATGTGTTCTAGAGCTTCATAAAACATCAGAATACAATTCAAAAATATATCAATCAAATCCATATAAGAAAGAATTAAAAGCTATAGCTAACTCAAAAACAGCTATAAAAAAAGCTTTCAAATCAAGACATGTATCTAGTTCTTCAAAGCGCCAGATAGAGAAACACATTAAAATAATAAGAGAGAATAAATATCTAATCTCAAAAGGATAATAAAATGATAGTATCAATTAAAAACAGACTTATCAATAGGGATTATATATTTATATATAAAAACTCAACAGGAAAATGGAATATATGTATTAGTCCAGAATTCATAGCAAGACACACAATGTGCAGAGCTATACCAATAAAAGAATTAAATAAATGTTTTAAATCTATAAAATCATTATTACTTTTATTAAACAGAAACGATATTAAAAGACTCAATGAAAACAGAGAATTATTTTATAAAAATTATATATGGTAAGGAATAAACAAATGATAGAAACAATCAAAGACTACAATGAACATTTTACGCATTATAAAAATTTACCATTATTATGGATAGGTGATTACTTAGCAATAATCTATGTAGACACTGCAGATAATAACAATGAATACTTTTATATATCAAATAATACAAATCTTGGTACAGACTCATTATTTGAAACAATAGATGGAACTAAAGGTTTTAAAACAATCTCAGCAATCAAGAAATATCTAATCAAACATCTTAGACAAACAAGAAGAGATATAGATAAAAATATTAAACAATTCTTACTGGAGGAATCAAAAAATGCAACAAAATTATATTAGAAATAAAGATTTATTTTCTCATGAACTATTATCAGAAGTTCTTGGATTTAAAGCTTGGCAAGTAATAGGCAATGCTATAGACTGGATGATAAATGCAAGAATAAATGATATAGTTTATGAAAGATCATCAGATCAACAGTATTTAATTGATGCAGATAATCTTATTAGATTATGCAAGGAATGGCTTATAGATGATGATTATTATAGAGTTCATTCAGGAATAGCTTATGATTCTGATTTTGATACAACTTATGATGGAAAAGGTAAAGGTTATAGCTATTGTATAATATTTGATGGTAGCTTTAAAGATTTTCAACCTTTTAATTCAGAATTGGAAGCAATAATTGCAGCATGCGAATATAAACTAAGTATAAAAAGAAATATAAACAAATGATAACAAATGAACAATTCAATAATGCATTAAAAAAATTATGCATTCAAGACTCATATGATTCAGAAGAGTACCCAGCATCAGTTGATAGAATTATATTTCCAAAACATTCACTAACAAATGAAGCTAAAACTTTATTGAAATATTTTTACCAAGTAGAAGGTAAAGCAAAATCTATACCTGTTATCGGAAGCATAAAATCAGAATATATTGAGAATATAACATTTTCAATATTAAAACCTTGGAAGCTTCAAGATTATGTAAAATTCATAAGAGCAAAAAGAGATGAAATGTTTCCAAATGATTACAAGAAGAAATCTAGGAAATTTATATCTAGATATCCATATGTAAGAAGCACATTACTATCACAATATGAAAAGGATTTATATGCAAGATAATAATATGCAAAATGTAACATTAGCAGAATGCAGAAGAGCAATATATGAACAGTTTGCAGCATTAAAAAACGGAAAAATATCTATTGATGAGGCATTAGCATCTAGTAAATTAATGCACCAAATTATAAACTCATATGATGTTGAAGTAAAAGCAATAGAAGCAGCAACAAGAGCAATAAATGCAGGAATAGCTACAGACATAGAAGGAATGACTTTAATAACAATAAAGGATTAACAAATGTGTAAACTATGCAACACTGATAATATTGGAACGAAAAGAAATTCACACAGAATTACTAAAGAAATATTGGAATTTAAAAATATAGCTTATGATTATATTGGAGAATATCCATGTTGTATATGTACAAACAATTATGGTTCGTATATAAAAATTACAGACAAAAGCGCAAGATTATCAATTGATGAATGGATAACCAAAAAGCTTAGACTAAAACTATTTCCATCGAATAAATCTAAATATATTAAAATAAGAATGAATCAAATTGATTACGATGATAATATAAAAATTAGAAACAATATTAAGGATTTAAAAGTTAGCCGTAAGACTGTAGAAAAATACATAAGAATAGACGAATATAGAGGAAGAATTTCATATGTATTCATATATGTAAAAGAAAAAAATAAAATTAAAACTACAATAAGTAAAAGTTTTAAAACACTAGAAGATGCACAATTATATAAAAGGAAAATATTAAATGAGAAACTCATCAAATGTTAGAGTCATATTACTTGATACATTAACAGGATTAAGAAATATGTCCATAGATGTTAAAACAGCAAATGCAATTACAAAAACAGCATCTGCAATAAATCAATCATTTAGATTTGATATTGAAAACAAAAGAGAAAATATCAAACTAATGAAAGCAACAGCATCAAAAAATTGGAAAGATATTAAATCTAAATCATTAACAATTTAAAAAGAAAATAACATGATAGGATTTCCAGAATGTGGTAATTGTGAATCAACTCCTTGTCAATGTGAAAGAGATGATAACAATTGGTTTATATCATCTACTGATAATAAACAAAAATCATTCCACAAAGCGCCAGAAGAGGTGTCAATCGGTGACTATGTTAAAGTTACAGATACTAAACTATTTGAAGGCTTAACAGAAGAAGAATACTTTAAAGCATATAGAATTATTGACATAGAACAAATACCATGCGATGATGCAGAACTTTATAACATAGAAATAGAAGGACCAATGAACAAATATCTTCTAACTAATTTTAATGTTAAAAAAGTTAATAAAGCAAAAGAAATAAATATAAAGGAAAATAACATGAAAATTTTAGAAGAAGAGAAACCAAATGCAGTTATGAGTGATCATCAAAAAGAAACTTTAGCAGATATCAATAGAATCATGCAAATGTTCAAAGCATCTGATTGTATTATCAGACCACACTTTGTTGTTACTGGACCATCAGGTTCAGGAAAATCTCATAACATCTCAGCTATTGCACAAGAGAATGGATTAAACTTTGTTGAAATTAATGCTGCTCAATTAACTAAAGAGGGAACAGCTGGAAACTCACTTACTAAAGCAATGTCTGCACTAGGAAACACTGGTGGCAAGCCAACTATTTGCTTTGTCGATGAGTGGGATAAACTTTTCGTGAGTGGCAATAATAACAGCTGTTTAGCTCATGAAACAACTAACGGTGTTCAAAATGAATTCCTAAAGGTTCTAGAATCAAACAAAGCTTCAGTTGCTGGAGACTATGGTAAATATATGGATATCTCAGTTGATAAAGTTCTATTTGTCTTCGCTGGCGCTTTTAATGGAGAGCCAGATATTACAATCGACAGACTTAGAGACTTCGGTATCAAAACTGAATTCATCGGTAGAGTTGGGCTAGTTTATAATCTTGAAAAACTTACACTTGATCAATTGCTATACATCTTAAGAAATTCTACATTACTTGAGCACTATATCAATCTTCACGATGGTGTTGATAAAGAACAAGTTATTGAAAAGATTTCTAGTTTCATCGAAGCTACTTATGAACAAAACACTCTAGGTGCAAGACTTGTAAACACTTTAATTCACCAATACTTTATCAAAAAAGGTAAATTAAGTTTAGAACAAGCCAAAGAAATTTCATTTCAAAAAAAACTATCATTCTAAGAAATTAGCATGATAACTTTTATAATACAATTAATTCTTACATTGTATGCAATATTGATATGGATACTAAAAACAATGTTTATATTTCTAATTGTACATGATAAATCAGAAATAAGAGACACATTTGTAAATTTCATATTAAGAATATGCAAAACTTGGGAATGTGATGTATACGATCTATCTTTTAGAATGAAACAACTTTTAGTAAAAGATAAAGATAAATAAAAATAAATAAGGAATAAGCTCATGGATAAAACATTTACTTTAACAATATCACCAGATTATGTTAAAAACTGGACAGAACAGGATGCTATCCGTGAGTTTATCCAAAACTGGATAGACCAGAGAAATCAAGAACCAGAAGCAGGTTCAGCAATAAAATCATCTAAAGGATGCTTAATTATTGATAACAATTTTTCTGTTCTGCAAAGACAAACACTTCTACTTGGTGGTGGAACAAAAACTGATGACACTGGCGCTATTGGAGGCTTCGGAGAAGGCTATAAGATTGCACTATTAGTTCTTACTCGTTTAGGATTTAAAGTTAGTATTGCTAACTATGGTCTAGGAGAGCTCTGGGAGCCTCAAATCTCTTATTCTCATGAATATGGCACTGATGTACTTAAAATCACTTGTAGACAGCTACAGCATGGTAAAAACCTTCAAAAAGGTGTATCAGTTATAATCACTAAAAACTCATATGATTTTGATTTAATTATGCATAATATTTATCTTGAAAAACGAGACTTTACAGTTATAGCTCAAAACGACAGATACGGTCAAATTCTTGATAAATCAGAAGCTGGTAGAATCTATATAGGTGGGCTATACATTTCGACAAGCTCAGAGCTTCTGTACGGCTATAATTTCAATCCAGGCATCTTAGAGATAGGAAGAGACAGAAACATCACTGATACCTTCCAGATTCGTTATAAAGCACCATATATATTTCAACACACTTCAGATGAATTTATTGATCAAATGTATGATGACCTAAAATCTGGCGCTAAGGATTTTGACTACATGGAGAAGTATAATCTTCCAGAAAACCTTGTAACCAAAATCAAAGACGAATTTGCTCATAAGCAAGTTATTTCTACTCAATCTGATAAACAAATCCTTGAAGACAACAACATTAAAGTTAAAAACCCTATTGTTGTACCAAAAGTTATAAGAAACCTTATCTGGGAACAACCAGTATCATCTAAAGCATCTGCAATCAAACAAAAATCAACACTTGATTTATTAAGAGAATTTCTAGAAGATGAAGAAGATAATCTCACTGAGCGCCAGATAGAGAAACTTAATTACATCATAAATAGGAAACAATAATGTACACAATAATTTTAACACAACAACAGTTTAAACAGCTACAAAGCAATAAAACTTTAACAATCAATCTTGATGAACCAAAACAAGACAAATGGACTCCATCATCAGGTGAATGGAATGTTTCATTAGTTGATAATCCATATAAAACTAATATTAAAAACGAAAAATACACAGAAGCTGGAGTTGAATACGAAACAGAAGAAGAAGCAATCAATGCATCTAAAGCAATTCGTTCATATGCAAGACAACTGAAATGGCTATCAGAAAACAACGATGGTTTTATATCTGACTGGAATAATGTAGATCAAAAAAAATATTATATAACATATATCAAAAAAGAAAATATGTATAAAAAATCACATATTGTATATATTAAATCAATAAACACAATATATATGTCAAAAGAAAATGCAGAAAAACTATGCAGACTTCTTAATGAAGGAGTCGTAGAATTTTAAGAAAGGAGAATCATGAAACTTACAGATTTAGAAATAGATCAATTTGCTACAACTAAAGAATGGGAAGTTAAAAATTTTTACATAAGAAGAAAATCTAGATTAGATTTTTCATGCTATAGAAATGGTATTTTTGAAAGAAACCTTCCAGAATTAACAAAGGATGGATCGTTATGGCATTCATATTTCTATAAAGATGATTTTGAACTATGTGACTGCAATAGTACGATTATTGAAGAATTTACCTATCCATTATTTATGGAATCAACAAATAAGGGAAGAGTTGTTAAGTTTAATTCATTAACTTCTGGAATAGTAATAATACAAGGAGAATCTAGAGATCAACCAGGTTATGAATATAATTCATGGATGAATCATAATGATTCTCATACATGGAAACCTTATGACTTCTCAAAAGCGCCAGAGGTTGATGATTTAGACTACTGGGATGCAAGATTTAAAGCTGGATTACCAGTTTATTATTCAAAAAATAATTATTATCACATTAGGCATAAGTTTACAATACTACCATCTAAACTAATGGAGTTAAACAAAACTAAATATGATATGTTATATATCGAACAAATAGAAGAATTTACTTATCCAATGTATTTTGAATGTATAAAAAATAGTTTTGACAAAGGAATAGTTGTAAAATTTACTGAATTAAATAAAGGTAAATTTATTAAAAAATTTGAAAAAAATGAAGGTATTGAAAAATTTCTTTCTACTCACTGGGTAGAACACACTGATAAAGAAACTTGGAAAAAAGTTGATTTTGATGAAACAATTGGAAAAATAATTCCAACTCAAGATGACATTGATGAATTAATTTCAAACTTGAAATCTATTCTTGAAGACAGTGATAACCGTTTCAATCCATCTGAGCGTGGCGCTGGAACTCAACTTAGGGAATCAGGTTATGATCAATGTCATGACTTAATTGATGAATGGTTAGAAAAATATCATGTCACTGAAGCGCCAGATATTGGTGGAGAAAAACATTTCCAATACTATGAAGATTTATATGATGTTATTGTATATTTCGAAAAACTATTAAGCGAAGAACAACATGAACAAAATGTTGATAATTTATTTGGACAAAATCCATTTGATGAATATGTTCCAGAAAAACAATCACCATGTTATTTAGGTGTTGATTATGCATCACAACCAGACATTTCATTCGTTCCACAAAACGGAATCAAATCAAAACTTAATGATGATGCACTTGATGATTTATCTTATACACTTGCAAATAGTAACTGGAAACTTGAATATTTACAACCAATAACTGGCGCTACTGAAGTAGTTAAAACTAATTATAATAAAACAAAGGAATTTACAATGAATAATGAATTACAAGACGCAATTTTAGAATTAATAAACGAGAACGGAAAACCAAAAGTTAAAAAACCAAAAACACCAAAAATTGTATGTAATGTAGAAGGTACATTAATGGAATTTGCTGATGAAGCTGCATTAAAATCATTCATGTGGTCATCAAGAGTTGAATCAGTTATCAGATATGACTTATCTGGTAAAGTTACAGTTCCATTCGAACTATCAGTTGAAGCTCCAAAAACTAAAGCTTCTAAATAATTAAAAGAGTCAGATTCTGGCTCTTTTTGTAGCTCTGCTTCTTTTAGAGGTAATACTAATTTACTTCTCAAAGCGCCAGATAGAGGAATCTAATATGCCATATAAATTTGAATCAGATAAGCTTCTAGTTCCAAAAGAACACGATAAGAGAGTAAAGCTCAATCAAGAGCAAAAAGAGCTTATAAGACATCTATATGAAACCACAGATACTTCACAGAGAAAACTAGCTACTCAATTTGGTGTATCTAGAAGACTTATTCAGTTTATTATTGATCCAGAGAAACACAAGGCTAATCTACAAGCCAGAGAAGCCCGTGGAGGCTCAAAACAATACTACAACAAAGAAACACACGCTAAAACAATGAAAGCTCACAGAAGCCATAAAAAAGCTCTATATGATGCATCATTACTCTTATTAGCGCCAGATATTGAGAACACTTAACTGTTTGATTTTTTTATACTGACTGTATAGTAGCGTAGCTTTTTTTGCCGACCGCTCTCCAAATTTTTTTCCTACGGCTAGCGCCTTCGGAAAAGAAATTTGTCGTTTGCCGTCACAAAAGCTACGAAGGTGATGATTGGATTTATATTTAAAGGAAAACAAGTGAACAAAAAAACTGGAATAGATTATGTAGCAGATAAATATTTAGGATTGAATGTAAAATTTAAATTTAAAAACATTGAAATGACTGGAAAAATAAGTGGAGTATCAGGTTATTTAAAAAGATATGAATACAAAATAGAAATAGATGATGATAAAAATCATTGCTATATACATTTAGATAGAAATTCATTTAAAATAATTTAATAGGTATTATATATAAATATATTTAATAGACCTATCTTTGAAGAACTTCAATTAATAACCATTTTATAGAGGTTTTGTTCAATTTTAAATGTACTACACAGTTCACATTTTAATATTTATGTGAATTATGGTGTACATTTTATGTTTAAACACCTATATATACGTTTTACATTAAGATGTTAATTTTGATTCTATTTTATGGGATTTATTGGAAATTTCAACTTGGTATAAATATACCAAGTTTCAGTAGATATTTATTAAAAACTTGGTATAATCATACCAAGTTTAGAGGTGAGAGTTTAAACTTATAAATACCTACAGGAGTTTTTATGAGAAAATTATACAATATTTCTAATAAAGCTAACATTATACAGAGTGAAACTGGAGAAATTCAATCAATACAAGTTGAGAATAATATTTCACAAGTTTCAATGTTTCCAGTTAATAGCAAGGATAGAACAATGATTTATATGAATGATTTTACAAGAATAACTGAACTTAATAAAACTGAACAGTTAATGTTTTTTGCAATATTGCAAAATTGTGATGGATATAATATTGTTAAAGCTTCTTGGAAAGATATAGCTAAAGATATTACATCTGATCAATCAAGAATTTCAAAAACAATTAAACAACTTAAAGACTTAAACTTTATAGCTAAAGTTGAAGGTAAACATATGGTTAATCCATTTATAGTTTTACCTAAGTATGATAAAAACGAAAGGGAATCTCAATGGTTATGTCAACAAGTTTGGAAATTATACACAGAAGATATGAATACTTATATTCCAGACGACTATATATCAACAGTTAAATATATGCTTGGATTAAAAGAATCAACACATATAAAAGTTGGAAACAAAAAATCTGAAGAGCAATCTAAGATTGTGGAAAAACCAAACAACAAAAACTCATGACCCTTCAAAAAATCGCAACGGCAAACGAGAAAATTCTTCACTGTAGCGCAGCGGAAGTGAAAATTTTCGAGAGCGGTCGGTGGAGATTTTTTGCATAATCCTACCAGCTAGGTAGAAAAATCAAAAACGAAAGTTAACATTATAAAGCACATTGCTTTGAGTTATACAACACACACAACTCCTGGCGCTTACATTGTGTCTTCTAATGTTAACAAAGGAATAATAAAATGAACTATGTTGGACAAGTATATGGATTTCAAGTATTTGAAGATGAAAATGTTTTAAAATTAAAATATCCAACTGGAAAAAAAGATGGTAACAAACTAGGCAAAAGAAAAAGAAATATTCTTGTTCCAGATGTAAAATTCTCAAAATCAAAAGGAATATTTGTTCATCCTGACTTAAAAGAGAATTTTATTAATTTTATAAATATGTTAACAATAAAGGAATAATCAATGACATTTTTAGCAGTAAACAGTAAAGGTATAGAATATATTTCATATACTCCATTAACTAGAAAATTAGAAGGTGAAACACTTAACGGAACTTGGATTTTCAAAGGAAGATACTCAGATAATATGATGTTTCAAGTTCCAAAAGGAACAATAGAAAAACTTATTGGTAAAGAACTTACATGGCAAGATGAGCCAGTAGAACTAAAGGAATAACTAATGACACAAACAACATTTGAAGGAATAACAATTTCTTCTCAATTTATAGGTATAGGTAAGAGTTTATCAACAGATGGACACTCATCGATCTTTCACATATTGTTTCCTAAATATTCTGTTACTATCAACAATGAAACATTTGAATATTCTCAAAGCGCCAGATATTTAGCAGAAGGGTTAGGTCTTAAACAAGGATGCATTTATGAAAACACTTACAAACATCCACATTCTGGCGCTTATAATAGTGAAATCTATATAGACTCAGGACCTTATACTAGAACCTCAGCTAACGGTGCAGCTCCAAGAATATTTTCAAACAGAAAAACAACTATTAATGATGTTCATAATAAGTTCTCACAATCTAAAGCTTCAGAGCTTCAAGAAAATGAACTTCTATTTGAATTAAGAGCAATCCTAGAAGACGCACTTGTAGGCTTTGAATACTTTACTCCAGGTGAATTTGGTAAGGAATTTGGATACACAGATATTGACAACTGTATTGAAATATTCAACGGATGCAATCAAACAAGAGTAAAGCTTAGATTATCTGAAACAAAAATTCATGAACTTCTTGATAAACTTTCTGAAAAAGGAATAGAATAATGTTACCACATAATGATGTCATAGCTCATGTAGAACTTAATGAAAACGCTTTGGAATACTTTCTTCAAGCAAAATACGGTTCGTCATATATAGAGCCTAATTTTAACGAATGGGTTCAAATATTAATATCTTATGGTAATCCACTTGAAGCTTATGCAATTCAAGGAACTATTACATTTTATCATTTGCCTTCAAAACTTATTATTGAAACAACTGATACCGAATGTGCAAGAGTTGAAGACATACTAGGTATTTATACAGACACAAAGACTTTATCATGTACACAATCATTAACTCTAGTAGCTTAAGTAATTTTAACACTTGGTCTGCATCATTTCATTGTTTATTTGAAGAAGAGAAACAAAAAGTTTTATCAACTCCAAGAGAAGAAATAGTTGATTACATTAATAAGAAAACTCATCTTCTTAGAAATACAGATTTTGTATTTAAAAATCTACATATGACAATTAAAAACTCTTTTTCAAATCGTGATCTAAATTCAACAATAGATATTATATCTGGAGATAAATATTTAAATAATATAATATGCTCATCAGATTTTAATAGAATTGCAACATTTATTCTATTTATAATAAAAGATTTTAATATAGAGAAAAAAATTGATGAAAAAATTAAAGAATTTGAAGAAAAAATTAATTTCTTAAAGTCACTAAAAGATTAATAATAACAACTGGGTGAAAGCATAGAACCATTGACCCTGTGTAGCTCGCAAGCCTGAATGGTAGGATTAAAACGAGGATGACTAAACGAATATAGATGCAATCGATTCCTAGCGCCAGATATTGAAGAGCACTTTATCTGGCGCTTAATAATTTAGTAATGAGCAGTACATACCTGAGCAGAGGGCAACTCTGTCAGCTACACATTAACTGTAAAGTGGAAGTCTGAAAGTACGACCGTCACTGTACTGCTCTTTAGTGAATTATCACTACCGCAAACCACACATCAAGGCGGCGGTATATAAATAGACATGCAGTGTAACTTTCAAAGCGCCAGAAGAGGTAGTTTATCTTCCATTTTCTACTTGTCTGGCGCTTTGTTAAATGTGTGCAAATCAAATTTCTAATGGTATGATTATAGGCGCTTTTATGCGTCTAGGTGACAGTTCGATTCTGTCTTTGCACACAAATAAACTAAACAAGCCAAATAGTGCTTTGAATATTACATAGCTTGTTTAGTTTTTCATATACGGCGCCATAGCTCAGGGGTAGAGCCACTGATAAAAATGATTAATTTCATTTAATTTTATAGAGGTCGCAAGTTCGAATCTTGCTGGCGCTTCCAATTTTATATGTACTATTCCATAGGATGTCTGGTTTATCAGAAAGGTAGTGCAAGTCTACCACATGAAACAATTATTTTTAATAAACAGATACAAGCACAAGGAGTCGGTCCCTGACTGCAACATATCTGTTTATTAAATATATACAAGGAATAATTTATGAAAGCAACAGATTTATTAATGTTAGATATATATAATAGATTAAAATTACTACCAAAAGAATTTGAAAGTGAAGTTCTTGAAAAAATTAAAACACTTATTCAGTTAGAAAGAAAAGATGTTAAAAATAAGCAACTGTTTACAGTAAAAGCATATAATGTTAGGGCAGGTGATTTAATTTTTGATTATGTTAAGAAAACAGTTTCTAAAATTCATTATGCTGAATATAGAAGAAAATGTCAATTTAATATTGATAGAGATAATAATGAAATGTTGTTTTCTTATAGAGAAGATGAGCCATGTGATTATTTTGATGAAAATGAAGAGGTAACACTATTATTAGATATTGCAGATGTTGATTCTATTTATAATAGAGAACCATTAGAACTATTTGATGATGAGTAAAATATACAAGGAATAAATTTATGAACAAAAGACTAAAAGTAAGAATTTATATGAATGATAAAAAATATATAGTATCTAACTATTTAAATTCTAAACAATCTAGAATCTGGAGAGATGGAAATAAACTTGGTATGAGAAAAACACTAACTCTTCTAAGCGCCAGAGAGGATGAAATTCAAAAACGAATCAGTGATATTGAATCTGGTAATGCAGATTTTTTAACAGCTGAAGAATTAGATGATTTAATCAACGCAAGAGGATAACTTATGAATATAGAATTAATTAAAAAATACAAAAAAGAAGAAAAACCAAAGTTTAAAGTAGACGATTTTGTTAGATATATTAATTCAAATAATAACAAAGCTTTGAGAATTAATAATATTAATTGTGAAAGATATTATTTTGATAATTCAGGAATAGTATTAAGACTTAATGAAATGATTAAGTGGGAACCGCAAGCAGGTGAACTTTGTTGGTTTACAAATAATAAGGTAACAAATAACGCAAGATTAGCAGAATTTCATTCTCTAGACGGATGCTCATTTAAAGATAATACAGGAAGTTGGAAATATTGTGAACCATTCCTAAACTCAAAACCATCTTGGTTTAAATAAATGTATAAAACACTTTATCAAAAAGAATCAAACCTTAATGATTTAAGAGCTCAATCTAAACAAATATTAACTGATGCAAGAATAAAAGATTATTCTAATTATATAGCTGTTAGAATATTTATGTTAAACGGAAGAGAGATTCTTATTTCAAGAATACAAGCTAATGTTTACTCAGTTGTTGTAAAAAACAAACTAGGACTAAAAATTGATGGATTTGAATTTGAAAATCTTGATTCAAACAAGTTTGAATTCATCAACTAAAAAGGATTTAATATGAAAGATTTATTACCAGTTGGTTTAATATACACTCTAATAATAACATCAGGAATGTATTTTAACTCAACATATAAAACAGCCAAACAAGAACAGCAGAAGCTAGAAGCAATGCAAGTAGCTATATCAGTAAGCAAAGAGCTTGAAAAATCTCAAGAGATTACAAACTTCTCAATAGACTATCTCATCAAAGAAAATCTTAGGCTTAAAAATAAGTTATCTGAATACAAGCATGTTGATTCTATTGTAAAGGATATACATCGGATTGCAGAGTAAAGCACCAGAGGATGTGTATCTATTTTTAGCCTTAGCATTCACAGAATCATCGTTTGATTACTATGTAGATCATCGTGATAACGGAGCTACTGTAGGACCATGTGGAACAGTTCTATACTACTGGGAAGACTTTCTAAAAGAACAAGATATTTCACCATATTCAATCCGTTCATGTGAAGCCATATACAATAATCTTCTAGACAGATACAAAACACCCTATCTGGCGCTAAAGAAGTATAAAGGTATAGAATCTAAAGAAAAAGAATGGATAATTAGAAAAGTATTCAAAATACAAAAAGAATTATTAAGGAAATACAAATGAGAATTGAAGTAGGGAAAAAATATATTAATGCAGTAGGTGATATTGTTTCTATTGTTAAAATAGCAGAAGATCTAAAATATGATTTTTCAGATCATGAAAGTTGTGACTATATGGACGATGGAAATTATTATTTTAATGGTCCAAAAAGCAAATATGATCTAATATGCGAAGTAAATGATTTTATATTATATAGATATGAATATAAATTTATTACAAAGTATGAATTCTTATTAGAACACTATCTTCTGTACGGAGGAAATCCAGAATGGATAATCAACAAGACAAATATGAAATAGCACATAATCTGGCGCTAGATAAGCTAAAAGCTTGTAGTCAAAGAATAAACAATTCATGTATTAATTGCTCAATATTCTTCACTTGTGAACTAAGGAAACACTATGTTAAAACAACTTATGAATCTATGTCGAAAGATACTTCAGGCGGATTCGAATTCTAAAGGATTAAAATGAAACACTTATTATCAATAATACTACTATCTGGCGCTTTATTTGCATCAACACCAAAATACCAAAGCGCACAGATACTTTCACTTCAAACAGAGGTTTATGACTGTAATTTATGGATAGAAACATCTGGTAAGATCTTACTAGATATGTCAGAATCTAAATCAAATGAAGGTCTTATTTTGTTCTATGCAGACTTCACTTATGCATCTGAAAGAGCCATAGAAGAATGCAAGTATGTAGACGAAGACTCAACGGCTATACTAGAAGAGATAGCTTATGACTTAGAACTATATATGAATCAAATAAGGAACAACAATGAAAACAGATGACAAAGTTGTCGTATGGCACAATACACACGCTGATGGACTATATATTTTTAGATACTTCTACAAATTTGACGAAAACGGAAAATGCATGACATATTTCAACGGTCAAACTTCATGGACAGATGAAAACAACTGGGAACCAAGAAGACGAGAAACCTGGGATAACTATATGACATATGAACAATATTTAAAAGAAATAAAGGAAAACAATGCAAATTAATATAACTGAAATAATGAAAACAATCCTACTTGATGGTCAATTTGTTGATGGACATGGTTTTGAACCAAGACATCCAATTGTTTATAATGCATTTATGCAATCACATTTAGACTTTGAAGAATTTCTGAAATCTTGCTTACTTGACAAAGCGCCAGAAGTAGAAGCTGTTAAACAATCTATGCAATACCTAAATATTGAACTTAGTCAACACAAAGCGCCAGATTATCTAACTGAAGAATCGGCAGAAGATTTTAAAAACAAACTTAAAAAATATCATGAAGCAAAACAAGATCTATATGCATTATGTAATAACAAACTAACAACTGAACTTTCAAATCATATTATGTTTCAAGAACTTGAATATATTAGCAATGGCAAAAAGCTTGAAT
>JAEHHG010000095.1 GCA_019248075.1 Candidatus Gracilibacteria bacterium S5_H10 | reverse complement strand
TGATAGGGAGATAATATATCTCTTCTGCTGCTAATGCTTCGTACATAGGAGCAGTAGAGAGCGGATTGTCTGTAAACGATAGTTGTGTGTTTCATTCCTCAATATACGTATCGGTATTGTTGACTAAATCTTTGATGCTGCTTATTGTATCTTCTTTGAAGGCATCCATTTCTGCTTTAGACATATCTTCTGTGAGTCCAGGAGTGCTTGCAGGAGTTTCTTCATCAATTTCTTCTTGTGTTCCTTCTTGAGGGACTTCTAATCACTTTCGATGGATGAGACTCTTGTCTTGGACGTATCGGCTGCTGTTTACCTTTAGACCAAAACGCTTGATGACTTTGTAATTATTTTTTTGTCTTGTGTATCGGTTTGTATCACAAGTTCCGGTGATCGAAGAAATATAGTTTGCACCATTTGCATTTCCTCCACCGTAAAATATCTTTATATCACCAAATTCATCATTACTTACAATATCCAATGTTCCATCTCTATCCATATCTTCGATAAACAATTGTTTGATCTGAGAGAAATCTTCAGGATTTGCTGTCATCGTTCCTGGCTCGGTATTGACGTTTAGACAAATATTTTTTCCGTCTACGGCAAATATTCATTTATTGTTAAGATACACGATTCCTTTGTCGCTGTTGCTTATGATAAAAATATCTTCGTATCCGTTTCCATCGACATCACCTATCTTGATATCTTTGATCGGCTCTGCAATAATCATAAGCTCTTGGAGATCTTTGTATGGTTGTGTTCCTCAATAATTTTTTATTAATTTTACTACACCGTCCGTATAGACTACCAAAAGGTCTTTTGTTCCGTCATTGTTGAAATCGATAGGAAGTGTCGTAAATATCGTTTTTTCAGGA
>JAEHHG010000094.1 GCA_019248075.1 Candidatus Gracilibacteria bacterium S5_H10 | reverse complement strand
TAGAATATGTAATTCTTTCGAATTGTTCTCTAGATTTTTTGAATTTAAAGTTGGATTTCAAGACAGTATACATCTTTCTTTGTTTAGGAAGCGGTATAGGTCATTTTATAGTTGCTCCAGACTTAATAAGAAGTCCAACAACTTTACCTACAGATGATTCCAACATCTTTATATCATAACTCTTCAATTTGATTCTCAATTTACTTTGTTGAGTTTTTTTGTCAGCCATACTAATAAGGGTATATATAGTAAAACAATTTTCTTACAATTTAACTCTCCACCCCGCAGTATTTGCGGGGCGGAGCAATAAAGTATAAAAAATATTATAAGATCTTAGTTACAACTCCAGCTCAAACTGTTCTTCCACCTTCTCTAATTGCAAATCTCAATCCTTCTTCCATAGCAACTGGGTAGATCAATTCAACATCAATCTTAGCATTATCACCAGGCATAATCATTTCAACACCTGATTTTAATGTAGCAGTTCCTGTTACATCAGTAGTTCTCAAAAAGAATTGTGGTCTATATCCTGTCATGAATGGTGTATGTCTTCCACCTTCTTCTTTTTTCAATACATATACTTCAGCTTCAAATTTTGTGTGAGCTTTTACTGTTCCTGGTTTGCAGAGAACTTGTCCTCTTTCTATTTGATCTTTTTCAATACCTCTAAGAAGCAATCCAACGTTCATACCAGCTTCAGCTGAATCAAATTGTTTGTGGAACATCTCGATTCCAGTAACAACTGTTTTCTTTGGCTCCATTCCGAGTCCAAGGATTTCAAATTCTTCATTCATTTTTACAACTCCTCTTTCAATTCTTCCTGTTGCAACAGTACCTCTTCCTTTAATAGAGAATACATCTTCAACTGGCATAAG
>JAEHHG010000093.1 GCA_019248075.1 Candidatus Gracilibacteria bacterium S5_H10 | reverse complement strand
GCAGAAACAAGCTCACCTATCTGCCATATCTGATTGCAACCGCAGTGATGAGCGGCGTGTTTCTGCTCATTGCAGGCCTGCTCTTTTCAAAGGGGCTGACCAATACACCAAGCGGCGACACCGCGAGAATGCTCTTTGCGTTCGGGCTGGTGGTCTACGCGCTGTTTACCTTCTTTTTCATGCTCTATATCAACAATTTCCTGATCAAGCGCAGGAAAAAGGAGTTTGGCCTCTACGGCATTCTCGGGCTGGATAAGCGGCATATGGGGCGCGTGCTCGTTTGGGAAAACACGTTTGTTTTCGGCGGTGGACTCGTGATTGGCTCGCTGATCGCACTCGTCTTCGGCAGGCTACTATTCCTGCTGCTGATGAAGCTCATTCATGCGATACCCGGCAGCACGTTTTCCATTCCGCTCATCGCTTTTGGATTGATGTTTGCGCTGTTTTTTCTCGTGTTTCTCGTTACCTCAACGGCAAACGTTATACGCGTGCATACCGCCAGCCCGATTGCGCTGCTTTCCAGCGAAAAGAGCGGCGAAAAGGACAAAAAAGGGCTCGTTCCGCTCGCCATTCTCGGCATTGGCCTGCTAGCAGGCGCATATTATTTTGCCTGGACGACAGAAGTGCCCGGCATCGCGCTGGGAATCTTCTTCCCGCTGGCAATCGCGGTCATCATCGCCACCTACCTGCTCTTTCTTTGCGGAAGCATTGTGGTGCTCAGACTGCTGCGAATGAAGAAGAGCCTCTATTATCGGCCGGATCATTTTGTAACCATCTCCGGCATGTTCCATCGCATGCGGCAAAACGCGCGCGGACTTGCGACAATCTGCGTGCTCTCCACCATGCTCGTGGTCACCGTATCCGGCACACTCTCGCTCTACC
>JAEHHG010000092.1 GCA_019248075.1 Candidatus Gracilibacteria bacterium S5_H10 | reverse complement strand
CATCAACTCAAATAAACATGATAATAGATGAAGTAAATAAAAGAAATATAGATTTCACAACTAAGTTACATGAGAGTGTTCATGCTGCTGTTTATAACTATTTAGAAAAAAGGAAAAATAAATGAAAAGAAAATTAAAAAATATGTAGAGCCAAATTATTTGATTAAAGCAATAGAAGAACTTGAATCATTAAAATGTTGTCAAAATTGTAAGCATTATTCTATGTTTGATGGAAAAATTGAATGTAAAACATGCTTTGCTATTAATCACACTAATTGGGAAATAAGACCAATATCTGGCGCTTTGGGAATTAAAGGAAGACAATGAATAATTTTAATATAACAGTAAACTCAGAACCTTTTTATCCACCAAATCATTATGGAGCGCCAGTAGTAATTGTTGATGATATAAAACTAGAACCAAAAACTGTATCAACACAAATTGATGTTCAAGCACCAATGCATGTATTAAAAGATATAGCAGCTAAACAGTTAGCTAAAACAATAATTGAATCTATGAGCCACACAAGCATATCAAATCCAAGAGAAAACACTTATTGTGATAGATTTTCATTTACTTATGCAACAAAAGATCAATTAGATATTATGAGTCAGAAGCTAGATAACAGAACTAAAGATTTATACATTACTCAAAATAAATTAGATTTGGAACAAAGCAAGAATTTATATCTAAATAAACAAATAGATATCAGAAATTATGCACTACTTGGATTGTCTATAATAATAATGTTTCTTTATGCAGTGAGGTATTTATAATGTCAGCAGGTATTTTATTAATTTTAATAATAGCTACATTTTTTAACTATTTAATAGTTCGAAAAAATCTAGCTAATAAACGATATGGAAACATTTTAGTTGATATA
>JAEHHG010000091.1 GCA_019248075.1 Candidatus Gracilibacteria bacterium S5_H10 | reverse complement strand
CTAATGGAATCTTCTCCGCCTTCGATATAGATCGTTGGAATATAGTCGAGAGACGTTCTCGTGCCAACCTTCCACTTCCATGAAACATAACCATTTCCATCCGATCGTTTTACGCCCAAACCTGCCGCCTCTGATGGGCCGGATTTGTACTCTACCTCGCAATCATAATCCGTATTTGGAACTCCTTGAATCTTGATCGAGGCATAATCTCCCCTGCTAACCACGTCCGTATAGCTGATGATCGTGATGCCCGTTGACCGCGATTGCCTTGTCACAGGTTCTTCTGTTTTCGGGAAGGCAGTCGTTCTGACGAGCGCTTCAATCGTTGCTGCTGCGGTTGGCTTTGGCATGCTTGTCGGCTTTGGCGTGTTTGTCGGCTTCGGTGCTGCCGTCTCCTGTGACGTAAGAGCCATGGTTGCTATTGTTTCGTTAATTGAGTTCGACTCAGGTTCTGTCGTATCATCCAGATACTGATTATCAGAGGATATTCCTCTCATCGGGTCATCATTGTTATTCTCAGAATCCGAATTTTGTTTCTCTGTTTTTGTGGTTACTTCAGCAATAGAGGCAGCGCGGCTGGATTCGTCTGCGCTGTTGTCCGGAAGCACTGCCGCAGAACCGATAAACAGGCCAATGACGAGTAATGCGGTAAGACTCTTTTTTAGCTGTACTTTCTCTATAAAAACGGGGTTGAGCAATACGGCGCAGGAAAGCATCATCAAGCAGGAAACCACGCTTGCAGATATAAGCGCGAGCGCGCTTAACAGGAATAACACAGAGAAAATCCAAAACAGAACCTTAAATATGGGTTTCATCTTACACACCCCTCAGTCCTTGGTTTTGTACTAACAACACTATAATTTCATCATATAGTGTTTCAGTCCCATGACCA
>JAEHHG010000090.1 GCA_019248075.1 Candidatus Gracilibacteria bacterium S5_H10 | reverse complement strand
CATTCGCTCCACTTTCTGGTTCAGTCGGATCTCATGCTCCAGCATCGTGTCGTGCAATTCCAGCGTATAGGACAAGTCTCCGGTATTGTCGTCCTCGCTGACCGTGATCCCGCAAACTCGCAGCACGCCGTCAAAGCTAAGTTCGTCAGCGCCTTCCGGCGCAATGTTCCAGCCGATCCAGTCGCCGATCAGGTAGGATTCAAAGGGCTTCATGCGGTTGCCCCGATCATCCGAATACTTCGTTACCGTCCCCTGAATCCCCCATGAAGGGTAAGCAACACGATTCAGATAGGCCTGACCGTATTCGCTGAGTCCCTCCTGCAGATTGCTCGCCGACAGATAACCCTCGCGTCTTCCATATGTCGCTTGGCTTGCTGAATGCGAAGCGACCGCTAAGAGCTTATCCCCGCCTTCGACGAGTACTTCGTTGACCACGCCCTTCGCGTCGATCTGGTTCTCATGGCTGACGATCGCCTGCCCAGGCCGGTAGACCACCGTTTCGTGCAGATCCTCGCCTCTGGTCTTATAGATTTTGAGCACGAGCTCAGGCGTCATCTCGATATCGAAGTACCCGAGTCCCTCGGTGAACTTCGTTGCGACTTCCAATAACGGCGTCCCGACATGAAAAGACAGACTGACGTTCTCTGAGAATACGTTCCCCAGACTGTCCTGATCGTCTTCCCAGTCGACCGTCACGCCGACCAAGCCGCCTCTTGCCTGCGCTTCCAGAATCAGCGTTCTAAGAACTTTGCTCGCAGTGCCGAAGAACGGTCGGTCTAGAACAGGCGTACCCATGTCCTTCGGATATACCACAGCCCAGCCGAGCATGGAGAGTACACCTCGTCCGCTTACGTCTATGACCTGCTGTTCGCCGGAATCTACATCATTCGGTTTCCTCGAT
>JAEHHG010000089.1 GCA_019248075.1 Candidatus Gracilibacteria bacterium S5_H10 | reverse complement strand
GAAAAGTCTCCGAATACAGGCTCCGTATTGACGCCAAGCTTTTTGAGCGATGAGCGGGCTTGGTTGCGCTGCGTTTCGTCCGTGCTGGACATGTAGACGACTACCGCGGTGTACTTCTGTTGTGTGACGTATTGTGTGAGTACGCCACCGAGATAGAGATATTCATCTCCCGGATGCGCGACAACGAGCATCAGGTCTACACCCGTCCGCGCATTGTTGATTTCCGGGTTTGTATGGGATACGCCGGAGCCGGTGAAGATTTCAACCATCGCAACCATCACCCTCATTACATTCAGCCTATTTTTTACACTGTTGCATCAGTTGCTAAAGCAGGCTTGGCCGAATGCCGTAAGAGCCGGCTGGTTGTGGCAAGGTGGCATTGGGGCGATTGCAAGTACCGTCGCAATGCTGATGCACGGATACTTTCGCGGAAAGCGTATGCGCCTTACCCGATACACAATCCATACACCTCTGCCCGTCCTCGGAGGCGATCTTTGCATCGCTTTGATCTCGGACGTGCATATGGGGCTGACAATTGACGAAACGCGGCTTTCCGAGCAGGTGAAACGTCTCTCCGCTGAAAACCCCGACCTATTGATCATCGCCGGAGATTTGGTTGACGACAGAACAACACCCGCTCAGATGCGTGCCGCATGCGCTGCGGTTGGCGCTTTTCCATCGAAATATGGATCTTACTTTGTATATGGCAATCACGATCTGGCAAACCACGGCCCGAAACCGCCTTATTCGAAGCAAGAACTGGATCAAGCGTTGACGGAAAGCGGCGTCACCATTTTGGATGACGAAATCGTTTCGCTTGCCGGAATCACGCTCGTTGGCAGGCACGATATTACGTTTTCGCGCGATGGGAGACGCCGATCTGCGGAAGAGCTTTTATCCGGCGTAGATCGTTCGAAA
>JAEHHG010000088.1 GCA_019248075.1 Candidatus Gracilibacteria bacterium S5_H10 | reverse complement strand
AACTTGATGGAACAAGCAACAACTCTACTATCAACAATGTACAAGTCTACAATGCTTCATTGTATGGAATCTTTCTCGGTCAATGATCACATCACAACACTATCATAAATACTCAAGCGTTTAATAATCTTTCTGCGGGTATTAATCTCTACTACTCTTCTAATTATAACGTAATAAATAATACACAGACATATAATAATTATACCTATGGAATCTGGTTTGCTAATGGATCGAATAGAAACACTATGAATAACTTCCAATCCTACAACAATACCATTTGAGTATTCTGAGATCTGACTACACAAGAAAACATCATCAATAGAGCTGCTATTTACAACAATAGTGACGCAGGTATTTATTTTAAAAATGCGTCTGGAAATGTAATAAATGACGTTCAAGTATATCATAATACGATAGGTATCAAAACACTTTTTGGGTCTGCAGGAAATAAATATTATGGAGAATTATCACTTACCAATAATATCTCAAGTGATTTTGACGGAACAAATGGAAATGATAGTGCATTATCACCAGGAAGCGCAGGATTATTCGCTTATGGAGGATCATTAAGCACAGGAACAACTACTATGTCGTGTTTACAC
Source organism: Candidatus Gracilibacteria bacterium S5_H10 (assembly GCA_019248075.1). Classification (GTDB taxonomy): domain Bacteria; phylum Patescibacteriota; class Gracilibacteria; order Absconditabacterales; family Absconditicoccaceae; genus CAJBLF01. Next base: position 316 of record JAEHHG010000088.1, on the reverse strand, counting down.
GCAACAAATCCTATCCTTTCTTGAAATGGACTATTGCTCCTTACTGGTGGAACATGTGCAGATATGTGATTTATTTCTACATTTAGATCAACATATAATACCTATGTTAACTATGCTTTTGGATTGAATGTCTATAAACAGAAAATTCCTGTAAGATATGCTCGCGGGAATTCACTCGTTCAGATTCCATCACAATATGACTCAGGGAAATATATCGCAGAAATCTTTGCTATCTGGGACGATACTCCAGAAAACGTATTTTTCGCATCAAGTGGTACAGCAGAAATGAATACATGGTATACTACGAACATCTATA
>JAEHHG010000087.1 GCA_019248075.1 Candidatus Gracilibacteria bacterium S5_H10 | reverse complement strand
GCAAGGAGTTCGCGGTAGCAAGCCCCGCTTCGTATCTATACTATAAGTTGAACATCAGCTCAAATCAGAGCGGCACGGACACGTCGATTTCCGAAGTGGAGTTATTGGAAGGCGTTCCGTATGGCTTTGATTTTTATGCCAGCGGAACCCGGGTGGTCGGCCCCATCCCATTAAGCGGGACGGCATATGGCGACGAAGTCCTGCAGTGGACGTTGGGTGACATGCCCGATGGCACGAGTATTATGATCGGCTGCGCATTGACGACGGATACAACGCCGCCGTCAGCATATACCGCTGCCACGAACGGCGCGCAATGCCCGGTGATCGTCGAACAGGACGATCTGACCGGCAAGTATTTGTGGATAAAGCAGGAACTGGCTACTTCAGATCGTTCGGTCACACCGTCGCTGTGCTCGATGGAGATACAGCTGGTATTGGCGGCGACAGCCGATCTGACGATCGAGATTGACCGGACCACGCTGTTCAGCGGGATGAACTACCGCTCGAACACGGTATCTGCGCTGGCGTGCGGTGAGATGACGACCTTCGAGCCATACGACGTGTACGACGGTTTCCTGTACTGGAGAGCGCGGGCTGTCAATGCGACTCTTGGGATCGACACGGGTTGGAGTACACCGAATACGTTCAATCTCATGGGCGGTCCGTTTCCGCTGCCGCGCTTTTTCACAATGTTGGAAAACAGGCAGTTCGGGAAACGGCGTGAGACGCGCGCGCTATCCGTCGTGGAGAATATCGGGTTCGGAAAGCCGCGTGAAAAGCGCGCACTCTACTTCCCAGAGAACTGGGCTTTTGGCTATCTAAGAGCGGCCAGAACGCTATACACCGAACGGAACGTGACCGACGATCCGCCATTCCCGAGAATCGAATCGATTTCAGTCACCAGAGGACAGGCGGGGTCCGTGCTGACC
>JAEHHG010000012.1 GCA_019248075.1 Candidatus Gracilibacteria bacterium S5_H10 | reverse complement strand
AGATGTTGAGATGATTAGAGAAAAACTCACGACTCGTGAAGAAAGATATTTTGAGAATTCTTTCTACATCAACATTTATGATGACAACGAAGAAAAACTCAAAGAAACCTGAAAAAAAATGGAACAAAAAATTTCAGGATATGGAATCAGAATCAAAAACGCGATCCAGAGAATGGACGAAGGATTTGCTTCTTGATTACCGATTTGCTCTGATGAACTTGCTATAAGCAGAAGCGCAGTTACTTCATCGCTTTCAGGCGGATTTCCATTTATCTCAAATGATATGGTTAGTGAAACAGGAATCTTGTATTGAATAAATCTTCATACATGAGGATTAGTGATTTTCGATAGATATGACTCAAGACTTCCCAATATGAATAGTGTAATTTTGGCTACTTCCGGAGCATGAAAATCATTTACTGTAAAACTTGAAGTACTCAGATATTTGATCAATGATATCGACGTCATCATCATCGATCCTGAAAACGAATATAAAGCACTCTGTGAAAAAGTAGGTGGAACCTATGTAAACATCGCAACAAATTCACAGCAATATTTAAATCCATTTGATATTCCACCAAGAATCGAAGACGTGGAATATGGAAAAGGAGGTTTGTTGAGAAGTCAGATAATGAGTCTGATTGGAATGATTCAGATTTTGATCTGAGGATGTACACCAGAAGAAGAAGCACTGTTAGATAAAGCACTACAAAGCACCTATTCATTGAAATGATTTTCTATGGAAAGCGATAATTATGAAGGGAAACAGCCACCGATCATGGGAGATTTGATGAATGTCCTTGAAGGTATGGAAGGTGGAGATAGATTAGCATTAAGATTAAGTAAATACGTAAGCTGAACATTTGGAAAAGTATTTAACAATTACACTAATATTGATATCAACAATAAACTTACCGTCATCAGTATCAGAGATTTGGAAGATGCATTGAAAACACCAGCGATGATGAATGTCCTTAACTGGGTATGGACCAAAGTAAGAGCGCATAAAAGGAAAAGAATGCTTGCGGTCGATGAAGCATGGATCATGTTCCAAAATGAGACTTCAGCTGAATTTTTATTTTGACTTACTAAAAGAGCAAGAAAATATTGATTAGGAATCACAGTAATTTCACAAGATATCGAAGATTTTGTAAGAAGCAAATATGGTAAACCGATTATCTCCAACTGTGCCTTACAAATATTATTGAAACAATCTACGACTTCGATCAAAGCATTGAATGAGCTTCTTGGACTCTCAGAAGCAGAGCAAAGAAGATTGGTTTCATCTGGTATCGGAGAAGGATTGATTTTTGCCGGCAATCAACATGTAGGAGTAAGAATCTTAGCTTCACCAGAAGAAAAAACATTTATCACGACGGATGTAAAATAGAATAAACTAACAACAAAAAAGGGACAAGGTGAAAGGTAGAAAGACCTATTCCCATGCCCCAAATCACAGAATTTTAGTCTTTTAATTAAGTATGGTAGAAGAAGTTAAAAAAACAGATAGCAACACCAAAACTCAGCTTTCACTCGCAGCAGCGATGTTTTTTTCTCCATTGGTACAAAATATGCTCAACAAAAACTCACGAGATATCCCTGAACAAGACAAACAATTTATCCGCGGATACATTAAATTTTGATATGTAACGTTGTTGTTTGGACTCATAACTATCACTACATGAATCTTACACTATCTCTTCATGTTGAATATTTTGAATATGATATATACCGTCAGTATTTTTATTTTAATGTTTTTATTATTGATCAGTGTCGTGAGTATCCTTTCAGATATCAGCTTATTGAAATGATGAGATCATGGGCTTGATATCTACAGTGTAGAAGGAAATAAAAAAGACATTATCCTAAAATATTTGCCTATCTACAATATCTATCTTTGGTATTCTGCACACAATTTTGAAAAACCAAATCGACGAATCAAAGAATCACTTCTTCTTTGGACACTATTTTTTATAGTAAGTATTACATGAAGCGTATGGTGAAGTACAATCATCTTGATCGCCATCGTAGTAAGAATTGCGTCATTGATGTCTGATATAGATTTTCTTAAAATACCAACAAAAAAAATACTCAATACATTATTCTTCAAAAATCCCGAAGAAATTATAGGATATATCAGCTGATTTTGTATGTATATAGCAAAATCATGTGTACATCTCTTCTTTACTACTAAAATGGAACCATATACATTAGCAAGAGAGATTAAAAGACAAAAAGAATATTATGGATACATTATCGATATAACATGAAATACCTCTATCATCATGGAATATATTCTCTGAATACTCTTGATGGTGGGACTTATTTACGTTATCAATCCTGATTTCACTGTACGAACATACTATCTAGGAATATGATTGCTTCTCGCAAGATATGCAGTTATGGCAATACAGCTGAAGCATCTTCCTCATTTTCCCATTACGGGAAAACTTATCTTGTTCGTACAATGGATAGCAAAAATATTCAAAAAGAAATCTTCTTTTATACCAAATAAATAAGATGATGAAAAACAAAAACAGCAGTAGTACAACTCTAACAAAAATCGCAGGATCATTGATGATGATATGATTTTTTCTTGTCGCGTTTGTTCATGGGCAAAATTGTACACTTCTTCCATGACGATCTCCTTCTACACTTACTGATGGGCAATCCAAAACGGGATATCAAATCACTGAAGCTACCTATACTCAGAGCTGTGCTGATGCAGCTGGACAGATTACCTGTATTAGCGGAAGCGTAGCGAATGGAAACACGTATAAGTATTCTTCATGCATTCCTCATACTTGGGCTAACTGTACAACACCAACAGGAGCTAATCATCTGGAATATAAAACATTATATAAAGCTCCTACTGCTAGTTATTTTCAATCTTGCCAACAGCTCAGTCAGAGCTTACAATGTCTAAACTGAGTATTTACCTGATGAATCACTCCATCACTCTTTACCTATACTACATGTGTAGATCCTAATCGAGCACAATGTATCGATACTTGGAGTAATAGTTACAAAGATCATGGAGAAACAGTTATATGATATATAAACTCTGTTCCAACAATAGGACAGACGTGTTCAACACTCCAAAGAAATCTTACCTGTATCAATGGAACTTGGTCAGGAGGAAGCCAGTCATCACTCGTTACCTGATGTACTAATCCCGGCGCTTTTTCTTGATGTTTAAATATTCGAACGAATACAACTGTTCCCCATGGATCATCATTGAATGCATATACACAATCTGTAGGTGTATGTGCTAATATTACTCAACCGCTCACATGTGTAAACTGATTACGAAGCGGTGGAAACCAAACCTCACTTTATGCATCATGTACAGAAATCAATACTGCTCCTTGTGCAAACGTTATCGCAGGAACAGGCCATCTTCCTCATGGATCATTTATAACTAAATATACCAACCAATTTGCTTTTGAAGCGCTCAATCAATCTTGTAGCTGACTTTCTGTCTCGCTTCAATGTACCAATGGAGCATGGATTGGAGGATCAGCCGCATATACATGATGTCAGAATGTACAATCATGATCATGCTTGGATATTCGATCAAATCATTATATTCCGCATCTGCAATTTATCTATGGATATACTGCTGCGCAACCAACAAACAGTTTCTGATGCGAATGAGTAAAACAACAGCTTACTTGTAAAAATAGTTCACGATATAATAGTACAGGAATCGCTGTCTCTCAAAATAGTCTCTATGCAAGCTGTTCTAGCTGTGTACTTCCTCGATGAGCAACACTAGCAGAAGGTGGTCAGGTATATGCATTTTCTCGTACAGGAACAACATTGCCTAAGAGTTGTAATGATTTTTCTACCGTCTTATCGTGCAGCAATGGCGTTATCAATGGGAATTATCAAACATACAAATATCCCTCATGTATAGGAGAATCATTGATTCCAGGCATAGATCTTTCTATAGATGAATCAGCAGGATTGCCTGGATATGAAAATATTAGCGGATTTTTGGTTGCACAAGGATCAAGTCCAGAACTCAGTATTTTGTTTAAAAATAATTGAGATACTGCAGCTATGCTTTCCAATGTAGGAGCGTGATTTTTGGAATGTACTCGAGATGAACAAAATCTAAAAGTCTATTCATCGAATATGCTCAGTCAATTCGTTGCAAATCCATGAACCAAAGTAGGTGTCAACATAAAAATAAAATCAATCTTCAGTCAATCTTTGGGACAAAAAACTATAACGTGTAAAATCAATCCTACCGTTAGTAATGGATACACTGATGTCGTAGTTAGTAATAATACCTGGTCAGCTACCTTTGAAGTAGTAGAAGCATCGAGATTTGATCTTGCATTGAGCAAAAGTATTTCATGAATAAGCCAAAATCTTGACGCTGCAGAAGGAGCCGAAGGTACACAATGACTCCAAAACTTTCTTTTCAATAAGATCATGAATGTTTTAGTACCTCTTATCATCATACTCTGAATACTTTCTGCAATATTATGATTTTACAAAATCATGTTCTCCGGCGATGATGCTTCCGTAAAAGAATGAACAAGATATATCATATTCTGAGTTATTGGTATCATCATTATCATGAGTGCAAAATTCATCGGACAAAATGTATTTGATCTTCTCAATCCAGCAAGCGGAGAGATTAAATGATTTGAAATGGCAAGCTGACTCTATGACAAAATACTCTATCCATTTATAAAGCTAGCAATGTATTTGGTACTCTGAGCTATATTTGTCATATTGGTTTCACGTGTCATCACCTTCCTTTTTGGTAGTGATACTGATGCACAGAAAAAAGCTGGAACACTTATCTGATGGAACGTAATTTCTATGTTCATCATTATCTGAGCTAAACAAATCGTCGAAGCAATTTATGGAAAACAGGATGCTGTCGTCAAAGAGGTCACTAATCTCTGAGAAGTCTGATCATGAATTTTGGCAGACAAGAATATTCCTATCCTCTACCAAATCATCAATTATGCGCTAGGTATAGCATCATTAGTCATCTTGGTCATCATTATTATCCAGACGATAAAACTCTTAATGAAGCCTGATGATCCTGCACAAGTAAAAAACATCAAAAATAGCTTAGTATATATGTTTATAGGAATTCTGATTCTTGGTGCTGGATATCTGATTGTTAACTTTGCTATCATCAACTAAAATAAGAAAAAAAACATAATTTATCAGGCTTCGGTATATTCCGGAGCCTTTTTTTGTTTTTTATCTTGTATTGCTTTTTTTGGAGATATTTGTATAGTCTAAGTCACTTTATTTTTTGTTATGATAAAAATGCGTACTCTTTTGATTGTTGTACTTATTCTTGCTTGAATAGCATTTATCTGATCTGTATTACTCATGTCTCCAAAAGGCGGACTAGGATTGTGAATAGGTGGAATGGCTTGAGGAAATGAATATTGAAGCAAAAAGACCCTTGAAAATAAGCTTAAAAAAGTCGCTTTGGTTTCTGGAATCATTTTTTTGATCGTATCACTTGTTTTACCGTATACCAAATAAGGTATGATAGCAATAAAAAAGAAACTTATAAGAGATATTCTTAGATATACGTTTTTTTTGTCCTTGTTTTTTTGGGTACTCATCAGCATATACATAGGATATCAATATGTCCAAGAATCCTCTACTCAGGTGAACACAAAATGAGGAACTTTTGTAGAAGGTATTTTTGGTAATACTTCATATCTTCCGTATCTTCGTAACGATACGCAAAGCAATTTTTATCAAAGTCTTCTTTTCAACTCTTGTCTCAAACCATCGTACGACAATAATACTTCAACATATCTCCCTGATCTTTGTACTGTCACCACCAAAGACAATCAAAACTATACGGTAAGCCTCAACAAAGGATTTATTCGATCAGATGGGACACCTGTCTCTCTAGAGGATATCTTTTTTACCTATGACGAGATCTTGCATAACAACATTCGAAAACTTTCATTACTAGCTCAATATACCAACGTCACCACTACAAAAGACGTAAACACTACCTTGAAAGTAAAATTTCCCACAGCATCATCTGACAATATATTGTTTTTCACCAACTATATCCTTCCAAAACATATGTTGATAAATTCAGAGTTCAATGACTATAAATCTCTCTTTGCTTTCAAACCTGTATATACTAATTGTGCCAATCTCGTATCACAATCCAATGATGAATATAGTCTGATATTCAATCTTGTAAATTGTAATCAAAGCAATCTAAATTTTTATCAGGTTAAAAACACTAGTTCATTTGATACATTCAAAAAGTCAATTGAAAACTGATGAGACTCCATCATTGATGTATATGTCGGAGATGAAACGTTACGCGGATATACTGCACAAAAATTATTAACAAATCAGTTAATCACTATTTTTTTCAATACTCGTTCAGAAAAACTTCGTATAAGAGGAAGAAGGGTTCTTTGAGGACTTATAAAGCACAATTTCTACAGTAGCTGATATGAAGACTATTTTCAAAAAAACGATGATGGACTTTTTGATGTTTTCCAATCTACAGGATCATGAGTCAAAGACTTGATAAATCGTGAATACAATGAGAACATTGTAACCAAAGAAGATCTTCTAGATATAAACATTCAAGCATTGCCAAGTTCTCTATCATTGAAATGAGAAGCGCAAAAATCCGTCTATTTCATAGACACGGGGAATTCGATTTCTACAGAATTTGTCTTTGATAAGAGCTATGATAAAATCACTATAGAATACAAAGGGAAAATAAATACACTCCAACACTTCGTTCCATGAGGAAAATCATGACGATATACGTTTGGAACAAAAGAAAATAATTTCTGATCATGAATCAATAAATATAGCATCTATGGATATGTAAAAACCAAAAAGATTCTCATCAACTCGTTGGATATTTATAATGTAATCCCACAAGATCAGCCAGAAGAATATGTATGAGAACCAGTAAAACTTACCGTAATTTACTACAGCAACTATATCAACGATTTTGTCGTAGCCAGACTCAAAGCTATCTTCACAGAAGCGAATGTCAGTGAGAATTTTGTCTTTGAAAAGATAACAACCACTCAAGAACTTCAAGGAAGACTTATGGTCGGAGATTATGATCTCGTAATAAATACTGTAGATATGTGACTCAAAAAAGATCTTACTAAACTTTTCAGTACTGATAAATCAGAGATCAATCCTTCGCAATATCAAAACCAAAAACTCACGACATTACTTAAGCAATATATTGCTGCTGACGATAAAGGAAAGAAAAAACCACTTGTAGAAATCAATAGTATCTATTCCAAAGATATGCCGTTTGTAATCCTTGGGAAAGAATATCTTACCATCAACATGAAACCGACAATCATAGAAAAATTACAGGGTACCTGAGATAGTATAGATATCAATGAATATAATCGGAGACAATATATTTATAAAAATCTCAAACTCGTAACAAACATACATATTGATGGAAAAAAGATTTGGAACGTTAACAATTTTTCAAATTTTCTGACTACTGCGATACAATAATTATGACGAGAGCTTTCGTCTTTATATATTCAATACCTTATGAATATCTTCGACATTATTCAATTGGCAATAATCCTTGCTATATCGATATGAATGCATGAATATGCTCATGCATATATTTCCTATCGTCTCGGAGATCCAACACCTAAGCTCCAAGGAAGACTCACACCAAATCCTATAAAGCATATTGATCCTATAGGATTCCTCATGATTTTTATAGCACATTTTTGATGGGGAAAACCCGTGCAGATCAATCCGCTCTATTACAAAAATCCTCGTAAATGAGAACTTATGGTCGCACTTGCAGGCCCAGCGACGAATCTCATATTAGCAATAATTGGTATCCTCGTTATATTGATTTATGCAAAAATCATGGGAGGAACACCAAACGATATTTTCCAAAATAATATAGATCTTATGATAAGCTTTCGGATAAATTTTAGCTATCTCAACATAGCTCTTGCTATCTTCAATTTGATTCCTATCGCGCCACTTGATGGCTATAGATTGATAAAAATATGGCGACACCAATGAGCAGCATTTATGGAAAAACATGCACGTATAGGAATAGTTGTTGTCATCGCCCTTGTCTATCTTGCTAGTCCCCTATTCATAAACGTAGCCACTGCAATATTCAATTTTCTGTTTACTATAATCGGACAAGTATTCTACTAACGAAACTCATTCCCTGCCAGCCTCCACCAGTGTCATTCCCGCCCCGCTTTGCGGGATAAACTCCAGCGGGAATCCAGTTTGCTAGTTATGGATTCCCGATCAGGTCGGGAATGACGTGGATACGGGAATGATATAAAAATACCATCGTTTTTCATTTTTCCCAGCCATGCTGGGCTTCGCATTTTAAATTATTCATTCATTATTATGTTAGAAAAATTAGGGAATATAGAAAAAAGATATTTGGAACTTAGGGATCAATCTATGGATGCTTCTGTTATCTCTGATAATAAAAAATCTATAGCTATTAACAAAGAACTTTCTTCTCTACAAACACTTTATGATTTAATTCAAGCATACAAAAAAGCACATCAGCAAAAAAAAGAAGCACAAGAGATGATAGATACAGAAAAGGATTATGAAATCATTGATATGGCAAAAGAACAACTTAAAGAATCTGAATCTCTCATCGAAGAATTGGATAAAAAAATAAAGATTGAGCTTCTTCCCAAAGATCCGAATGATGAAAAAAATATTTTTTTGGAAATCAGACCAGCAGCGGGTGGTGATGAAGCATGATTATTCGCCGCTGAATTATTGAAAATGTACCTTGGCTACGCAACCAAAAAATGATGGAGGCCAGAAATCGTAGAAGAACAGCTTTCCGATATCGGAGGAGTTAAATTCGTGATGGTAAAAGTCAGTGGAAAAAATGTATATTCTATTATGAAATTTGAAAGTTGAGTTCATAGAGTCCAAAGAATCCCTGCGACAGAGTCACAATGAAGAGTTCACACATCAACGGTAACGGTAGCTATCATGCCAGAAGCAGAAGATCTAGATTTTCATGTTGATCCAAAAGATGTAGAAATGGATACGTATGCAGGATCTTCAGCATGAGGACAAAATGCGAATAAGAATCAAACAGGAGTAAGATTACGTCACTTGCCAAGCGGATTGATTGTAGATATATGAGATAGTAAATCACAACTCGCCAACAAAGAAAAGGCTTGGTCAGTACTAAAATCAAGACTTTATCAAATAGAACTTGATAAAAAAAATGCTGAACAAAAATCTCTTAGATGAGATCAAATCTGAACGTGAGATAGATCAGAAAAAATTAGAACCTATAATTTTCCTCAAGATAGAGTTACTGACCACCGTATTCACCAATCATGGTCAAACCTACCTGTGTTTTTGACCTGAGAAATCGATGACATGATCAATGCTTTGGTCTTAGAGAATCAAACAAGATTATTGGAAGAAAGTATGAAATAGTGAGATTAATTTTACATTTTATTTTCAATATTCTCAAATTATGAAAAAAATCTTTCCTCTTATTATCGTGGTCGCAATCCTGATGGCTGCGTATTTCTTTTTAGGAAAACCAAGTTTTACAAGCAATACCGTTCCATCTGATCGACTAGTCACCACGAGCAATGGAGTGAAATTCAGTCATCCAGAAACTTTCAGTGGTAACATCCGAAGAGCTATGGAGCGATCGCCAAAAGTGACTAAAGTAACAAAAGACCAAGATGCTCAAGCAATTGCTTGTCCACAAATTGATGAGAATCAAATCACCCAGTCTGGCATGTGAGCATCTGATGGCTTGCATTATGTATTCACTATCAGCGAAGATCTCTGAGCTGGACAACGTTACACTAGTTTCTGCTATATTTTTTCTGGTGAACAAGCAAACTATGTGCTGAATTTTGAAATCCACTCTCCTATCGGATGTGGTAGCGGTGCATGCGGACCCTACTGTGACACAGAATTCGAGCAAGAATGTAAAGACTTTGATATGATAAAAGATATTGAAGAGCCAATAGACAGAATACTTTCAACGGTAAATTTGATAGAATAATTTGTTTATTGACTTTTACTTTTAAATATATATAAGTCAAAAAACAAATAAACAAAAAACGCTGAAAATTATGAAAACATTAACAACTCGTTTAACACTCTTCTTTGTTTCACTTCAAATTACTCTGGTATACATCATTGCCTGGGGCTTTGAAAGTTTCATGTCATCAGCAATATACAACCTTTTGCTCTTCTTCTTTGTAATCATTATGGCTTTTTCAGGATGGTTACTAGGAAATCAGTGGGAAAAAGAAAACCCAATGTATCTTACAGGGAACCTCTTGGCAACTCTGAAAGATTATCAATTTTGGATATATACAATTCTCACTACAATCTTTCTGTTGGCGATATTCTATATCACCAGTGAATTTCTTCTTCCGGAAGGTTCCATCACAAAAAGACTTACCTTCAATGGTAATTCTCTACTGGGATTTATCATGACTCTTATAGGAGGACTTATTGCCTATACTATCCCTATCATAGGGATCTATACAAGATTAAAAAGGCATTGGGAATAACCCAAAACACAAACAGTCTCTGTAAATGCTGGATCTCTCCAGCATTTTTTTTATATTTTTCTGCTATCATAGGCTCGGTGTAAGACTGTTTGTCTCTGTTTTTTTCTACATTCCCAATCCAAAGGATAACAATTCTTTTTTATCTGAACTATATGTCTCTTGATTGCTCTTCGACGTTTGATCTGACGTTCATCGTCTGGTCCTCTTCTCCCCATATAATACCTGCAGTATCGCTGGAACCGTCCGCGGGGATCATCAGGATAAATTCGTCATTTCTCTTGTCGGATTTTCAAGGACTGAGAAGCGCTGACTCAAAAAAAATTTATTTTTGGATTTGATTTTTCTGGAGAAAGTTTTGCTTTTTTGAATCGAGACGAAGGAAATTCTTTCTGACAATCCGTCATATATTTCCCTCCAAAAACGCCCATCTCGAGCATCTCTTGCGGCGTTAATTCTGGACGAAACATCGGAGAAAATTTCCTGCCTATCGGTTCAGTCAGATAGTAGATATAATTTTTTTGCATTTTGTCGTTGACGACTATTTTCTTTTTCATTACAAGCGCTGAAACGATAAAACGACTAAACGCTGAAACAATACCTTGATACGTATGTATAAAAAGTTTGCAAGCAAAAAAATAGAGAGTGATTCTTGTTTTTTTGACAAATCAGAATTTTCTGAGTATACTTGGATATCTTTATTTTACCGATTTTGCTTATGCCAAAAAAATTCTCTCACACACTCTCAAAACAAGATATCCAGGATTTTGTGCAAGAAGACAAAAGTGAAAAATGACGCATTGTAAAAAAAATCCAAGAAATGAAAGAAGATACCGTGAAGAGATTGCTTGCATGATTTTGACAATCAGAAATAAAATTTATTGATCCTGCACTTATCAAAGGCGTCGAAAAAGAATATTTTAAATTACTTCATGATGAAGATCGAAAACACACACAAGGACAATATATCAATCCAGCATTTGATTTTGCTTCAATAGGAAAAGAAACAGAATCTATGTACAAACCGCATGTTTTCAAGGACAATTATATCAAGAAATTTCATGAGATTGCACATTCTCATCTTCTTGAGACACCAAAAGACAAACTCCGACAAAGAAAGAAAGAATTATCGCAAAACAAGTATCCATGAATAAAAGAAAAAAATGAAATGCAAGATATCACTGCTTTGCTCTGACTTTTGGACAGCAGAAACATAGTCCCTACCAAATCTAGATCTATTTTGTTTGATGCAACACAGATAAACGATGATAGTGATCTCTATACTCAACAATGTTTTTTTGAGCAAGATATACAATGACAGAGAAATTATTTTTCCTTGTATGACGTACTCAATGACTTGGAGACTTTTTGATGAGAATCTTGATATCCTGTTATAGATATGACACAGATGTGAGCATATAGCAGACAATTTTCTTCTGCACAGAAATTTATCAAATTGGCACTCATCAGGCATATCCTGGCAAAATACAGAGATTATCAGGAAATTCTGATCTATGGATTCAAGGATTATGAAAAAGAACTTTCTGCAAATAATTACCACAATAGACCCGGATTATTGGCAGAAAAAGTAGTTGAACGAGCATTTAGGAATTTTGCAACGTTAGATAAAAATCTCTACGATGTGAAAATATTTAAAGCAAGTGTAGGTGAAGACCAAAAAAACAAAATAGATCTCATTGTAAAGATCAAAGATAAAAAATCCGGAATAAATATTCAAAAAGAACTCCAATTGACGATCAATCATGATAAAGAGGTTTTATCGTATAAAAAACAGCAAGTTCTCAGACAGCAAATAGCAAGATGAACTAATTTAGATCTTCTGGAATTGGAGCTCAATCTTTTGGATCAGAAAGTTACGCTTTGGAGAAATCTAGAAAGACCTATCTGATGAATCAATGATTTGCTTTCTATAGAAGACAAACAATTTCTGAAAGCGACATATAAAAGAATCGTCAATGAACTCCAAGAAAAAATCAAATAAAAAAACTCCGCCGAAGCGGAGCTTTTGTGTATATATGAAAGCTGATTATTCAGCGTCCATAGCTTTGATTTTTCCTGATCTTTCTTCGATGATTTTCTTAGCTACATTTTCTGGCACTCTTTCGTAAGAAGCAAAGTGCATAGATGATTGTGCTCTTCCTTGTGTATTTGATCTCAAATCTGTTGTATATCCGAACATCTCTGCCAAAGGAACTTTAGCTTTGATGACAGCAGCATTTCCTCTCTTATCTTGTCCTTGGATCATTCCTCTTCTTGAAGAAAGATCTCCCATTACGTCTCCAACATAATCTTCTGGAGTAACAACTTCTACGTCCATTACTGGTTCTAGAAGTACAGGACTAGCTTTCATAAATGCATCTTTGAACGCTCTATATGTAGCGATCTTGAATGCAATTTCTGATGAATCCACATCATGGTATGATCCATCATATGGAACTACTCTTACATTGATAACAGGATATCATGCCAATACTCACTGAGCAACTGTTTCTTTTGCTCCTTTGTCGATAGCTGGAATAAATTCTTTTGGAATTGTTCCTCCAGATACTTCATCTTTGAATTCGTAGTCTTTCTCCATATTTTTTTCGAGTCTCAATAATACATGACCGAATTGTCCTCTACCTCCTGTCTGTCTCTTGAATATTCCTTCTCCTTTAGCATCTTGAGTAATTGTTTCTCTATATGCAACTTGTGGTTTACCTGTATTTACTTCTACTTTGTGCTCTCTCTTCAATCTATCTACGATAATTTCCAAGTGAAGCTCTCCCATTCCTGCAATAATTGTTTGGTTGCTTTCTGGATCTGAATAATATTTGAATGAAGGATCTTCGTATGCAAGCTTAGAAAGTGCAATACCCATCTTTTCTTGATCAGCTTTTGATTTTGGCTCGATAGCGATATCGATAACTGGTGCTGGGAACTCCATCTTTTCTAGAATGATTGGATCTTTTGGATCAGAAAGTGTATGTCCTGTTCTTGTATCTTTAAGTCCGAGGAACGCACAGATATGTCCTGCGTGAATCTCTGAAATTTCTTCTCTCTTGTTTGCATGCATAAGCAATAACCTTCCGACTCTTTCCTTCTGTCTTGTAATAGGATTGAGTAAAGTATCTCCTGTCTTTATGGTACCTGAGTATACTCTTACGAACGTCAATGTACCTACGAACGGATCTGTAGCAATTTTGAATGCAATAGCCGCTACTGGTTCTTTATCATCAGGTTTTCTTTCCAATATTTTAGTTTCATCATCTGGGTCAATTCCTTTCATTGTTCCCCTATCCAATGGAGAAGGCAAGAAATCGATAACTGCGTCCAAAGCTAATTGAACACCTTTATTTCCTAATGCTGATCCACACATAATAGGATATAATTCGTTAGTTGTTGTTCCTTTTCTGATTGCTTTTTTGATAAGTTCTAGGGATATCTCTTCACCTGCAAGAAATTTTTCAGCTAATTCATCATCAAACATAGAAACTTTATCGATCATCTCTTCTCTATATTGTTTAGCTTTTTCAAGCATATCAGCTGGCATTTCTTCTTCATGGACTTCTGTACCTTTTTCTCCTGAAAAAGTATACATTTTCATAGTAAGCAATGAAACGATAGCTTTGAATTCATCAGCTTGTCCTACAGGAAGCTCGATTACTACTCCCTTATCAGTGATTCTTGATTTTACTGAATCTACTGACATGTAGAAATCAGCACCAAGTTTATCCATCTTGTTTACAAAGATTATTCTTGGAACTCCGTATTTGTCAGCTTGTCTCCAAACTGTTTCTGTTTGTGGTTCTACTCCTTGAGATCCATCCAACAATGCTACTGCACCATCCAATACTCTCAACGATCTCTCTACTTCAACAGTGAAATCCACGTGTCCTGGAGTGTCGATAATATTTACTTGATTGTCATGTCGAAAACATGTAGTAGCAGCGGAAGTAATAGTAATTCCTCTCTCTTTTTCTTGTTCCATCCAATCCATATCTGCTTCTCCATCATGAGTTTCTCAGATCTTGTGTTTTTTTCCTGTATAAAAAAGTACCCTTTCTGTAAAGGTTGTCTTTCCTGCATCAATGTGAGCCATAATTCCTATGTTTCTCACTTTGTCTAAGGGCTTTCGCTCGGCCATACTAATAAACGATTAAACGATAAAACGATGAAATGATAAAACGCTTAAACTATCAAGCGCTGAAATTCTTTGTATAAAAAAAATTTCTTTCGGACTTTGTATAGTAAATCGCTTGTTTATTTCAAGGGGAACTACTGAATAACTCTATACCTCATCAAGAAATGCTCAGCAGCCTAGAAAGAACCCGAAAATTAAAAAAACAGCTACTTTTCAGCAACTGTCAGTGTTTATTTATCAAATATATTACCCTAATACTGATTTTATCACGATTGCATTGTTTACTTTATCATGATGTACATTTTCAAGGATTCTTTTGCTATTTGTGTCATCTCTTACTCCAGCTATGGTCCTAAGTGTCAATTTGTCTTCGTTAATCGCAGAGGATGTTGTTTCTGGGAGCTTTCCAAGAAATCCAATAATATCGGTGAGTTGGTGTCAGAATTTTTTTTCTTCTTCTGGAGAAAGTGATATACAAGAAAGTTTTTGGAGACGTTTGAGTTCTTGAGAAAAATCAGTCATCATACAATGCAAAATAAAGGTATCTTAGTATACATAAGTAGCCAAAACTTTCAATACAAAAAATCCCTACAGGAATGCAGAGATTTCTAGTTTTTTATGATCTATTGATTAATTTTTAAGGTAATCGTTCATTCGACTTCTGGCTGATTTTCATACGAAACGGTAGCTCTGATGAGATATGTCCCTGCTGCCGTGTATACATGATTTATAGGTGTACATTCCAATCTCGTAGTACAACTGAATGTCTTTCCATCACCGAAATCCCAAACGATTTGTGAAATCATTCCGTTGAGATCTATCAATGACAACGTTATTCTGTCTCCAACATTTGCAACTTGAGCAGGAAAATTATCTATGGAAATATTCAGTTTTTGGACTGATCTTTTTACAATAATGTTGTTTTCTGGGGAAACAGTAACTTCACGACCCTTCTTTGTTTTGATAGTCACGACCGGATGATATTCTCCGTTTTCATTTGTAGCATCGTATCTGTAGGTATGCGTGATAATAGCGTCAGAAAAATTCTTTTTGATAGCGGAACCATCTCCAAAGTCCCAAGTAAATGAAACAATTTCATCACCCTTATCGTTGAGTGCTGTTGTCGATGCATCAAACGTCACGGTAAATGGATCTGTTCCTACGGTATTTGGACTGACAATAATCTTTCCGATGAGATCTTCTCTATCTACTGAAATCGGTATATTTATTTCTGTCTTTGCTCCACTCGGCGTATCTTCTACGACGATTTTTGCTTCATGGCTCTTGTTGTCTGCAATAGTGAATTCAAATGTATTTGCGTCTGAAGCGATGATTTGTTTTCCATCTAGCAAGACTTTTTTGGTAGCTGTAGCAGTATTTGGAGAAATTTGATTTATCTGGAATTTGATGATGGTCGGAATCTCCGTCAATACAAGTTCACCAGACACAAAAGAAGCTATTCCCTTGCTTGTCACTTTTTGAAACTGAGGTGACTGAGGAGACTTGAAATACGTATCGTAATTAACTTGAAAATCACTTACCCCAACCTGAATATCATCACTTTCACATTGTCCTTGTTTATCATCTTCCGTAAGAAACGTATTTTGTATTGCATAATTTCACGCACTTGAGAACTGATAAGAAAATGATCCGTTTGTATTTCTTATGGTTTCGATTACCTTATCCTTGTTGTCTCTATCAAGGATATCAAATTTATAGTTACTTATATCGACAGTCTTGTCGAGAAATTTTGCTGTTACATTATAATTTTTTCCTTCTGCTTTTGTGACAAGAATTTCACAGACAGGCACATCAGATTGTTCTACTCTGATAGGGAACGTATAGATATAATTATTAAGATTTGGGAATCTGACATAGACGTTGTATAGTTTTGCTTCATTGTACACAAATGTAGTAGCAACGTTATTTTGCTTATCTTGTTCACCATCACCATTAAAATCCCGGATAATCTTATACTCACTAAGACCAAGATCCTTGAACACTGCACTTGCATCAAACATCACTTTGCTTGGGGTTTTTCCTACGATCATCTCTGTACTTGCATCATTGAAGACAAGATCGTTTTTGGTAGGTGACACACTGATCTCAGAATCAAATATCATTGATCACGCAGGAAATGTTTTTTCCATTTTTTCTGAAGTAGGGATATTGATGTATGTTGTTTCCAAATTTAGCACATACTCACCTTTTTTGAAATATATACATGATCATTCAAACTGAGCGGTAGTAAAATTCAGTGAAAGTTTTTGTCCGTTTCAACAATCCAAAAGTATTTCAGTAAAGTTCACTTGTCCAAGCTGTGGCAAGATCTGTGAATTGAAATACGTATTATTGAGCGTATATCGCATAGTTGCTGGAGCGATAAGTTTCAAATTCTCATCAGAACGAGTATATGCTGTTTTGTCTTTGAGCTGAATATATGGCATGATAAGTTTGTCGCTATCAAGAATATTTTCTACAGAGAAATTTTTTACTATAGTGATCACTCTCGATCACAATACGATTGCAACAATGAATAATAAAAATCAGAATAAAGCACCGAAAGCATATTTTATCTTTGAGGTATTTTTAACCGTAATCAATCTATATAAATTGACGATAAGAAGACCGATACCGAGGAATGTCAGCAATCCAAAAAACACTACAGAAAATGTCTGCAAAAGTGTTTTTGTGGTATTTGGATCCAATCATACGCTAGAAAGCTGAGTCGGATTATTGATAAGATTATAGAATACTAAGGCCAATCCTCCCACTATAAACATAAACAATAAGCCACATCAGATCAATATTCCTTTCATAGAAATTTTTGATGCAGGCTTTGTAATATTTGCTGTCGTTGGAGGACGAACTGTAGGCGCCTGTTGAAGCGGTGTTTGATTTGTAGGTACTCATGGTGATTGTTGAGGTACTTGTGGTGCTGCTTGATCGACCATATGGATACTGCTAATATGCTAAAAAATATCTAATGCATCATGCATTATACTTACAAGAGTAATACGATTTTCTCCTTCCTTTTCAATGCTTTTGCTACATTACTTACTACATCATTTTTGTATAAAATAGCAAGTAGAATGTATCGTATCCATGGCAATATTTGCAAAAAATCCACTCGCCTATATAATAGTATACATATACTTTATGTTATTCACACTATCATCATGAAAAAACAAAGTACATCAATACTTCCAAAAATCATGAGCATGCTTTTTATTGGCATGGGTATTTTTCTTTGAGCTTATGTGTTTTTTGCAAATGCAGCAAGCTGGACCGTCTGAAGCATTACGCGAAACAATTCCAATTATCTGAGCGGATTGTTTTGGGATCAAAATCCAGCAGATTCCGATATCATCACAGCACTGTATGGAAGCGGAGACGAAGGAAGTGTCTACACACAAAATTGGAGTTGATACACTTCTGGAACATGTTTGAATAGTTGAATGACAGTACTTTATACGTGAGAAATTCCAACAACGATTTTTCCAAACACCATCTATGTGTTATCATCTGGAAGTTATGATATAACAACACCCATAAACTTAGATACCTGTACAGCATTTGTTACTTCTGGAACTGTTCTTTTGTCTGGTGATGTAGGCAGCAATGCTATTATTACATCTTCATGAAAACAGAATATTATAATCGACAATATGTATATTAACTGACATCTCACGAATAGTAATTGATTTTACATAAGTGGATGACAAAACTTTTCTCTAAATAACACATATTTTACCAATATTAGTTGATTCTGATTGTTCGTATGATGAAACAACGTAGCATTACATGATACAGAAATTTCTTATACCATATATCCACTTATTTTAAGTGGTAGTATTTGAGCAATATTTGATGATATATATATTCATAACAATCTTGATAATGGAGAAGAAGGGGCTTCTGCAATCACCATAACTAACTCTAACACTATTGACATTAAAAACAGCAGGATCATTAACAACTATAATGCTATCTTCAGTGAACATGCAAACGACCTTACTATTTCTTGATCTCAATTTACCTGAAATACTTGATGATTGCAAATAAACTATTCTCATGCAGTTATCTTTACCAATTCTTATGTAGATAGTAAAACTATAGGTTTCCTTTGATGAACCTGACATAGCTTTTCTTTTTTGAGTGGTAATAATACTATAGATTTCTCTTATTTTAGTGGAAACCAATCTAGTGATATAGACAGTCCTTTATCGTATAGTTTTGATACCTATACCAAAGCTAATAATATCATTCAATTTAACTGAGGTCCTTACGCAATTTTAACAAGTACTATAACTAGCGGAACTCAAACACCTTTTTACTTTTACAACATGATAATGCGATGATCTAACCAAGATCGCATACTATTATCATGAGTACAAGGATTGATAGTAACACATAGTG
>JAEHHG010000086.1 GCA_019248075.1 Candidatus Gracilibacteria bacterium S5_H10 | reverse complement strand
TTTTCACAATATGTAGATGCTATTACCTTATTGATTGGAACGATAAAGACTCGGCAAGCAATCATAGATTTCTCTGTTAACCGATCAGAAAAATGTTCGACATGTAGCAACGATAATTATTGAGCGTTTTCTTGTAGTCTGTCATTC
Organism: Candidatus Gracilibacteria bacterium S5_H10; assembly: GCA_019248075.1. Taxonomy (GTDB): domain Bacteria; phylum Patescibacteriota; class Gracilibacteria; order Absconditabacterales; family Absconditicoccaceae; genus CAJBLF01. The sequence goes on along the minus strand of JAEHHG010000086.1, from coordinate 784 downwards.
CTTTGTCCAAAATTACCAGTATTCCCTATACCAGCATTCAAGATACCAAACGTCTATATGGATATGTCACATATAGAACTAGGAATGAATATCGTGTTGCCGAAAATAAATTTTGTACCAAAAAAGATATCACTGCCGCAAATACCAGATTTACCAGAACCGCCAAGTGTAGAAGTGGATCGAGATATTTTGTACGGATTAGATAATGAGTATTTCAAAGATATGTCTTTGCCTACGATACCGGTGATTCCTGAACCACCAACATTGCCAGAACCGCCATCATTCATTCCAAGTATCAAAATGGATTTGCCAGTACTTCCACCTGCACCAAAGATTCCAAAGATATTACCGGAAATAAATGGTATTCTCAAGGTAGCAGAGTTTATAGGAAAAGTGTTCTGTATTGTAAAATGAGGTATTGGATTGGTTTCAGAAAAAGGTGTCAAAGGAAAAGTAGAACAGCTTACCCAAAGGACATGGAATGTACCGGTCTTTGATTATTTTGATCTGACCACAAAATATAAGGATCCTCCGCTTCAAGGATTTGATTATCAAGTCGACGCATATGCTACACTCAAATTCAATTTCGATGGAGTTTACGACGTCTTCAATAACATCGCCAATGTAACGAACAATATGATGGCAGAAGTTGTAGAAGCGCCTACACAAACGATAAAAGATATTATCAGTACGACAACAGGAGAGATCATCAATCCTCTAGCAACAGGAATACTGAACCCTATTGAAGAACTCGATCAAAGCATCTATCTCAATTATACAACAC
>JAEHHG010000085.1 GCA_019248075.1 Candidatus Gracilibacteria bacterium S5_H10 | reverse complement strand
ATTTATCAGTATGTTGGAGGTCGTTTACGATTGTATCAAGAAGGAAAGAATATTTCTGCTACTGACATGCAGGTTTTGTATATGAGCGGTACTTCTGTTGTGGGTTCTGCAGGTTTTATGTTTGATGCCACTTTAGGTAATTTTAATGCAGGAGTTAATTCATCAGCAGGTTTAGCCAATTCAATAGCTATAGGTCCGCAGGCAACGGCTTACGCTGATGGTGCAATAGCAATTGGAAGGGGCGCCGATTGTGAAGCCGATGATTCAATTTGCATTGGCTCAAATGCTAACTCTTTTTCTCAGTATGGGATAGCCATTGGAATTGAAGCGGCTGCCGGAGGAATAGGTTCTGTTGCTATAGGAAGGTCAGCCTCACCTGTAAACAATTACGACATAATGTTAGGCAGTGAGGCGTACCATGGATTAACGACTATTCATGGCTCTGTTTTACTACCTACGGGCAACCTTACAATTAACAGAGAAGGACCCTCGTTGTGGTTTAGAGCATATTCGGGTGCAGAAACATACCTTAGTTACCTGGCTTCGGCTGGTAATATCAACTTCTATGCTTACAATGATGGTTCTTATGCAACTCTCGCTGCAAGTATAGCTGCAAGGGCTTCATTGTTACATGAGAAAGATTCAAAAGTATATGGGGGGATGGGGAAATGAAAGGACAGGCCCCACCCCTGCCACTCCCCAAATGGGGATGGGTTTTTAGATGGTTGGTTCCATGTTTCTTCTGATGGCGGTTATTTCGGCAGGAAATTATTACAAAGCTTATCGACGAACTCGACAAACTTAAAAAGGCGAAGAAAGAAGCCACTGGCGAAAGCGAAACAGGAGCAAAAGATCCTGGCGTCAAACTTCGTGGCCGTTTCCGTACCGACATACTCGGCTTCACTACAGAAGATTGGGAAACCCTCTTCGACGAC
>JAEHHG010000084.1 GCA_019248075.1 Candidatus Gracilibacteria bacterium S5_H10 | reverse complement strand
CCCATATCAAAGATCAACATTCGGATAAAGCTCTGCATATTCTTCTCTATTGAACGTATCCGCATCTTTTGGAAAAGACCAAAGAATTTCTCCTCAAACAATGATATAATGTCGTGTATGCTCAAGATTGATATACCAATTTAGACTGGGAAAATGTAGAGCTTGCGTTGAAATGAAGGACTAATGCTATCAATATTTTATTAGTTGCTAGGACGACTCCTGTCTATCCCATCCAAGAAATTTGGACTTTGGCGAATAAACAGCACATCAAAGAATATGGACTTTTGGTAATGAATCAGTGAGGTACGTTTGACTTTTGGGTAGGTAATCAAAAGAGAGCACCCAAACGAGTAAGACATATAAGATGAGAGTGGTTGCGAAGGCTTATTTCCGATCCTAAGAGAAACGCAAAAAAAGTCTTGTCGAGTTTGGCTATTTTACAGTATATTTTCTCGTATTTGATATTGAAAAAGAAGTAAATATGACTACACAATATACACTACATACAGTTTGTAATTTTTTTGATTTTTTTATTATATAGGATTCTACAGAATGCATCTCAAAGAAAAAAAATTTCTCTATCTTACGGAAGAACAGGTGTTCAATTTTTCTGAAGAAATAAAGAACGGTATCAAAATAAAAATGTTCGTAGGATTTCAGTCCAATAAGTTTCTAGATTTTCAAAAAGATTTGCTCCAAGATTTTATAGCAGAGCTCAAAGATAAAATTAGTGATGACGATTCTGATGTCGATGAAGTGAAAAATAATTTTGAAGTAGCGCTTCAAAATCTCAATATAAAACTCAAAGCGTTTGCAGACAAAGTTCGTGATGTTGATTTTTTTGGAATCAAAGGATACATCCAATTGGTGTTGGATAATATTTTGATGCTTTCTATGATCGGAGATGTAAGCATGATGATATTCAGAGATGAAAAATTATATTATTCATTGACCAATTCTCTCAATGAT
>JAEHHG010000083.1 GCA_019248075.1 Candidatus Gracilibacteria bacterium S5_H10 | reverse complement strand
TTCCGATCTCATACAAAGCAAAAACGCAATTCTTCTGTTGGCGAGCCTTGTTTTTTATGCTTGGGGCGAGCCTTTGTTTGTTTTTGTGCTTTTCATCTCGATTGTCGTCAATTGGATATCCGGGTTGATGATTGCGAAACACGGGAAACCGTTCCTTGTTTTGTCGCTTGTCTTTAATATCGGTATTCTGTTCGTCTGCAAATATTTAACCGCCATCACAAAGACCATCGATGCATTCGCCGGGCGGCCTTTGATTGGTTTTGCGGGGATGGCATTACCCATTGGTATTTCCTTCTTCACGTTTCAAATCATCTCCTATACGATTGATGTTTACAGAAAAACGACGCCGCCGCAGAAAAATGTATTTAATCTGGCGTTGTATATCACCATGTTCCCTCAGTTGATTGCGGGGCCAATCGTGAGATATAACACGGTCGATGCGGAGATTGCAGCACGAACAGTGACGGTTGATGATTTTGCATACGGGCTCAAGCGATTCATGCTTGGGCTTGGCAAAAAAGTGCTGCTGGCAAATTACATGGGGATTGTAGCGGACAATCTATTTGGCATGACATCAGGCGGCCTCTCGGTGTTGTCCGCATGGTATGGCGTACTTTGTTACGCATTGCAGATCTATTTTGATTTTTCCGGATATTCCGATATGGCGATCGGTCTCGGACGATTGTTTGGATTTCATTTTGAAGAAAACTTCAACTATCCATATATTGCAAGCTCAATCACGAACTTTTGGCGCAGGTGGCATATATCATTGAGCACATGGTTTCGAGACTATGTCTATATCCCGCTCGGCGGAAGCCATGTAAAGAAATCCCGCTGGATACTCAATCTGTTTATCGTCTGGTTGCTGACGGGCATCTGGCACGGCGCAAACATCACATTTGTGATATGGGGGCTCATTTACTTCGTTTTTTTGCTGGTGGAACGGCTCACCGGCATCGAAAAAAAACTAAAATGGG
>JAEHHG010000011.1 GCA_019248075.1 Candidatus Gracilibacteria bacterium S5_H10 | reverse complement strand
ACGGAGTCTTTTTCTTTTTTTTACTTGTGATTTTTTGATTCTTTTTCTTTTTGAAAAATTTTAACATAAAGTTTTTGGTTTTTGGTTTTTTTACGAGAAACCTTTTAATGAAAAAAATATAAAAGTCAAGTCTTTTAGAAAAAATCCCGTTTAAGACGGGATTTTTCATATACTATCATTGTAAATGAGAATTTTTGAATTTTCAAAACTACGCTTTCAACGCAGCATGAGCAGCAGCCAATCTTGCGATAGGCACTCTGAATGGTGAACAACTTACATACGCAAGTCCAACTTTATGACAGAATTCGATAGACATCGGATCTCCACCGTGTTCTCCACAGATTCCAAGCTTGATGTCAGGTCTTGTTTTTCTTCATTTTTCAACTGCCATTTGAACTAATTGACCAACTCCATCTTGATCTAATGATTGGAATGGATCTTTTTCAAAGATATTTTGGTTTACATATTCTTTGATGAATTTACCAGCATCATCTCTTGAGAATCCAAGAGTCATCTGAGTAAGATCATTAGTTCCGAATGAGAAGAATTCAGCAGTTTCAGCAACCTTGTCTGCAGTCACTGCACCTCTAGGTACTTCAATCATTGTTCCGAGTTTGTAATCTACTTGTACTCCATATTTGTCCATAGTCTCTTTTGCTACTCTTCTTACGATATCAGCATTGAAATCTAATTCTGACTTGAATCCTACTAATGGGATCATGATTTCTGGTTTAACATCAACACCTGCTTTCTTGAGTTCGCATGCAGCTGAAATAACAGCTTCAGTTTGCATTTCTGCAATTTCAGGATAAGTAATAACCAATCTACATCCTCTGTGTCCAAGCATTGGATTGAATTCATGCAATGATTCTATTTTTTTCTTCAAGACTTCAAGATCCACATTCATAATCTGAGAAAGTTCAACGATATCTTTTTCTTCTTGTGGCAAAAACTCATGCAAAGGAGGATCAAGGAATCTGATAGTCACTGGCAATCCTTGCATAGCCTTCAATATTCCGACAAAGTCTTCTTTTTGATAAGGAAGGATTTTTGCTAATGCCTTTTTTCTTCCGTCGACATCATCAGCAAGAATCATTTCTCTTACTGCTCTGATTCTATCTTCAGCGAAGAACATATGCTCTGTTCTACAGAGTCCGATACCTTGTGCACCAAATTTTCTTGCAACTTCTGCATCATGTGGAGTATCTGCATTTGTTCTTACTAATAATGTTCTGAAATTGTCAGCCCAAGTCATAAGTGTTGAGAAATCACCACTCAATTCAGGATCAACAACTGCTAATGGTCCATTGAAAACTTCTCCCGTAGATCCATCCAAAGTGATAACATCACCTTCATGCAATATTTTTCCTTTGACAGTAAGTGTCTTTGCGTGTTCATCTACAACGATTTCTCCAGCTCCAGCAACACAACATTTACCCATTCCTCTGGCAACTACAGCTGCATGAGACGTCATACCTCCTCTTGCGGTCAAGATTCCTTGAGAAGCAACCATACCGATAATATCTTCTGGTGAAGTTTCTGTTCTTACAAGAACGACTTTTTTACCTTCTTCGTTCCAATCATGAGCAGCTTGTGCAGTGAAAACAATCTGTCCTACTGCAGCTCCTGGTGATGCAGGAAGTCCTTTAGTCAAAAGTTCAGCAGCTTTTTTAGCGTTAGCGTCTATTTGTTTGTGAAGCAAGCTATCAAGTTGTTCTGGTTTTACTCTCAATACTGCTTCTTTTTCATTGATCAATCCTTCCTTTACCATATCTACTGCCATTTTGATAGCTGCAGCAGCAGTTCTTTTTCCATTTCTTGTCTGAAGAATATATAATTTACCTTCTTGGATAGTAAATTCCATATCTTGCATATCTCTATAATGTTTTTCAAGTCCATGATAGATATCAACCAATTCTTTGTAACAATCAGGCATTACTCTATCAAGTTCTGCGATTTCCATAGGAGTTCTGATACCTGCAACAACATCTTCACCTTGTGCATTCATCAAGAATTCTCCGTAGAATTTATTTTCTCCTGTTGATGGATTTCTTGTAAAGCACACTCCAGTTCCTGAAGTTTCTCCCATATTTCCAAAAACCATTGCTTGCACATTTACTGCAGTTCCCAACAATCATCTGATATCATTAAGTTTTCTATAAATGATAGCTCTGTCGTTATTCCAAGAACCGAATACTGCATCAATAGACATTTGTAATTGTTCTCTTGGATTACTTGGAAAATCTTTTCCGGTAGCTTTTTTGATTGCTTCTTTATACAAAGCAACAACTTTTTGAAGATCTTCTACACCAAGTTCTGTATCTAATTTGACTCACTTAGCATCCTTTACTGATTGTAATGCATGTTCGAAATCATGGTGAGGAACTTCTAATACTACATCACCGAACATTTGCAAAAATCTTCTATAACTATCTCGTACAAATCTTGCATTTCCTGTCTTTTCGATAAGTCCTTGTACAGATTCGTCGTTAAGTCATAGATTCAAGATAGTATCCATCATTCCTGGCATAGAATCAGCAGCTCCTGATCTTACAGACACCAACAAGGGATCTTTTGGATCTCAAAGTTTTTTACCCATAACATGTTCAAGCTTCTGTAATTTTTCTTCAATCTGATCCAATACTTCTTGTGGATACGTTTTATTGCTTTTGTAGTAGAGATCACACGTCTCTGTAGTAATAGTAAATCCGCTTGGAATAGGCAATCCCATTTCCACCATTTCAGCGAGATTTTTTCCTTTACCTCCTAAGATGTCTTTCCCGAGGCCTTTCGCTTCACCAAAAAAGTACACGTACTTTTTTTTACTGTTTCATCCAAATAATCACATAATGCAAACTAATTATATAAATAAAAATTTTAGCTGTAAAAAAAATTTTGCACTTCATCATATAGTGTATTCGACCTTTTTTTCAAGCACAAAAAAGAAGGAATCCGTATACACCACACCACCTCATTCCGGCTGCAACCAACAAGACCGGAATGAGGTACAAGAGCGAGAAAATTGAATTCCAAATTTCTTGTTTGACATAAAAAACAAGATTAGTAGTATCAGAACAAATTTATTTAATAACCATTATTATGACACCAAAAAGAAAACCTAAACTCTGACGCCGGATACTGCTCATCCTCATCATCTTCGGAATATTTTCTTTCACAAAAAAAATCACTCTCAATGACAAAGTAACAATAGAATCTTGAGAAAATGTTTCCAAAATTTTCGATGAATTGAGTACTATAGAAAAAATTAGAATGAAATTGTATCTCTTCACGCACAGAAATATTTCATTCAATAAACTCGAAGCAGGAAATTATACGTTCAGCGGAAGCTACACCAATGCAGAATTAGTCCAAACGATCTTGAAATGATCAGAAAAGGATTATCTTCGTCTTACCATTTTGGAAGGACGATCCATCTACGACATCGATGAGGCATTAACGAGAAAATGATATATTACCGGAGGTGATTTTGTAAACTATGTTACAAATTACGGAACGATTTCCGAACTCATGCAAGGCTACGAATTTTTGCGTCAGATACCGACAAACGCAGGAACGCTCGAAGGATTTCTCTATCCCGATACCTACAATGTAGACAAGAACAAACCATTGATTCCCCAATTAGTCAGCAAGCAATTGCAGACATTCAACACAAGAGTGCGAAGCAAACTCGATAATCCGACAGATTTTTATACAACTATGATCCTCGCGAGTGTTGTCGAAAAAGAAGAAAGGAACAATGACAATAAACCAACCGTTGCAGGAATATTTTTGAAAAGATTAGAAATCTGAATGAAGATCGACGCGGACATCACACTCTGCTACGGACTCAAGACTTCATATACCAACTGCACCCCTTCTGTCATTGCGAAAAATGTTGGTGATGCAAACAACAAATATAATACCAGAGCCGTTCATGGACTTCCACCAACAACGATCTGCAATCCGACCCGAGAAAGCATCAACGCCGTCATCAACCCACAAAGTTCGAACTACTTATATTATCTCCATGATATGGAAGGCAACATCCATTACGGAAGCAGTTTAGAAGAACATAATGCAAATAAAGCGAAGTATCTATAACAAGAAAACATATTGTAGGGGCGATGAGTAATCGCCCTTTTTTCTATCTATAACGGACTCTGGATATGTTGTAAATGATGCGTAGCGACCTGCGTATATATCTGTGTAGTCTTGATGTTCGTATGTCCAAGCAATGACTGAATATAGCGAATATCCGTTCAATTTTCTAATAAATGGGTAGCGAACGAGTGACGAAGCGAGTGAAAACTCGCTTTTTTTTGTATTCATGATACAATCATTGCATGCTGAAAAATATGCTGAGCTGATCTTTTAGTTAATGCACCACCGCCCTGTTCAGAATGAAATAACGGATCATTATAAGATTTTCACGCCATCAACGATTTAATTTCATCAATGATTTTATCAGGCAAAATCGTAATCCTATCTTTTTGTCCTTTAGCTGATTTTATATGAATAGTCTTTTGATCTAAATTAACATCACCAACACGCAGATAAAAAATCTCTCATACTCTCAACCCTGCACCATACGCTAATGATAAGAGAGTTTTATGTTTCATATTATTCGTACTATCCAACAACCTTTGTATCTCAAAACGGGAAAGCACAACAGGTAATTTCTTGGGTTCTTTGGATAACTTAATCTCCTGTCCAAGAGAAACTTTCAAAATCTGACGACAGAAAAATTTAATAACCTCTTTATAGAGATTGATTGTTTTCGGCGCTTTGCCTTGTTTTTGAAGATACAAAACAAAATCCAAAACTTTTTCACGAGAAATCTTGGAGATGTCATGATCAATCCATTTCAGGAAAAACCTAAGACAATTAGAATAGATTTCAATGGTTCTAAGACTGTAGTTTCTGTTTTGAAGCTCCCTGTTAAGCTGAAGGAGGTAATCTTGCATTTTTTAATTGTTTAAGTATAAAAATCGTAGCAAAATTATACCAATCAAAAAAAAGAAAAAAAGAGACAAAAATAGGACAAAAGACGACATCGCACAAACCACCCTTTTTGGAATATTATACGCAACCTTATGTCGCTTTTTGTACCATTACCGCTTCTATGACGACATTCTATGTCGCACAGAAGCTAGTTGTGTAACATACTCGTGTAGGATCTAAAAAATTCGGGGGTGTTTTTTGCCCTTATGGGGCAATCTTCCTTTGAAAAAGGAAGCGAAACCCTTATTATTCCCAAAAGATTTTACAAAATGTTTTTATCTTTTTATATTTTATCATGACAAATCAAGATCAACAAAAATGGTTAAAATGATTTTCTCGAGTAGGATTCTTATTACCATGGATCTATTTATTACGAGCAAGACAATACGTATTTGCTATACTTGCTTTTATTATACCATATGGCGCATGATATATAAATGGTTTATTGGCTTTCATACTTGGGATAGCTATTAGTGTTATTATATGAATAAAAGGAAGGTCTTTAGCACTAGCCAAAACAAAGAAATCTTTTGAAGATTTTAAAAATGGGTATAAAAGAGCTTCTAAAATTATAATAATTATATTTATTGCCTTATTTTGAATTATTCTCATTTGAATCTTTTCTGCCGCAATAATTCCTAGATTATCTTGAAGTCAATGAAGAGCAAATGATGTAGTCAGAAAAGCTGACATTAAGCAAGTATGAGTAGCATTAATTGTATATCAGATAGATAATGGCACATATCCAAAGATATGATGAACTCTTGATACTATGCAAGATATATTTGCAGATTCATTAACATCTATTCCATGAGACCCAAATCAAAATGCTTCTTTTAGTGGGCTCATTAATATTCCATGAACTCCATGACAATATATGTACATTCCTTTAAATAAGAGTTGAACCACTTACGAGTGATTTGCGTTAGTTACAAAAACAGAAACCAAAGGATGATCTAATCGAGTATTTGATAAAACCCTTCCTATTGAAGCTATGACAGATGTAGATTCCATCAAAGTTTGTGATAGTCTAACGCTGGCTTCATACGTAAAAAATACGAATAATGGCACATGTTATTATACAAATACTGGCGATCTCTGATATGTTTTTACATATAGACAATCAAACTAGATCGTAATCATTTAAATCTTTATTGATAATATAGGATGGACTATATATTTATTATTTTGATTGTTTTATTTTGTTTAGTTATATGAACAGTATTATATTTTGCGATAAAAACTATAACACATATTGTAAATCCAAATCCATATAAAAACGAATACTTAAAAAATGAATGAATTAAAGTTACAGGAAAAATAATAAAAAAAGTCCTTTCACGTAAAGTTGAGCCTGCCGATGTACAATATTGGATATATAATTTTGAACTTATTAAAGATAACAACAAATATACATATAAATTTACTGAGACATGACCAATTATCTATTTAAATATCACTAAAGCAGTAAAGGCATTAGATCATGTTAAGAATTTCGAAATCGGAGATAAAATAGACTTTTATATAGATCCCAAAGATTATTCAAAATATTATATAGATTCCACAGAACTATTGATTGATAAAGATAAATAACACCCCCTTTCTTAGTTAAAATAGACATCTAAGTTTTCACTACACTCGTACGAATACACAACAGGACTTACCTATACATCCCGACTTAATAAATATCAACGGATAGTCGGGACGTCAGGCAAAGTCCAAACGTTGTCTGTCATATCCCTACTACCGAAATAAGAAAATAAGAGGGGCTTCTTTCTTTTAATTTAGTTTAGGTTTTTTTAGAAGAAAATGAAAATTTACTTTTTTATATGTAATTCCACAATATCATCTCAATTTCTAACTACAACAACAACTTCATTTTTTTCATCATACCTCTTCAATTCTTTATCAAATTTCTGTTCTTTTACTGTTCATGTTTTACATTCCACTAGTTGTTTTTTACCATCTTCACCAGTTATTACTTTATAATCATAATCATCATGATCAGTAGCAAGTTGTTTTCACAGTTTTTGCCCAGATAAATTATACAATTCCGAAGTATATCAAGTTATAAAATGTTGCATTACTTGGTTATTTACAAAAGTTCCATCTGGATGAGTATCAAACGTCAATTTAATGTTATTTTTAGCATTAACAAAAACATCTCTCTTGTATTTTCAGTCTTGATCAAGTCCGCACAAAACAAAGATTCACCTATTAATTGCTGACTTGTAATGTTTAAAATCAGAAGGATGTAATCTGTCTGGATATTTTGATATATACTTATACCCATCATTAGCAATAAAGACAAGATTTCATGAATTGTCAGTAATACTCTTAATATATCAATTCTCATCAAATCCTACATCAAAGTCCATAGATCATTCTCTAATTATTCTGTCTCTTTCTAGTTGTTTTTCTCTATTTTCTTGATCTATAGTGTCTATTTTTATTTTATATTCCTTGTAAATATCTTCATTTTTAATTGTTTCTTCAGCCATATATTTACCATCCCACGATTTGCCTTGTTCAAGAATAAATTTCCCTTTTTCTCAAGAATTGAAATTTTCAAATAAACACTTCCCATCTTTAAAAAACAATAACTGATTTTTCAACTCTATTACATCAACAATCATATTCATACTTTCATCGTAATAGGCATGCATTTCTTTATCTCATTGTTTATATGTTTCTACATATATTCCATCAGAAGATCTTTGATGAAGATGTCATCTTAGATTTCTAATTTCATGACCTTCTTTGTCTAAGATAACATAAGTATGAGAACCCTCAACCAATCTTTCAGAATCTCAATCTTTTCTTGTTTGTACTTGTACTCAAATGTAGAAATCTCAGCATCTTTTTATCTCATAATATTTCTTTCACATATCAGAGATATTTTCTCCATCAAATGTAAATATTTTTGATTTCCAAGTACTATTAGCAAAAACAATATTTCATTCATCATATACACTATTAAAACCTCACCAAAATCATCATTCATCAGATCAGTAATATTCCTGATTAAGCAAATTAGCAAGTTTTTTATCTCTTTTGTATCTTTCTACGAAATTTCAAGATCAATCTATCTTGTCTAAAGAATCAGCAGATTTAAGGGAGGTTTCAGGTTTTTTAATTCTCTTTGATAATTTATCTTTTTTTACAATATCTATATATTCCTTATACACTTCAGGATTATATTTTTTAATGAAACTAATTTCTTGATTTACATCTTTTTCGTTTGTATTAGAAAATGTATCCAAGGCCTTTTTAAGACTATCAGAAGCATCAAGTTGATTTTCTTTTATCTTTTGAGAAATACCTTGTACATCAGCTAGTATTTCTTTTGAATTTGGAAGTTTCATAATAAACATTATAAAATATAAAAGCTACTATTAAAGTATAACCAAATTTAATTTTTTTGCAAATTTTCAGCTTGATTTTAATGGAAAATTAACATATAATCCAAACAGTTTTATCCTCAAACAACTCCCTAATATGCCAAAGAACCAAATAATCACCGTTGAAGGACATGAAATCGTGATTTTTTCACAAGAATGAGAAGACTTCGTCTGTCTTACAGACATTATGAAAAGTGTTGATGATAACCAGAAAATAGAAAAATGGATCAGCAACAGATCAACAATAGATTTTTTGGGAACTTGGGAGGCGATGCACAACCCAAATTTCAATTATCCAGCATTCGGAGATATCAGGTCAGAATCCGGAAACAATACATTCACTATTTCCGTAACCAAATGGAAAGAAACAACGAATGCAATCTGAATTTTCTCAAAAATGGGGAAATTCTGATGAACATATGCGCATAAAGACATCGCTTTTGAGTTCGCAAGTCGGCTCAGCCCACAATTCAAACTTTACATCATCAAAGAATTTCAAAGACTTAAAGAAGAAGAGCAAAGAAATCTTTCATTGTGACGAGACATAAAAAGGCTTATCAGCAAAGCAAATTATAGAATCCATACTGATGCTATAAAGGAAATTTTAGTTGATAAGACATCAAAACAGACATTTTTGTATGCAACAGAAGCCGAAATGTTGAATATTGCAGTCTTTGGAATCACAAGTTCTAAGCGAGCAGAAGAAAATCCCAAAAAAGCACAGAATTGAAATATCAGAGATGATGCTGGTGTTGAAGAATTAACGGTTTTGTCAAATTTGGAAGTTTTGAATGCCGAAATGATCAAAAACTGAATTTCCCAAGAAAAAAGATTAGAAATTTTACAAATAAGAGCCAAAGAGCAGTTAAAAACCTTGTCTACTCTGGATAGTATGAAGAAATTGAAAGAAAAACAACAAATTGAAGAAATGAAAAAGTTAGGAAACAAAGAATAGCAGAAATAAGCCAATAATCTAAATACCCCGAATTCGGGGTATTTAAAAAAACATAGTTGAGAACTGATATCTAAAAAAAATAAACTTAATTTAGATTTTTTTAATTTAATTTAGAAGAAGCCCCTCTCTTTAAGAGTTAAAATTAAGGGATACGAACAGACAACAGCGACTACCGGACAGCCCGACTAACACGTTCATCTTCAATGGAACGTCAGTCCGTCCACAGAGTCGCAAACGTTGTACTGTTCAACACCCCGCCCGCGTTTCGCTTCGCTTCACTGCGTCTGGCTCAAGCGGAATTTTTTTGTTGTAAAAGAAATCCATCTAAGTACTATATCGATAACTTTACTCTTCACCATCCTTCATGCTCCTCAATCTCCAGTTCGATCCAGAAGCTTCGAAGCTCGCTAACAAATTGATTTTTTCTTGCGAACATTTTGAATTAACGCGTGAAGATATCACCCAACTCAAAAAAGAAAAGATCGTGAAATATGTTCAGGAAGAAATTTTTCCAGAAAGAATCCCTTGCCAAGTACTGATGTTTCTAGAGAATCCAAAAGAAGCGAAAATAATTTTTTATAATCCGAATTTTATATTACCCCCGGAAATGGTGGAAGATAGTTTCCTGAATAGAGACCTAATAGAACAATGCCAAAAAAACGGCGGATTCCGATTGGAATTTGTTATGCCTTTACATAAAAAAGAAATCAAGATAAACTTTTCTTACGAAAAGATAGAATAAAATTTGTTATTTTTACTTTATAAATATATACCATGCCAGCAAAAAAAACACCAGCAAAAAAAACAGCGAAAGTCACTGCTAATTTCACAGCAAACGTTCCCGAAGAAGTCATCGAATGTTGCAAAGGAGGAAGTTGCCACAGCAAAAAAAATTACAAAAAATGATGATCAGCAGGAGCGTTGTATTTTTTCTGAATGATCGGTGCAGCTATCTACTTCATCGGGAAAGCTGTAGGATTCTGGATGGGCGTCCTCGGACTATTAAAAGCATTTGTCCGGCCAGTATTTCTCGTCCATGGATTGCTAAAATTTTTGTGATTATAAACTTTATAGTAAACTAGACACAAGCCAGATGCACGCAAGACGCTCCCTAAATTCGAAACAATAAAAATGAACGAACCGAAACGGGGCCCCGCCTAGGCGGGGGTGGAGGTGAGATAGTAAGCCGTCCTGTTTGAAACGACAGTTCAGTCGATTTGCATCTGGAAAACAGTTTTGCCTACTTTTGATGTGGCAAAAGTAGGTCATAGCGAAGCGTTTAAAAATAAAAAAAAATGTAAAATATAACAATCTAAATATTATAAAACCATATTTTTATACCATAAACAAAAATACATGAAACTCACGTTCTGTGGTGCAGCCAAAATCGTCACCTGATCATGTTATCTCATCGAAACAGGAACAACAAAATTTCTCGTAGATTGCGGAATGTTCCAATGACCCAAAGAGATCACAAGACTAAATTATGAACCGTTTTTGTTTGATCCAAAAGAAATAGATTTCGTTCTGCTCACTCATGCACATATTGATCACTGCGGATTGCTCCCAAAATTATATAAACAAGGATTTTCAGGCAAGATTTATGCAACCTCCGCAACGATAGATTTATGCAAAATCATGCTGGAAGATAGCGCGAATATCCAAGAAAAAAACATCGAGCAAGAAAACAAAAGAAGAAAAAAGAATCATCAAGAGCCAAGATTTCCTCTCTATACGGAAGAAGAGGCAGCTGAATGTATGAAATTATTTTCACCTATAGAATATACCAAAACAAATATATTCACTGACACGATTCAAGCAAGATTCAACGATGCAGGACATATTCTTTGATCCGGAAATATTGAACTCTTCATCACCGAAGAAGGAAAACAAAAAAAACTGGTATTCTCTTGAGATATAGGACAACGGAATACACCGATAATTCAAGATCCTACAACGATAGAAGAAGTAGACTATCTTTTTATGGAATCGACATACGGAGATAGAAAACACGAAGATGCGGAAGGAAAAAAAGAGTTATTGATAAAATATATCACAGAGACCTACAACAAATGAGGAAAATTATTGATTCCATCATTTTCCGTAGAAAGGACTCAAGAACTCCTCTACTTTTTCAATATTATCATCAAAGAAGGAAAATTTCCTGCACAAAAAATTTTTTTGGATAGTCCACTGTCTATCAAAGCGACTGAAGTATTCAAGAAACATACAGAAGTTTTCGATGAAGAAGCGCTGCACAAATATCCGCATCCGTTTGATTTTCCACAACTAGAATGTGTACAAAGCATAGAAGATTCTATCAAACTAAATACCTATGATCAGCCTTGCATCATCATAGCCGGTAATGGAATGTGTACCGCAGGAAGGATAACGCACCACTTGCGTCACTGACTTTCCAATCCCAAAAATACTGTCTTATTTGTCTGATATCAAGCTGAAGGGACGTTGGGAAGATATATCCTCCAATGAGAAAAAAAAGTTTGGATGATGGGAGAAACAGTAGAAATACATGCAAAAATTTGAAAGATAAACGGATTTTCAGGACACGCAGATACCGATCAACTGATGAGACGAGCAAAAGGATTTATGAAAGCTCCGAAAATGACATTTATCGTTCATGGTGAAGGAACAGCACAGACAACATTACAAACAAAACTAGAAGAAATAGGATTCACATGTAAAATCCCAAACATAAAAGATCAAATAGAGTTATAAAAAAAATTGTAATTATGTTTCAAATGTGTATAGTAAATAAACTTTATCTTATAAATATATATTCATGAAAAAGAATTTGTGGGTACTAGGAATACTAGGAATATGCTTACTAACGTTATCTGGATGTGGGACATCCAACACAGGAATGGAAGAGACAGAAAACACATCTAGTGAAAGTACATCAAAGGTAGATATTGCTGAATGTATTAAGGGATGTAATATTCTTTACAAAGAAGAAAATGGAAAATTATCTTGTACAGAGATGTGTAATGCAGCAGAAAAACTAAATTCTGATGATGTCGCAGATTGTAATGATTTAGACAACAAAGATACAATAATTACCAAAGACATCTGTATCCAAGGAAAAGCCATAGATATGAAAAAACCAGAATATTGTGAAAAGATAGAAGACTCAATAATAAAAGATACGTGTTATACAAATCTAGCAGGAGAGATGAAAGATACATCATTATGTAAAAAAGTAAGTAATGAATTTATGAAATTAGGATGTGAAGATACATGAACAGCTGAAGAAGAATAAAATCAAAAAATACATATGAAATAGCCTCGCAAAAAATTTGCGGGGTTTTTTTATAAATGGATACATTTTTTATAAAAAAACAAAGATAATTCCATTACCATACCAGATGCGTACCACAAAATAAGAATCAATCCGTATAGTTTGAAAAAAATAAAAATAAGATTATTTTTTTGTTTTGAGCTTTAAGCTTTAATCTTTTAGCTTTAAGCTAATTTATAGTTGATTTTCACCATCAAAAACATAGTACTTTTACTAGTAATACAGGAAGAAAATTTTTTATAATATCTGAAAAAAATGATTGCAAAAAAAATACTTATGATAATAAAAAAGAACAGTATGATGGTGATTGGAGCAGCTATTTTAGCTTCATGAATTTTTTATGTAGTGAACAATCCTGATCTATTTACCGCGAGCATTCTTTCGCTACAGGAACAAAACTTTATCACAGAAAAATGACGAGATATCGCCTATAAGACAAACAGTGGATATGTAGATATTTTTCTAGCAAAAGATAAAGAAACTCCAACACAAATAGACTTTATCATAAGCTTTGACAAAAATACAGTCAGTATAGATCCAGAAAATTTGAGCGGACAAGGAACTCGAACATACAACAATCCTGATAAAGAAAGTATTATCATAACGTCTACACCAGATCAAAATGTCGACAAAAATCAGAGTATCATCATGTTGCCATTCAATGGAGCATTGAGAGACATTCTCTTGAGCGAAGCAGTTGCAACATTTGCTAATAAAAAAGATAAAAATCTTTCTATCTGATCACTCAACGACGTTATAACTCATTCCAAATAAGACTTTATCCTTATTTTCATACAATGATCTTTTCACGTAAAACACTCATAGTAAGCATAATGACTCTTGGATTGTTAGCGATAAGTTTTGTCGTAAACAACAACGTACACGCAGTAGATCCTGATGCTTTCATTGTCGAAGTCGTACCAAGTTCATTTGATGTAAATGAAGCTGTAGACATCACTATAAAAGCAGTAAAGTCTGATGGTGAAATCATCACCGCGTATCAAGGCGATGTATTCATAGAGATAGAAGGTATCGTAGATACTGCAGACTATACAGTACCAAGTGACGGATTATACACTTTCCTTCCTCAAGATCAGGGAGTGAAATTATTTTCTAAATGATTAGTCATCAAAAAATCCTGAACATTTACAATAAAAGTATCTGACATTATCAATGACACCATCATCGGAGAAAAAACAGTTATCGTAGGAACTGTCGAAGACACAACAAACAAAGAAGGGGTAAATATCATTTCTCCTATTGCAGGCGGAATAGAAAAAAACAATATCGCAAACATCATGGCAAGCGCACCGACATTGCAAAATTCACCATACGAAATTTACATCAATAATAATTCAGTCGCTCAAGGAATGAGCAACGCAAATGGAGACATAAACGCGTATGTAAGCGGAATAAACGAATGAGACAATATTCTTCAAATAAAAATTCTGAATGCTAGCAACGAAATTATCGGAGAATCTGAGATAATTACTTTTAGATACGAACCTATCAAGGACGGCGTATTCAACAGCATCGCTATAACACCAGCAGCAAAGATAAAACAATGAGAAAAAGCAACATTTACCGTCAATAGTAGTGAAAGCGTAACATCAGCACAGTTGAAATTAAGTGACGGAAAATCAATACCTATGGACAAAAAAAGCGCATGAATTTTTACCAAAGAAATAACAATAGATACCAAAGGAAATCTACAAGTCGATGTAGATCTCATCGTTTTATGACAAACAAAAAGCTATACAGGTGTCGCAACACTCGTAGTGGAAGAATGAGTTGCAATAGGGAAAATAAGATTGTATTCTGACAGCATTGATAAGACCAAGCTCAACGTAACACGAGAAACAATAGGAAGTGCAAGCCAATACAGGATCAATTACGGAACAAGCCAAAATAATCTTGATGCATCAGTAATAGTGCAGACCAACGAAATCGTCATAGAAAATCTGACGATAGGACAAACCTATTATTTTCAAATAACACCGCTCGATAGCACAAATACACCTATAGGTACCCCATCAGAAATCACAGATACAATAATTGGCGAAGATATGGGATGTGTCGTTGTAGGGATCCAAGTCAGCGATCAACAAATCTGAGATAAATATTATTTGGTATGGAGTGCTGTCAACAATGTAGAAAAATATATCATTTACAGAGCTGATTTTGAGACAAGCGAAACAAGTAAAATGCAAAAAGTAGGAGAGACTACAGGGACAATGTTTGAATATCCATTCAATCCATCACCAGCATCCAAACAATACAAATACGCATATTATCTCGTAGAAGCAGTCTGCAAAGATGGAACGAATATAAAGATAGACAACACCAAAAAAATAGTTGTAGGACCAGCAGAAAATATCTTGCTTATCATCCTGATAAGTTTATTTGGATACACCATCTACAAGCTTTACGGATTCTCTAAAAATTAAATAACCAATGAGTAAAAATAATTCTTTTATCGTTTAAGCATTTTATCGTTTAGTCCGTGAATTATGTCAGATATTAAAAAAAAATATAATCATCTTTCCATAGAATCAGAACTGCTCAAAAAAAATTATTTTCAAAAACTCTTCGCTACAAAAAAAGATACCACAAAATGGGAATCCGTGATAACACAGTTGCCTATATTAATATCAAAAGAAACTTCTATCGAATCTATGAGTGGCCTCATCAAAGAAAATGTAATAGCAACATACCAAACTATGAAATGAATCAAAGCTAAATTATTGCCTATCTTTGATACAGAAGAAAAAAACCTTAAGACGGAAAACTATGAAAACTTGATCACCAAAGCAGGAATATTTTTTGGTATTGATACCGATAACATCGTCTATTCAGAAAGGAATACCAATTTTGTAAGGAATCTTTTTGTAGAGCTCGTCCAAGAATGACGCATCTATGAAGATTGCTCCATAAATTATCGAAGCATAGACGAACAAAAAACACTTGGAAGAGATGAAATCCAGACAAAAAATATGCAAGTGAAGCAATACAATTTCAGATATTTCGTAGATACAAAAAATATTTCTCTCATAGTTCCGACAATTTGGCCGGAGACAATATTTGCTGATGTCGCACTTGCAGTGCATCCTGACGACAAAAGATACAAAAAACTACTCAAAAACAAAGTAATAATCCCTATCATCAACAAAACGATTCCTATCATCGCTGATGAATCTGTAGATTCGACAAAGGGTACAGGAATAATGAGAATTACTCCAACACATGATAAAAAATCATTGATGATAGCACAAAAACATGGACTGCAAATCGATAAGTTCGCTATCGACAAACAAGGGTGCTTCACCAAATCAGCAGGAGATTTTTACAAAAAAAATGCAAATGAATTTATCAAAAATATTATAAAAAATCTTTCAGATATCCACAATCTAGAATCAACAAAAAAAGTGGATGCTGATGTAGTTTTTCACAAAAAAACATGAGAAAAAGTCCGACCACTGCTCTGCAACCAGCTATTTATCAAGATCGACAAAGAGCTGCAAAGCATACAAACAGCTATCCAAGAAAAAAGCTTAATAATCTTCCCAGAAAGACATGAAGAGACTATTATCAATATGACAGAAAGTACAGAATATCGACCAGTCACCAAAGAATATTCCAGAGGATATTGCTTACCGTTTTGGAAAAGCAAACAAGGAAAAAATTACTTTATTTCAGACAATGAGCTACTCAATCTGCCAGCAAAAAAAACCAAGAATAAAGCTACTGTCTTATCATTGATTATATTCAATTTAGTGGTAGACGGACGTTTAAAACAAAGTTTCAGTATCGAAGAATGTATTGATGTTTTGTTAGGGAAAAGCCGTACAGGTGAGCAAAATACTTTGGAAACATATATAGACCTTTTCAATGAAACACTTCCGAGAGGATACAGCAAAGAGCTTAATGAACTAAAAAAAATAATAGAATATACAGAAAAAGATGTCAGCAAGACTAAATGATCAGAGATCACTACATTTGAAAAATTTTCTGTAGGATTGACGAATATGCTAGAAAAATCTGTTGCAATAATCAACAACAAAAAATGACATTATACCTTGGATATAGATACACTGGTCACCAACGACGAATGACTTGTACAACAAAAGGAAAAAATCGAAGAAACATTAGGACACGCGATGATTTTGATCAAAATGATGGAAGCATTCAATCAAGAAAAAAAGAGTCCGAAAAAAATATTTTGTATCAATGAGCAAAAGGTATTTGAATTTCTCAAAACGATAATCATCGGACAAAATATCCAAGGAAAAATCTTATTCGACACCTGTTATATCCAAGAAGACATAAAGAGTGGGAAAAGAAACAAAGAATCATTCAAAGAGATGATCAAAACATTTTGAACAGATTGCACTAGACTCTATGCTATCAATCCAAGCAAAGAGATAACAGAATACACACAATTCATAAACAAGTTTTGGAATGCTGCAAGATTTGTACAGCAGCAGATTCACAGCAAAAAGTGAGCGAAAAAAATAAGTGATTTTGCTCAGCTGACAAGTCAGCTTGATAAGAAAAAAAATAGTTTCAGTGAATTTGAGCTATGGATCATTTACAAAACTATAGAACTGCAAAAAGAATATGAAGAAGCCTTATCAAAAAATATGATCTATGAAATTCAAGACAAGATCATCAACACCATCAAGGATGATTTTTGTGACAAATATCTAGAAATCCAAAAGCATCATGAGACAGAAAACAATGACAAAGTGACACTACGATGTCTTGGAAGTATATTGAAACTATTACATCCATTTGTTCCGTTTGTTAGCCAAAAAATACGAGAGCTCCTATGATTTGAAGGACCAATTATAAAACAAGAAATAACAGAAAGTCTCACTACAATCACCAAAAACTATAAAACACAGCTCTTTATGGATATCATCGACAAGTTCTTGAAAATGAGAGCAAAACATGAATATCCAAAGCACGAAGAGATTGATGTCTGCTTTTTTGCACCATTAGATTTTTTACAATATCTTAGACAAGAAGAAAAAATATTACACAAACTGATCAATGCTTCAGAGATAGAATACCTCGAAAACGAAAAAGAACTCGAAAGCTATCATACAGAGAACATCATCAACATAACCATAGGAATCAAAAAAGACCATAAAGAAACCAAAAAAAACAACAAAGAAGATGATCTCCGTGAAATATTACGTCTCAAAGAACAAGAATTGCAAAGCATAAGAACGATATTCCCTAGCCTCTCAGCAAACGGAGTAGATCCTGAAATCATCAAAGATAAGAAAAAAGAAATGACGAAACTCAAAAAAGACATAGAAGAACTCCAATACCAGCTCCAAAAAGAAAAATCTAACAAGTAACAATTTCAAACACAATAACTCTGCGTTACGCAGAGTTTTTTTATATCGGTAAACCGTTCTGTTTGACTGGAAAGTCTTTTTGCTTACTGGTGCCTGTCCCGCACGAAGCTGCGGGATCGCAATGGCGCAAAGCGTTTAAGAAAAATCTCCACAATCGCGGAGATTTTTTAGGAAAGTAAATAAGTTAGTTTATTTAGCAAGTATTCTAGTTATTTCAGCTTCAAATGTTTCTGTAGGATAAGCACCAGCAATAACAGTATATGTACCATCAGTATTATCTACAACCATATTACCAGGTGTTCAGTTGATACCAAAAGATTGTCCTTCCTGTACTTGAGCATTTACTGTTGCGATAGTTTCCTCGCTAGTAAGACAACTAGTGAATTTAGCTTTGTTGATTCCAAGACTTACTGCAGCTGCAGTTACGTTTTCTTCAGTAAATTCATCAAGAGCAAATCCTTTTGTTAGATATTGATAAAATTTATCAGCTCCTCAAAGTTTACCTACACATACAGCTCCTTGTGCTCAAATAGGAGCAGTAGGATGAAGTTGTGGTAAAGGCATCTGTCTAAAGACCATATTTACATCTTTTGGATATTTCTTTATAAGATTTTCAATAGTTTGAGCATCATAATGTCTCTTACAATATGGACAAAGCATATCAGAATATTCTATGATAGTAATTCTTGCATCTTTGTTTCCTTTTATGTATCCATCTTTTTCAATGGCAGCAAATTTAGCTGCATCACCAGCAACAGCAGTAGTTGTATCTGTTGTAGTTGTAGTTGTGCCAGTTGTTGCTGTAGTATCTGTTTGTCACATAGAATCAAGGATTTGTTGAAGTGTAGATGACTGCTGTTCTTTGTAAACATCAGATTCATAAAGTTGAACAGCTAATTTCATATTATCAGCTCATCAAACTTTTAGTGTTTCTAGCCAAAGTGCATCTCTTTTGAAAAACGCTATATAGATTCCAAAAAGCACATTAAGCACCAAAAGGACTATAAAAGCAATATCCATTTTGGTATATTTTTTTGCTATAGTCATGATAGTAAAAATTTATCAAATAAAAGTGAATGGATTATTCTGTAGGTATTGTTCCTGTGGTAGCTTCTACAGCTGGTTGATCTGCTACTGTAGTATCTTGAGCTTGATTTACACTCTGCAAAATTTGATCCAAAGTATCTTTTTGTTGCTGAATATATACTGGCGAAGTATAGAGTTTTTTGGCCATTTGCATATTTTGAGTACCTCCAGCTTTCATATTTTCTAGCCAAAGCGCATCTCTTTTGAAAAATGCAGTATAAATACCAAACAACAAATTAAGAGCCAAAAGTCCTATAATAAGGAGCTTCATAGCGTCGAATTTTTTTTCTGTAGTCATAACACATAATTAGCAAATAAAATTATTCTGCTGTTACAGGAAGCGTTGTAGTTGTATCAGTTGTTATATCAGGAGTTTGTGTAGTTCCTTGTTGATACATTTGCAAAGCTTGTTCAATTTGTTGAGTTTGTTGTGCTTTGAACATGTCTGATTTGTAGATTTGTTGAACCATCTTGTAATTAGCTCTTCCTCCTACTTTATCAGCTTCAAGTCTTGTTTGGTTACATAATATCCAAGCAAGCATAAGTGTATTGAGAACAACGAGAGCAAACACAACAACATGTTTGATGTTTGAACAGCATCCAATACCACAAGTATCTTTTGCTGATAATTTTTTAGTTTCAACCATAACTGATGGTGTCTTAACAGGAGTTTTGATTACTTTTTTTGTAATTGCCATTTGAATTATATAAAAATTTAAAAAACTTGCCATAACATATGCATTTTGACAAGTAATACAAGGTTTTTACCCGCAAGCGGCAAAAAATAGAATTGACAAACTCCAAAAAAAGAAATTATTAAACACCAAATACAATATACACAGAAATACACTTCATAAGGATCCTATTCATTTTCCTGCATAAGTTTTTGTTGCTCTCATTCCAATTCTAGTTGATCTATTTTGTTCGCTATTTTATCATCTTGATATAACCAAATATTCACTTCACCTACTTCATCCAAATCCAATACATCAGCAGATTGGATAATTCAAATCTTTTTTGTATCAAGAGTAATGATATAATTGAGTTTATTGTTTGCACCGAGAAAACAGTCAATGACGATTCATTGGATATCATATTCACCAGGATAATCTACAAGTGCATACTCCAATTTTTCATAACGCATATCATCACCAGGTTCCAATGCTAGATTAACATATTTAGGATCAGCAGTTTCAAATCCAAAAAGCAATTTGTTTTCAATAAGAAATCCATTTTTACATTTTACATTTACCATTTTTACTCTATTACAAATTAAAGAATTTACTTTATCATATGCCCTCTTTATTTTAAAGAGGGAGGTATCCGTATTTACGGATGAGAGATTTTACTTAGTAACAAAATCCTCCACCCTTCGGGTCCCCCTCCTTCCAGTAAAGGAGGAATGTTTTTTTGTTTTTTTATCCAAAGAAGTTTGGATTGATCAGACGAAGAATAACTCATGATGCACCGAGAATAGCTATACCGACAACGACCTTGATAATCATTTTTTTTCATCAGCTTGGATTACCTGTAGCGATCATAATACCTCAAACCACTATAAGAACAAAAGAAACAATCAAAATAGCAGTTACTAATATTTTCGTCAAACTAGACATCAATACAGGAAAAGCTGTTTCTCAAGTAACACTAGTTTCGTCAGGGCTTTTATAATTTGTTTTCGATTCTATACACTTACCGATAAACGGTATTGAAGTATTTAGCGATATTCCACAGCATACACCAGGATCAGAGCATGATTTACATTCATTATCGATTCTCGTAAATCCATCTTTACAAGTACATCAAATACCGGAAGATCTAACTACAGCATTGTCTTTCCCTGCAAGATCAGAATTCATTCAGACTCAACAAGGAGTTCAAGCAACTGCTTCATATGTGGTAGGAGTTGTAGATAATCATGAGTTATTACCTTGATTATCACAAGTTTGTGTAATAGCATTATAAGATATATTTATATCTCCACAGTTATCTAGATTAATCTGTTGTTGAGTAGTAAGTGTCTGTCATAAAGAAAAACTTCCTAATAGATAAGTGAATAGAACTGTAAGAAGAAGATATTTTTTCATGAAGACTATGAAGCAGTAAAAAAGCATAATAACGTCTACCATACAACGTCATTCTCGCGAAAGCGGGAATCCATACCTATCCAGTCTTTAGCAAGGTTGTTAAATAGCAAACTGGATTCCGGCTGCAACCTCTTGACGCCGGAATGACGTAATAAAGCGCAGATAATGTCTAAATAGCTAACCAATCATCTCATTGATAATTTCATTCACCAAAGATCAGTCAATTTGTTCTTTATAGTTTGCCATCAGTTCTTTCATGAGCAATCCTCTCTGAGTTCTAAGGTCTGTAATGTTGTGGTCTGATATAAGTTTTTTAATAAGTTCTGTAGTTTGCTCTTTGTTCATAGTAGCAGGGAGATAGAACTCAAGAAGAGCTTTTTTTTGTTCTTCTATAAGAAGATCGTTCGTCTTGTTAGCTTGTTTCAAAAATCAAATCGTTTCCAATATTTCTTTGAGCTCTTTTTTGAGAATTCCAAGGATGTCAGCATCTTCAAGTTCTTTTTGGAGCTCTATTTTTTTATTTTTGATTTTTGACAAAACAAGATTCAAAACTACTTTTTTTGCTTCATTTTTCTCTTTCATCGCTTCTTTATAATCATTCAGTAAGCGGTCAAATAATGTCATAATAATATTGCAATATAAAGCATTTACTCAGGAGGGCTCCTCGCCGTGGCGAGCCAAGCCTCACGGCATCCGCCTAGGCGGACATGTATACCATTCCCATAATAATTTTAATTTTTTTTATTTACTCAGGAGGGGACTCGAACCCCCAAGCCTCACGGCATACGAACCTCAATCGTACATGTATACCATTCCATCACCTGAGCATAACTAACGTATAAGCATTTTTAACTCCTCTCTTCACTTTCATGTTTTAAAATATTTTTCTCTGTGATATGCCTCTTTATACGTTTCAAAACATTCAGTATAAATTATTTTATATGGTTTGTGTCATTTAGTAGCTTTTGCAACTCATCCATTATGTTGTTGTAATCTATTTTCCAAATTTTTTGTCATTCCTACATATGTATATCAATCTGTTAAGCTCTCTAAAACATATACATATTGTGGCATATAAAACAATGAGATAATAAACCTAACCATCAAATCTAACCCCAAGCCTCACGGCATCCGCCTAGGCGGACATGTATACCATTCCATCACCTGAGCATAACATCGGACAAAGAGTAGCAATTCTCGTCCGAGAATCAAGATTATTGTCAAACAATCACTTTTGAAGGCCTAATTACTTTTTTTTCTCAATCTTTTTGATACACAAATCATCTCTCAAATTCTTTGACGATCTTGCCTTTCATTGCATTATCAGTGACAGGTTCTATACTAACAGGTTCATGCAAAAATGAATCAGGAACCAGTCCTAAAGAATCTATAGCTTTGATATGTAAACCTTCCAATGTTTTGATAAATTTATTATATACTATCTGAACACCTTTCGCGAGCGGATCATCCTTATATTCGTCAGTAATATTTTCCAAGGATTTCCTCAAATCTTCCAAAAATGGTAAAAATTTTTTGACTACAGAAATAAGTGAATCTACTTCTATATTTTTATTTGATTCCTGTACTTGCTTTTGATATCTATCAAAATCCATTTTGAGATTGATATATTCATACTGAGATCTTTTTGCTATGTCTTCAAACTCTTTTTTTTCTTTTTCAAGCTGAAGTATTTTATCTTCAAGTGCTTTATATTTTTTATCATCTTGATGATGTTGTTGTTCTAGATTTTCTTGAAGGTGATCATCTTGTTTTTTGGTTTTCATCTACAATAGATTAACAAATAAATCGCAAAGAAATGTAGTTTGGGTGGTACAGGACTCGAACCTGTGGCCTTTTGCACGTCAAGCAAACGCTCTAGCCAACTGAGCTAATCACCCATAAAGATATAATAAACGAAACGCTCCGAATGAAATGAGTCCCGCACAAAGTTGCGGGATAGCCAACTGAGCTAATCACCCATAAAGATATTATATAAAACAGCGACATTATTTTTCAAGGGAATTGTAATATTCTGCAAGAGTCTGATCAAGGTCAACAAGTAACATAGCCAAACCAGTTCATACATACCTTCGATGCCATGACTCAATTATCTTGCCATCAATCTCTACTCCTTTTTGATAGGTATTGTGGAATCCAAAGTCTGCAGCATGAGCTTTCAATCGATCAAAATATTTGTTTGGATATGCCGCATCCAGAGAATACGCTCTTCCTCATTTAGCAATCACCTTAATATCTACAGCTAGTCATGCCTGATGTTCACTAGTACCCACTTTTGCACATTTAAACAAAGCACATCATTGTTTAATCAAATATCATTGCAATCAGCTGCTTCTATAAGCGCTGACGATATACAACCTATCTCCACTAAAATCATTTCGAAAATGCCAAGCCATATCAGCAAACGCTATCCCCGCTTCTTTTCTCAGCTTAAAGTTTTTTGACGTATTTGCAGTAAAATGCGAATCTATAGGAAGCAAATCTGTTGGTGCATACGAAGTATCAAAAAATGGATGAGCATCACTCAAATATTTTTGGAAAGAATCATCACTCTCCATATCAAATGATGGAGCACTATGATCTAATCAAAAACTAGGGACAACTTCATATTCTACAGTATTCTCGATATCAGCAGAAGATACGACAGGAACAACAGCAGAAGAAGTAATAGTAGTGAGTTGGTCAGTTTGTGCATTAGCATAATTTTGTATCAGTGCCAAAAGCAACATTGCAAAAGCAAAGGTAAAAAATCATCACAAAAGAAGTATCCTGACACGAGATCCTATCATTGATTTTTTTAACAATAAAAATAGGCAAATCATATATAGCAAAATCATTGTCATTTTCAAATTCATTTGAAAAAACAAAAAAATCCCGAGACATAGCTCGGGAAAATAGAAAGTAACTACCAATTAAATAATCTTTTTAACCAAATCATAGAGTTCTTCATGAATATCTGATGATCACGTCGATTCTATGAAACGTAATGCAACTATGAATGCTCCCAAAGTCACTTGAGCAAAAATCAAAAATTCTGAAATTGCAGAAAAGATAAAAAGAAATCTTGAAGGAAAACCTCCTATGAATATCTGAGATAATCAATATTATGGACCTAATGGATATTTTCTAGATGACGATGACTGGTACAATAATGCAGCATAATTTTTTATAAAATATATTTTCTGACCTCACTTCTTGTGAGGTTTTTTTTGATGTCTTGACTTTATTTCTTTTTTCCCTATCACCGACATTGTGAAATACAAAAAAAACAGAATATTTACCTAAAAAAACAGAATATGAAAGGAAAATTCATTGTTATTGATGGTACTGATGGCAGTGGTAAAGGTACACAAACTGATCTTTTGGTTGAAAGACTAAAATCAGAAGGACATGCTGTTGTCATGGCAGATTTTCCAAGACATGGAGAAAGAAGTGCAACACTTGTCGACGATTATCTTAATGGAGAATTTGGTACTGCTGAAGATGTCGGCGCATATAGAGCTTCTATTTTCTTTGCTTGTGATAGATATGCTGCATCATTTCAAATTCAACAGCAATTGAATGAAGGAAAAATCGTTATCTGCAACAGATATGTCTCTGCTAATATGGGACATCAGGCAGGTAAGATCAAAGAAATTCCTGAAGTCGAGAAGTTTCTTGTTTGGCTTGAGGATCTGGAATACAATATCTTTCAAATTCCAAGACCTGATGCAACTATCTTGTTGTATATGCCTGTAGAAATTGGTCAGCAATTGGTTGATAAAAAAGGACATAGAGAATATGTCGGCGGAGAAAAAAGAGACATTCATGAAGCTGATATCAATCATCTTACAGATGCTGCAAGTGCTTATATGTATGTCGCCAAGAAGTATGATTGGCCTATTATTCAGTGTGCACCAGAGAATCAATTGAGATCTATAGAGG
>JAEHHG010000082.1 GCA_019248075.1 Candidatus Gracilibacteria bacterium S5_H10 | reverse complement strand
GATCTCTACGATATCTCACAATTTGAATTCTTTGGTGTACAATATCATAATCCCTGCTACCATGTTCCCTAAAATTTCTTTGAATGCTAATCATACTCAAAACGATATTCATCATACGATAAGTCCGACATTGAATCCAACCATTTCAAATCCAATGAAGAAAGAGAAAATGACGAGTACATAAAATGTTATATCGTGCATAAGCTTTGCTATCTTTTCGCTATGTTTGTTGTTGGCATCAGCTGATTTTATGATGTTTCTTCTTACGATTCCGGCGATAAACTTTGAGATAAACAACAGTAGCAAGATAACTGCTATTGCTCATACTATTTTCAATCAATAGGAAACAACAGTGCTATTCAGAAAATTCTGGAGTGCTGTAGGTTCTGTATTTGTTGCTATTCCTGTATTCATAAGCAAATGTATGAAGGTATAAAACATATATAGTATACTCCAGCATTGTTGTTTTTTCAAATAAACTCTTTAAATTTTGACAAAATACTTGCCTAACTTTGTAAAATATTATATAGTATGGGTTATTTCGTTGCAAAGTCTTTGTAATTGAATATTATTCTCGTCACACATAGTTTTTTTAATTTTTATTATCTCCAATGAATTTCAAAAAAGATGTTGTTCCTTCAGTTAAAAAACCTTCTTTTACGTGATATGGATCAGATTATATGTCACAACAACCAAAAAGATCGGTATCTCTTCTTACCTTGTTTGTTGTTATTATTTCTACTTTTATCTTAGCGTTTGTATTGTTTAAAAATTTTGATACCATCACTTCATGGTTTTCTTCCGTCCAATCTGTTCCGACATTTGAGATAGGTGAGGAAGTCTCTTTGTCTTGAACGCTTCAAGCAAACGGTGATTTGATCTCTTATACACATACTTTGGAAATGGCTGATGCAAGTAGTATCGGACTTAAAAGTAGAACTATTGATCTTGGTCTTTATACAGGTATCGTAGATATTCAGTGAGTTGTAGAAAAACAGCTT
>JAEHHG010000081.1 GCA_019248075.1 Candidatus Gracilibacteria bacterium S5_H10 | reverse complement strand
GCATGGCTTTATCGGTAAGTTTTACAATCCTTTCCATGGCTAAACGATATGAAATGAAATTCCGACGGCTTCCATGGCTTCTGTCAAAGCAACGCGGCGTTTCTTCGAGAATATATAGCCCTCGAGGCGCTGATCGCCGACGGTTATTTTGCACTTGCTCCCGTATTTGGTGAGGAATTCATCAGGAAGTAATTCAGTCATGCCAACCACGCCGAAGGCTTTTTCAGTAAGGTTTTCAACGACCGTGATCAGCTCTGGAAGATCTTCGCATTCATCTTCGATAATTTCGGCATCCACGATTTCGGGTTCAGGTTCGGCAACCGGTTCGGGTGAGGTTCCGGTTCAATGTCGCTTACTTCCTCGATAATTTCAGCCTCGGTAATTTCGGGTTCGGGATCGGCGGCAGGAATTTTCCCCGTTTCTGAATCGTCAGGAATAGGGGTTTCTTCGACCGGTTCGGCAGTGGTTTCGGCTGCGATAATTTCATCGAAACGAGCCTTGCAAAGCTCTTCGATTTTATTAATACCGCATTGCGCCTTTGGCATTGATTTTCCTGTAAGATGCCCGATAAGAATTTGGCGACTTTCTTTGTTTGCATCGCCGGCCATATTCTGCGATATGTAGAAACTCATATCCCTTTCGCTTTTGCGATATTGAACCAGCAATTTTTCCAGCACTTTTTCAGCGCTGTGATTGTTTGCTTTGCCGATCTTAACGCCATAGATGGGATCGGTGTATTTTCCGTTTTCAATCATAACCGGCATACAAAGCGTGTTGCCGTTCACGATCATGGCACGGTTTGGATGCGACATTTCGATCACGGTTACGTCGATAGATTTATCCAGGGCTTTTAGCATAAAATTGCCGTTTACCCCTATCGGGAAGTACTTTGCGCCGGTAACAGAAGCCGATAACTCTTCGCTGTATTCGGTTTTGTTGTCGAGATCTTCGGCCTCAATAATCAGTTTACCGGGTTCGGCAATC
>JAEHHG010000080.1 GCA_019248075.1 Candidatus Gracilibacteria bacterium S5_H10 | reverse complement strand
TGGCGTTGGCGATGATTGCCTACAACACGGGCGATCCGCGACGGGTGAATCACCTGTTGAAGGTGCACAGCTTTGCCAGGATTATTGGCGAGCGGGAAGCGCTGGATGCGGACACGCAGGAGATACTCGAGATTGCGGCGCTCACGCACGACATCGGCATCCGCAACAGCGAGCGAAAATATGGCAACTGCAACGGGGAGCACCAGCAGATGGAAGGCCCGCCGGAAGCGCGGTTACTGCTCACTTCGCTCCGCGCGGAGGAGCGCGTGATCGAGCGCGTCTGCTGGCTGATAGCGCATCACCACACGTATCGCGACATTCAGGGGATGGACTATCAGATTCTCATCGAGGCGGACTTCCTCGTCAACGCATATGAGGATGAGATGGACATAGACGCCATCCGAACCGTAAGAGAGAAGCTCTTTCGTACGCGTGCAGGCACACAAATCTTGGATTTATTGTATCTTTCTGGCGGGAATCCGCGCTAACGCTTTGTTTTTTTGCTTGTGGTGTGGTATGATATCGGTTGTTTTGACAGGAAAGCAGGTAAGATATCATGATCAGCGCACACAACGTATCCCTTCAGTTTGGCGGCAAACCGCTCTTTGAGCATGTGGACGTGCAGTTTTCAAACGGGAACTGCTACGGCCTCATTGGCGCGAACGGAACGGGTAAATCGACGTTTTTGAAAATACTCTCCGGAGAAATCGAGCAGAACAAGGGCGAAATTACCGTAACGCCCGGCGAACGCATCGCGGTACTCCGGCAGGACCATTATGCCTTTGACAAGTACACCGTCATGGAGACGGTCATCATGGGTTACGAACGGTTGTATGAACTCATTCAGCTCAAGGAAGAACTCTACGCCAAAGCGGACTTTAACGACGAAGACGGCATCCGCCTTGCGGAGCTGGAGGGCGAGTTTTCCGAGCGTGACGGCTGGAGCGCAGAGTCCAACGTTGAGATTTTACTCAACGGCCTCGGTGTGCCCGCGGCGCAGCATTACGCGCCGATGTCGGAGCTGGACGGCCCCGTCAAGGTCAAGGTTCTGCTTGCGCAGGCGCTGTTT
>JAEHHG010000079.1 GCA_019248075.1 Candidatus Gracilibacteria bacterium S5_H10 | reverse complement strand
CTAACAACGACTTCCCGAAAACTGCTTACGACACCATCCGTTCTGTTGGTGTACTCAATACCGGGCTTAAATTCATCCGCAACTTCACGCTCGGTCAGGGTATATTTCCATGCAAGGTCACCGGCTACGACGATAAAGGCAACGAAATCCTCGAAGTACTCGACGATGAAGAGCTCGTCCGCTTCTGCAATGGCCGAATGGTCCGTCGGTATCTCGAAAAATCCCTGCGCGATTACCTCAAATTCGGCGGCGGCAATGTGCAGCTGATCCCCAACGAAGATGGCAGCAAAATGGTAGGCATCAACGCCATCAACTCCATGTTTTGCCGCTATGGAATTGCCAACAAGGGCGTAATCGAAAAGGCAGTAATATCAGGAAAATGGCCCGATACACCTGGCGAAACTGAATGTGAAGTAATCGATGTGCTCGACGACTACGACCCCATTGCCGACCTCCTGCGTCGCAAGGTAGGCAATCAAATCAAATCCAAATCAGTACTGTTTGCCGTGCGCGATAGCTGGTCAAATGCCGAGTACTACAGCGAACCTATCTGGTACAGTGCCTATACTGCCGGCTGGATCGATATTGCCAAAAACATACCAGCATTCCTCAAAAAAGCCTACACCAATCAAATCACATGGAAATGGCATGTGAAAATACCTTATGCCTTTTGGGATAAAAAGTTTCCAAAAGAAAACTACTCCAACGATAATGCCGCCAGGCAAACAGCCATCGAAGCCTATATGGATGCCCTCGAGGAAAACCTTTGTGGTGTCGAAAATGCCGACAAACCCATCTTCACCTTCTTCGAGATCAACCCACAAAGCGGCAAAGCCGAAGAGCAATGGGTAATCGAACCCATCGACAACAAATACAAAGACGGCGATAAGCTCATCACATCGGCCGCGGCAAACTCCGAAATCCTGTTTGCCCTCATGATCAACCCCAACGTGCTCGGTGCAGGTATGCCCGGTGGCACTTATGCCAGCACTGCAGGGGGCAGCAACATCCGCGAAGCCTTCCTTGTCAACATCGCCAATGCCTGGCTCGATCGCCAAAACATACTCGATCCACTCGAATGTTACCTCGAATACAACGGCGTCCAGGACGTGCAACTTCGCTTCCGCT
>JAEHHG010000010.1 GCA_019248075.1 Candidatus Gracilibacteria bacterium S5_H10 | reverse complement strand
GATGAGTAAAAAATTAAAATATTAATAAGCTTTAATTTATATACGAATATTGTACTGTACTACATTTTCATAATATTTTAATTTGATTTTTTTGGGTCATAAAACATATGAAGAAGTATTTTGGTCAATGGTACATTGAAAAACAATGTAATCAACATGGTAACAATCAACATAGATCCAAATCCTTTGAACACATTAGTTCCCATAGAAAAAAGCACAAATGCTATTAAACCTGTACTGATTTGACCATCTCTAATCGCTGGCCAACTTCTCTCTTTTGCATGATCAATTGCTCAAGCCATACTCTTTCCTTCTTTGAGCTCTTCACGAAGTCTTTCATACATCAAGATATTAGCATCCACTCACATTCAGATAGAAAGTATGATGACCGCTATTCCACTAAGTGATAATGCATAATCTGTAAGTTTCATGAAAGCAAAAAGAATCGCTATAAATGAAATCAATACTACAGCAGTAAGTAACATCTTTTTTCGTCCATACATACAATACATAAGGACTTGGATGGCAATCAAACCAATCAACCCCGCTTGTAATGCTCCAGATAAAGAATCATCTCCAAGTGATGGACTGATTTTTTCTTCTTGCATAAGAATCAATGGTGCTGGTAATGTTCACTCATTTAATGCATCAGAAAGCTGTTTAGCTGATTCTGTAGTAAATCATCCATTAATTTCTGCTGTTCCTCAACAAATTTTACTTTGGATATTTGGAGCAGTAAGAAGATTTCCTCACACAAAAATAGCCATAGGCTTTCCTATATTTGCTTCTGTTATATTACAAAAAACTTCTTTTCCTTTATCATCCAAATTGATAACCACAACTGGTTCTCCCATTTCTGATGCACTGGAATTAGCAAATTTGAAATATGCACCATTAAGAATGGTTTCTCCATCTGTTGCAGGAATCCATGTTTCTCTATCTTGAACAAATACATCTTCAATTGCATAAAAATCAACTGTATTCCCTGACATATCTTTTCCTTGAGCTTTATCTAATACACGAAACATAGTATATCCATCCAAAGCAATTCCTGTTCCTTGAGTAAGTCCATCTTCGCTTTGTTGGTAAATAGTAGTATAATTTCCTTCTATAAGTCAGTAAATTTTTCCTATCTCTGCGCTATCAAGAAGTTTTTTATTTTTCTTATAAAGATCTGGCAATTGATCCAATGAATTTCCTGTAAATATAGTATGATAAATATTTTCAGACATTCTTCCTTCAAGTGTTTTTTGAATATTTTCTGGATCAGTTTTTATTTCAGCAAGCACTTGGTTTGCTAAAGCTTTTCTTGCTGCAATACTTGTTTTAGTCGGTTGTTCTGGATTTTGTAATTTGAATTCTAATTCAAGCGTCTTTCCTATAAGCTCTTTTGCTTGATCAAGATCAGCGATACCTCATATCTCTACAACGATATAGTTTTGATTGTCAAGATTTTGAACATATGACTTGTAATCACTTACCCCAAGTTTTGAAATTCTGTTGTCGATGTTTTTCATGATAATATCTTCGATAGTTTTTTTGATAGCAGTAAGTTCACTACTATTTGTGTATACTTTTTCATATTTATCATAAGAAATTTTATAGACAAGTTTTGTCCCTCATGATACATCAAGTCCTTTTCTAAAATGAGATAATCCGTTTGATGTAAATGTCAAACTTCTTGTTCCTGTTTGTGGATCAAATTTTCTTCATACGAAAAATACAATCACTAATGATACGATAAACAGAATCGCAAAAATCGTTTTTTTACTAATTTTCATCTGCTAAAATAAAGTAAATAAAATTTCACAATAATAAAAATTATTTGGACACCATTTTGTATCTTTTTATATAAACAATGCAAGGGAAAATAAAGTTATTTTGTACTTATGAACTGGACAAACGAATAGACAACATTGACACTATAGTGTATCCAAAAAAGCGTCTATAGTATCATAGCATTCATCGAAAATAAGATACAACGACTCTGGTTTCTCTGGCTTTCCTATCAATATCAACTTCTTTCATAAACCATAAGCGATTCCTGCCTCGATATGTACGGAATTTCATGCCGGCAAAAGAACTATCACTTTTTCGGCATTTTTGAGTCATTCTAAATCCTGTTCAAACATCATCCTAAAATGAGTGTCGTTGAAAAAATCATCTTTGGATTCAAACACCGCCATCTGATCTTCTACATCACCGGAAGAATTTTTTGGGTCTGCAGGAATAGCAAAAAGATTGTAGCAGGTCTTGCCTTTTGCGCCTAATCAAACGAAGAGAGAATCAAATTTTTCTTTGTTTCTGAATTTAGTCAAAATAGTATATTCCGTCATAATTATGAATTTTTTACAAGTTTAAACTGTTTTTTTCCTTTTCTTAGCAAGAGTACTCAATTGATAAAGTCCTCAGCTTTTACCATTTGTTGAACATCAGTGACTTTCACCTCATTGTAATATAATGATCATGATGCAATAAGTTTTTTTACTTCTCCATTTGATTCAGCTAAACCGCTTTGCGTAAAAATATCCAAGAGTTTCCATTCTTTTTGGTCTTTGGCTAAAGAGCACCCTCCAGTTTCTTTTTGCAAAGCCTGAATATCACTCTCTGACATAGCTTTGATCAACTGAAGTTTGTCTCATTGACCAAAAAGTATTTCTGAAATTTTGATGGATTGTGCTGCCGCTTCTTCTCCATATACCGTGGTCACCAAATAGTTTGCCAATTGTTTTTGCCCGTATCTGAGTTCTGGGTTTTGTTTGTGATTGGCAACAATGCCAGCAACAACATCAAAATCGAGCAAAGTGAAAATCTTGAGATATTTTTCTACATCTTCATCAGTAGTATTCATGAAATATTGGTACGTGAAATATGGGCTCGTTTTGTTGGGATCGAGAAAGATAGCATTTCATTCAGATTTTCAGAATTTTTTTCCTGTAGAATCCGTGATCAACGGAAATGTCATCACGAACGATTCTTCTTCATTCCCAAATTTTTTTCTGATCATTTCTGTTCCAGTAACCATATTTCCTCGTTGGTCGGATCATCAGATCTGAAGCCTTACTTTATGCTTTTCATAGAGTGTAAGGAAGTCATATCCTTGGAGCAGCATATAGCTAAATTCTGTATAGGTGATACTCATTTCTGGATCTTCTATTCTTTTTTTTACCGTCTCTTTGCTCAGCATATTATTGACAGTGATATATCTTCCTGCTGTTCTAAAAAACTCAAAAATGCTCATACTTTTATAAAAATCATAATTATTCATCACCTCAAATTTGAAGTCATACCCGCTTAAAAATTTTAGATTTTCGAGAATGTGCTGAACTTGTTTGGTGATAGCTTTTTCATTACTTCTCAAAAGATTTTCATCAAGCATCACTCTATCACTGGTTTTCCCACTTGGATCTCAGATCATCCCTGTTGCTCATCCAATAATCATTACAAACGTATTATTTCTTTTCATGAAATTCACTGCTGCCATGAAGCTGACAAAATTCCCTAATTGCAAGGAATCTGCAGTTGGATCAAATCCACAGTAAAATTTTTGTCCTCATTTTTCATAGAGATCAAAAAGCTTTTCATCAGTAAACTGATATATCAACCCACGATTTTCTAGTTCTTCACGAAGTTTCATTACTTCATCACTTACAAAAATAAAATTAATATTTGAACTTTAAGCTTAAAGCTTTAGGCTTTTAGCTAGCTACATCCTTTCCAAAAATTTCATTCAGATGAGATTCATTGATTTTTGTATGATTTCACGTACTTTTTTCAACAACAATATTCTTGCTATCTTTGTCTGTTGTTCTGATTTCATAATATGTACATTAGCATAATAACTATTGAGTAATTTTGCGATATCCAGCAAATATCTACAGATACTATGTGGTGCTAATTGATCTTTTGCTTGAACAACAAGTGCATCGAACTCAGAAAGTTTCTTGATCAAAACGAATTCTTCCGGTGCTGTCAGTAATGCTGCAATGGTGTTGATTTCAGGGTTTTCAAAATCTCCCGCTGCATCGATAATGCTCTGTATCCTTGCTCCTGTATAGAGAATATATGTTCATGTCTCTCCTTGCATATCCAAGACTTCGTCAATATCAAAGACTAAATCTTTTTCTATATCTGATCTCATAAGGAAAAACCTCAATGATCCAATAGCAATGCTTTCAGCGGTTTCATCCAATCGAGCATCATTTTTTTCCGGATTCCTTTCTTTGGATTCTCGATATGCTTTTTCATGTAACATTTTGAGCATTTCATCCAAGGTCACCGTTCGTCCCTTTCTGCTAGAAAACGGCAAGCGTTTTTCTGCGAGTTCTTCTGCAGTGAGTTTGTATCCAAGCTTTGTCAATGTCTCTGGTGTCAGATAGACAACGCCGTATCCGAGCGGCAAATACTGTTTATGATCTTTGTCTAATCCTAAGAGTTTGAATGCGGACTGAACAATCGCTTGGGCTTGCAACTGCCTATTGTCGATAACCGTTATTGCTGTATCATAATTTCCGAATCCGTGTTTATTTTGTTTTGCTTCCGGCTGGGAATTGGTGGTATATATTATTTCCCCTCTCGGATCTTCTGCAAAGATATCGTAGCCGAAGTCTTTGGACAAGTAACCAAGTTTCCATAATGCGAAAGCGATATCCTTGGCAATATACGTCGCTACGCCGTCAGATTTGATGAGTATCTGATATTGTTTTTCTTCTTTTTGGTATTCGGGCAAAGTAGACACATCCACTATCCGACATCCTTTCGCTTCACCATCATCGACAAATTTCATAACTCACTTTTCTCTCAAAAGCTCCATCGCTTCTGCGAAGAATTTGAGATGTAAAATATCGGTTTCTCGAGCGACGCAATCGAAGTATGCATTCATCCTCCAACATGTCCTGATCTGGTCAAGGGCACAGTTTCTGGTATAATCAAAATGAAGTTTTTTGAGTTTTTCATCATGTCCTTCCTCTATCTTGAGTAGGGTTTCGGAAAGCAAGGATTTGAATTTTGGATCTTCATCATTTTTTCTCATCTCCTCGTAGATCTTGCCACAGTAATGATCGAACTTTTTGTCCGTAGTCAGCGGATAGTCATAAAACAGATGTCCTACTATATTATAGCCGACATTGACGCCGCTATCATCTCCGTAATTGAATGCATGAACTGCATAGCCTAACGATGAATAAATTCTCCTCATACTATCACCGATGCAAACATTTCTTGCCTGACCGATATGGAGCGGTTTATTTGGATTCGCATTCATATACTCGATCATCACTCTTTCCTTATTCGGTTTGAAGCTTGAAGCTTGAAACTTGAAGCTATCTTCAATAAAAGCGATTTGGTTGATATGTGCGTTGAGGTAACCGGAAAGATTTTGGAAAGAAGAGAAATAGTCAGATTGAAGATTTTTTTCTAGATCTTCGGCTATCTGCTGCGGAGATTTTTTGAGCAATTTTGAAAGTTTGAAACAGGGAAATGCAAAATCTCCCGTAATATTTTCCGGCGGAATTTCTATCATCGACAAAAGCACTTCTTCAGGAAGATCGATATGTTTTGATAGTTCATGTGCAAAATGCTGTTTGTAGATATCTAACATCGTAGTACTAATAGTCTAAAGAAGGATTTTGTCTATTCTGCTTTTTTTGGCTCTGATACTTTTTATCTAAAATGCGTGCTTCGCGCTCAGCATTTGGTATCTTGGTGGAGATTCTATTTTTTGGTTCTGGCAATATCTCTTCTAACAATTGCCTGAAATGATGAATGACTTTTTCTTTATTGGCATATTGATAACGTTCTTCTTGGCAAGTCATGATAAGTATTCCTTCTTGATGATGGATCATATTCCCTGCTCAGTCAATCAATCTTTGTTTTTGTTCAGGAGTAAGATAATTTGAATCGTGGATATTAAAATATAATTCTGCTTTAGTTTCTCTTTTGTTTATGTTTTGTCCTCCATGTCCTCAACTCTTCGAAAAATGAAAATGAACTTCACGCTGAAGAATATTCTGAATAATATCTTCCATATGTATGTTTATGATAACTAAAAATGTGGGAGCTGAATCTTGGAACTTGGGACACGGTTCTTGGTACTAGGTATTCATTTTTAATTCTTTCTCCTCGTTCCTCGTCCCTATTTTATATCTGCTTCTTGTGTCTTTCTATTCTCCTCGTTTCATATTTATCAAGTTCAGGAGAAATCTGGTTTTTGGCTATATTCTTTTTTATGTTTGCAGGTTTTTTGGCTCCGCTGACCGCACGTCACAACTCTTCTACTCCTAACCATAGACCGCTTCCTATGGTATTTGCTAT
The DNA here is from genome assembly GCA_019248075.1 of Candidatus Gracilibacteria bacterium S5_H10. Lineage (GTDB taxonomy): Bacteria > Patescibacteriota > Gracilibacteria > Absconditabacterales > Absconditicoccaceae > CAJBLF01. The sequence continues at coordinate 19,743 of JAEHHG010000010.1, read as the reverse complement.
GTTAGTCTTACGAGTCTGCTCAAATTTTTTGAGATCTGTAGTCATGGAAAATGCTAAGTGATAAATATACGTAGACGATATGGTTTTAAAGCCAAAAATCAATGATATTTATGTATATGCTTACAAATTGTGGATTAATTTTCAGTTGATATTGTAAGCTCCATGTATATACTCTATGGGTAATTTTAGCTTATTAGCATAGCTGATAATGAAAACAAAACGCATACTAAACTTTCTTCTCATTTTGATTCTCGGAGGGCTAAGCATAGCACGATGAGCAAAGGTCAGTTTCCAGCCATTATATTCTGATGTAAGATTTCAACCATCAGACAAACTCCACGCATGATGTGCTAATTCTGCTGATGTTTTATTTTCTCCTCAGGGACAGAAAATAACAAAATTTACACTGACACTCTATTACAATCCAGAAAATATAGAAATCATCCGTATCTTGCCTACCACAAAAGACGGCATATTAAGCTCAAAGATAGAATACAATAAAATAATCCTTGAAGTGGAAAATCCTAAATTTGCTTCATCGACAGAAACCAAATCGTTTTTCCAACTCTATTTCAAGAGTGCTGTTGCCGGAAAAGATTCTATCTTCTTATGAACAGGATCTGAAGCAATTACCGCAAACAAGACTTATCCGCTTGCGTGAACATTTGCCCTCGACTTTGCTGAAGTCCCTGAATGTGAACCGGATATCGTTCCTCCAAGTGTCAATCTTATCTATCCAAAAGACAGTTCACAAAGAATAAATCTAGATCAATATTTTATCTTTGATATCAAAGATATCTGAAAATGAATAGATAAAAACAGTGTAATCATAAGTTTCAATGATAAACAATATTTTTATGGAGCAGAAAATATCAAACGAAATGGAAATTATCTGACTTTTTATCCAAATTCATGGATTCCTATCGATACAGGAATAGATATCAAAATAGTTATCGCCGACAAACAATCATATTGATGAGCGAACAAAACAGAAAGCGTCTATAATTTCAAAACAGCTACCGGCATGTCACTCACCAAAAATATAGATCCTATGATGTTTAGAAGAATAGCTCAAGAAGCAGAAAAAATATCAGCATCAGTAGATGAATGCTGACTGTTGGCTGATCTTTACAATAAATCTGAAGTAGTATATCAACAAGAGCTCAAGTCTATCATTCAAAAGGTCTGATGTAATCTCAATAGTATAGATACGTCTCTTTTGGAAACCAGTGAGACAAATCTATCAACAGATATGAATAATACACAAAAGCAATATAGAAACATTTCTGTTTTTGCAACATTATGATGGATACTCTTTTTCATCACATTTACCCTCAAAATGCATTATATAGTACTCTACAAAAAACATAAAAAAATAAATGATTCTCATAAATAACGTGTTTTAATTATTATAAGCTCATCAGCATGGCCTTTGAAATTGAAAGAAAATTTCTGATAAAAAATTTACCTAACGACATCGAACAATTCCCTCATGATGAGATCGTTCAATGATATTTTAATGATCCAAGCACGGGGAAAAGCATCAGAATAAGGCATATTTGAGAAAGCTATAAAGTTACCAGAAAAAAATGACATGGACTTGTAAGAGAAGAAATAGAAGATACCATTAGCAAAGAAGAATTTGACCAATTACGATTTCAAGTAGAAAATCATTTCTTAGAAAAGACTCGCTACTATATACCTTATGAGTGACTTACGATCGAACTTGATGTCTACAAAAATCTTCAAGGATTAAAAACTGCTGAAGTAGAGTTTGCCAACAAGAGAGATGCAAAAAAGTTTATCGTTCCTGAATGGTTTGGAGAAGAACTCACTAGAATGAGGGAAGCAACTAACGCATATATAGCAAATTTCGGATTATCAGATGAACTACTTACACTGATGAATAACTAAAAAATTCACGACAGATATTTCACCAAAAATAACTAATATATATAAAGACGAATTCAAAACTCGTCTTTTTTTTTATTATAAAAAAGAGACAGATATTTTGTCCCTCTTTTTGTATATGTTTTTGATTTAGAAATTTCTGAAGATTTCCTGTAATCTTTTTCTTTCTTTTTCCTCTTCTTCCTTGTCTTTAATTGTTTTTTCTAATTTTCTCAATTCTTCTGAAGCCAAGAAAATGAATTTATTGATTTTTTCTACTACTTGCATTTTTTTCTTTGGATCTTCTGTAAGATCTTTTATTTCATCAAAGATCAATGCATCATTTACCATTACTTCCAATGATGAAGTCTCTTCATTAAAGGTAAATCTCAATTCATTTGTTGTTTCTTCATCCGTGTCTTTGTTTTGTTCTGTCTTGGTGATGAAAAGCGTCGGGTCTGCACTTTCGTCAATCAAAAATCTGTAAGATATAAATATTTTATCATTATCTGCTCAGAGAATATCGAAGTATTCACCTGTATCTCATAGTTTTGTTTTGTTTTCGTAAATCTTTTTGCTGGTAAAGAAGATCTCGCCGAATTTTTTTTGGATATCAGTCTGAAGTTTAGTATCAAGTAATCATTCAACTTTTGTTTCTTCCAAAGATGATTCGTGTTGGATATCTTGCATTTCTTTATTCACAATATTTTCGATCACTCCATCAGGAACGATTGCAGGTTTTTCTATCGTTGTTTGTGGCGCTACAATAGGAATGCTAGGAGAAACTGGTGCAGCGACTGGCGCTGGAGTTGTAGGAGCTGGTACTTCTCTTTCAGGAATCGGATCAAATTGATATTTCTTTTCCAGCATGTCCCCATAAGGAATATCTTCTTCCGGCATCGCCTCAGGAATGGTTTCAAATATATTTTCTCCTCCCAAAATATCATCAGTATATCACTGTTGTTGTCATTGTTGCTGCGAATTTGTCTGTTGGATTGGATCAGTCATGATAATATATTTTCAATTGATAAAATAGTTATTCACTTAATTTATATTTTCTATTAATAATATTTGTTCATTCATCTCATATAGCGCTTAATCTTCTATTTATTGAGTCTAATTCATCATAAATTTCATTGACTGCTTCATTTCTATTATATTCAATAATATCCTTGATTTCTTCATTATCTTCTTCGGGAATTTTTATTTTATTTGTAATCTTTAAACGTTTTTCCAATATTTTTATATTTTTCAGTATTCAATTAAGCTCCTTCATAATATCTTCTATATCCTTTTCTAATTCTTTCCAATCATCTTGTTTTGTAAAATCAGATCAATTTTTTCTATACTCCTCAACGACAACCTTTTCTCCGGTAAAAAACGAAATCAATCTATTTGCTTTAAATCTGACATCTTCAAACTTATTTTCTGATATTTCTTTTTCATCCTGTTTTTTTTGAAAATCATCAGTATTGAAAGGGATATATTTCTTTACCTCTTTTTTGAAAACATCCAAATTTTGTTTAACTTCTTGAGGATATTTTATTTCTATGTTCATAATAATGAACCATTACTAAATAAAACAATTTAATTATACCTAGATTTGATATTTTTGCAAATTTTTATATATAAACTTTATAGCAGCATTCTATAGAATATATGACACTATGTTTTTCACTGATAATCATAGAGCAAACGCTGAATATTTTGCTTATATCAGGTGTCAATACCTATAACTATACCTGATGCACAATATTAGGATATGTTTTTTTATACTAGGAAACTCTTGTAATTATGAAGTAATTTCATAATAAAAAGCTGTTATAGTTTTCTTTATTTTGTTTTTTTTGTATATGTCAGAAGACAACACTATTATCAGTCAGACAAAGCTATTTGTTGGTGGACTGAATTGGAAATTGAGATGAAAAGATCTCAGAGAAGAATTCTCAAAATTTGGAGAAGTCGCTTTCGCAAGAGTAAAACTTGATCAAGAGACAAACAAGAGTAGAGGGTTCGGATTTGTTGAATTTGTTAATCCTGAAGATGCTGCCAAAGCACAAAAAGAAATGGATGGACAAGAAATCATGGGAAGAGCAGTAAAAGTTGATTTTGCAAAAGAGAATCCTGATAGAATTCAAGCAAGAGAAGACGCAAAAGAAGATCCTAATGAAATCCCAGAATTCTAATTATTATATCTTTCCGAGAAAAACACGCTATGATTGCGTGTTTTTTTTGTTTTTCACGCGGGTGCGAATTTTGCTTGAAAACAAAGCAAATACTCTTAGTATTATACTGACTACAGGGTCCGTACGTAAGGGAAGGAATATTACTTCCTATCAATCTCATGGGAGCCACAAAGTTACGGTGTATGCCGTGATGGAGCTACCCACTTCTAATTTTTTAGGAGAACAACTTGCCTTCTACGACCATGTGGTCATCTAAATGATTAAACGAATAAGCGACTAAATGACTAAATGATGTTTTTTAGTTTATTAATATATCAAAAATGCAATTTGAAGAACTAAATATGCGACAGGACTCTCAAGACGTGTATTCGAAATTAACACAAATATTCAATAAAGATGTATTTAAAGATTATTTTTTTAGAGATCAAATCTTAAGAGCTGCTTTAAGTATTTCCAACAATATAGCTGAATGATTTGAAAGAGAAACAAATAATGAATTGAGAAGATTTCTTTATATTGCTAAATGAAGTTGTGGAGAGGTTAGAAGTATGCTTAATTTGGCTTATAAAAATGATTATATAAACAAAGATATATTTGAAGAATTAACAGACAAAACCAAACATATAAGTATTATGATATATAAATATATTATAAAACTAAATAATTAAAAACAGCATTTAACCGTTTCAACGTTTAGTCGTTTCAACATTATTCTATGAAAAAAATAAACGAATCATTTACTTGTATTCATTGTGGAAAAGAAATTTCTCAGGCTGTAAAAACCTGTAGGAATCATTGTCCGTATTGTTTTGTTTCTCTACATGTGGACGGAGATATTCCTGGAGACAGAAATACTGGATGTAAAGGGAAAATGTATCCCACGATGTATGAGATCAAAAACGGGCAGATGAAAATATTGTTTCAATGTCAAAAATGTGGAAAACTCCATCGAAACAAAAGAGCTGATGACGATGAAGTAGAAAATCTAGATACATATATCAAAAAATACAAGGAAACATTATATTAAGAGTTGTCATTGCGAGGAACGAAGTGACGAAGCAATCTTATAAAATGACCATAGATCTAGGCTGGAGCATTTTTTGCTAAAATTTCATCATCGATGAATGTTGCAAATGTTGGATATTCTTTATCTAATGTCTTTAAAATAGTTTCCATATCATTTCCTTTGTTGTTTTTTTTGGCTCGAGCAAGGACTCCTTTTTCGCTGAGATCATTTTCTAGAAGATTGGTAAATTCTTTTTTATACATTTCTTTTTCTTCTTTTCCGAGATTTTTTCGCTTCTTAGATTCTATTTCAGCATTTTTTTTTGCTTGTGCTTCCTTTTGGAATTGTTGCTTTATTTCAGGTATGGATGTCGCTTTTTCTTTTGTCGGTGTTTTGAGACTACCACCAGGACCATATCATCTGTTTGCCAATTCTTTGTTGATAAAATCATCATCTTTATTTTTTATTGCTTGTTGAAATCCTGTCTTTTCTTCTTGAGGTTCTTCTGTTGAATTTATTGGCATTTCTACTGGTTTTATTGGTTTTGCTTGTTCCTTTTTTTCTATGTTTTTCGCTGTTTTTTTGGGTAATTTTTTCTCTTCTTTTTTTTCTGTTTTGTTCGGTGAAGAAGATGCTTTTCCTAGAAATCCTAGCCTCTTCTCAGTGATTTGATTAATCCATGTATCTCATCCAGTCTCATGAGTGTCATATTTTACAAAATCAAATTCTTTTTTCTTACTGAAAATTCTCGTAGCATTTCGCATGCCTTTGAACATTTTTTCTGGTGTATACAATAACTTTTGAAATGGTTTTCGCACTCACTGATTGAGTCCGCTCAATACTCAAGCTCCAATTATCATAAAAGGTCTCCAGGTCACCGCAGAAGCTAGATTTATCGTTCCTTTTCCTAATCTCTGATATCGTTTTCCGTCTACTTTGGAGAAGTTAAGAAAATTATCAACAAGCGAGTCTATGGTTTGCTTACTTACTTCAGCAGTATTCTTAGTTGAACTTTTTCCTTGTCTCAAAATATTTGTTGCAGCGTTTGCAACCTCACCTCATCGTCTCAATGGTGTTGCAATAGTATTTCCTGTCCTCACAACAGCTGTATCTATAAGGTTCTCTGTTTTTCCCATCAGCATATTTTAGTATTAAAATATGTTATTATTATAAATATATTTTTATTTTTGTCAAATTTTCGCTTTGATTTGCATTATTACATCAAAAAATTACCTTTATTCTTCATTGTATATTTTATATTTTGAATGTGAGAGATGGATTTGTTAAGTTTTAAAACTACTTTTGATGGTATTTTACAAACCTATATCCAAGGAAAAATAGAACAAGCACAACACCTTATCAGCGACAAAAAAATAAATAAGTTTATCGATTATATCACTACATTTATTTTTTCTGGTGGAAAAAGAATCAGACCATACGGACTTTGGATCACCTATAATGGCTTTGGTGGAGATAACGAAAAAGCTATTCTCAACTTTGGTATCATTTTTGAACTCCTCCATTCTATGGCACTTATCCATGACGATATCATCGATCAAGCTGATAAGAGACATAATGCACTTACTGTACATTCCTATATCCAAACCTTGGTAACAGCCAATCCAAACGCTAAACATATCGCTGAAGGACAAGCCATCCTTTTATGAGATTTGCTGCTTTCTCGAGTATATGAACTTCGATATCAACAGCACGATTTCCCGGAAAACTTGCTTCGAGAAGCAAGAAAAAATGTACATAGCATGATTGAAGAAGTAATTCTCTGACAAATGATCGACGTTGATATGATGATTTCATGACCAGCTTCCCTTTCTTTGATCGACAAAAAAAATATGTATAAAACTGCTTCCTATACATTTATAAGACCTATGCTTACCTGAGCTATCCTTGCTGGTGCTTCTAAAGAACAACAACATCATATTACAGAATTAGGAAAATATATGTGACTTGCCTTCCAGATGAGAGATGATTATCTTGATATAACTTTTGGTGATAAAACTAAATCTGCATTCAGTGATATTCAAGAGTGACAACAAACCTATTTCACCAATTATATTTTTGAAAAATGAACTCCAGAACACAAAGAACTTTTGACATCATCTATGGGAAAACAACTCGATAATCAACAAATCAAAGCATTGCAAAAAATGTTTGAAGAAAGTGGAGCGATTGAATTTGGTAAACAAGGAATCTTAACATACAGTCAAAAAGCAAAGGATATCTTAGCAGTTACCGACCTCAATGATGAAGCAAAAGCTGAGATATTAGCGCTTATCAAAAAAATGGAAAAATTAGAGCACTAATATGAATTCAGAATCCAAAATTAAAATAATTTTCACAACAAAAAATAAACATGTCATTGCGAGGAATGAAATGACGGAGCAATCTTAGTAAAATCACTAGATTGCTTTCCAAAAAAGGTCGGAGTGCACCCGGGTGCGATTTTTTTTAGATAATAATTTAAATTGACTTTTTGTGTCTTTTCCTTATAGTCTTTTTCAGAAAAAAAATAAAAAACCAACAAAAACAAAAAAGGAGAAAAAAAATGAAAAAAATCAAACTTTTGGCGATCCTCGTGATCATGATGGGCTTTATTATCACAACAAAAGCTCAAACTGCTTATGTATCATTGGATACTTTGAGTACCGGTGATACTATCACCTTCTGTACTTCCAACTACAGTGAAGTAACCCTGTACGCACCAACGGCTGCACTGACGAATTTACATTGGGAAGGAAATCATCCTACAAGTTGGGATTTATTTACTTCCTCTATTACTTTAACGAACGTAAATTCTGGTGAAGTATGGTTCTCTTCAAGCCAAACCGGAACAATGCATTTATATTTCTATCTGGTAGCTACACCTACTTTGCCTGGACTTCCCGACATTGATACGTGTGGAAACATTCTGAATTATACATTGAATGCCGGCAATGTTGGTATAGGTGCACATTATCTTTGGAACACGGGTGCGACAACACAAACACTCACAGTAACCCAAGCAGGAACTTATACTGTTACCGTCAGTAACGGCTGCGGATTCGTCAGTGATGCATCAGTAATAAGCATTGATCATAGCAATGATGCTAATCTTGGTCCTGATCAATCAGTTGGACTTGGCACTACCGTGATCTTAACGACGGGTAATACCAATATTACAACCTATGATTGGTCCACAGGAGCAACAACAGACACTATCCATGTCACTCAGACAGGAAGTTATAGTGTCACTACTACCAGTAATGCTGAATGTCTGAGTACAGATACCGTAAACATAACTGTTTTGTATCCTCCGACACAAGAAATCGATCTGCTTACTATGGATACCACTAATGGCAACATACGCGTTGTCTGGAGTAACATCTATTCAGAAGGAGAGTTCATAGACATTTACCGGGAAATTACGACCAACAACTATCAGCTGGTAGGTACTGCTCTATACACTGCAGAAACCTGGACTGATACGGTTGATTCGAGAAATCAACCATGGCGGTATAAAATCGCTGTAGTAGATACTTTTGGAAACGAAGGTACTCTCTCTTCCTGGGCACAAAGCATTCACGTATGGGTCACTGCCAATGTTGGCGGTGGATATACCGTACAATGGACACCTCTGCTTTTTGAAAATAAAGAAGCTGTCCAACAGTACAATATTTACGCTGGAAATCATCTGTCTCAGCTTAGTTATCTTGCTTTTGTATCAGGTAATGTAACCGTCTATACTTTGAGTGGATTTGTCGATTCTCTGTATGTGATTGGTGCACAATTATCTGTCAAAGGCGTCCAAACGGATGCTTTATCCAACTGGATATCACAAAATGATGCTACTGGTATCTCAGAAAATACCTTAGCTGACAAGATCAAAGTCTATCCTACGCTTACCGACGGTCCTATTACCATAGAGACCGATCTGGACATCAAAGATATCATAGTATGCTCCGTTATCGGGCAATATGCTATGCGTATCAAAGACAAGTATTTTATTCTCCCTAATAAAGGAGAGTATATCATTATCATCGTTACTGATCAAGGTACGATGAGGGTAAAAGTACTTGTCCAGTAAAGATTATTTATCTATCACAAAAATCCCGGAGTAACACTTCCGGGATTTTTTTTATATTTGTGTTATTATTTTTTATGGATTGAAACAAGTAGCAGCAAACTGATTACTACTTGATGCTGCATGAATATATCTTCCGTTGATAGGAATTGCTTTAGTATCAGAATTACACATACAATACATATCAGGCATAACGATAGATGTACATCATACAGTACCAGATGTATCTGTACAATAATAACTATATCCATGACTAGGTACATAAAACATTGTTCAAGCAGGATAAGTTCAAGTATTTGAACATGGATCTGTGTTTTTATCTAATGCTTTTATACCTCCATTGACTGTAAGTATTGCTAATGGAGTTGATGTTCCGATACCTACTTTACCTCTAAGATTTCCTAAAATAATATTTCCTAGATCGTGTGATGAATATCATCAGTTTATATATATATTTCAACCTATTTGATCCCCTCACGTTCATCACATAATTACTACATCTCATCAAATACCATCCTGACTATCACTATTTCCACCTAAAAGATATAATTTCCCTCATGCCCATGGTCCACCACCAAAGTCAACAGAATTTGCTGCATGTATAGTCAAATTATTTCCATTAAAATCATCACCGTCTATAGGATAGATTGATGATGCAGCATTAAAAGTTATTTTATCTTGGAGGTTTATACTTCCATTTACAGTAAGTTTTGTCGATGGCGTAGATGTTCCTATTCCTACATTTCCCAAATTATAATATGCTACACTACTAGCTCATGTAGACCACACAGAATCACCTCCTACAGAAGTTGGCCAACTCGTTTGACAATCACTTCCTATACACACAGTATTTCCACTTAACGTATCAGCACTTACTGTTCCTGCAAATGATGCATTTCCTCATGAACCATCAATAGAAATCATCTGTGTAGAACTAGCATCACCATCTGTTGTGAAAATTATTTTTTGGATAAGCTGTACAGCATTTCTTGTAGCTGGTTCGATCTCAAATGCTTTTGTCATAAAAAGCACGCAAGACATTCCAAGGAAAAAGAATGTAGCTCATTTTATAAATGTCATACCACTTTTGTGGGCATGCAAATTTTTACTTGTAAAGGCCATGATAATTACTTTAAAGACTAAATGGATACATGATCTATGATGTATGATGCATGAACAATATAGCTAAATAATTCTTCAATCGTGCATCTAGTATCTTGTTTCTTAATTCAATTATACTCTCGAGAGTAAGAAAAACAAAAAATCTGACCTTTATTGATCAGATTTACTTGCTATTTTGCTTTTTTGTGATGTAATGAATTTCTTTTTTCTTATCTTTGTCAGTTTTTTTCGTTTTTTGGATGGGTAATATATAGTCACTTTATTTTTTCTTTGGTATATGAGCGATAAAGTAACTGACCCAACAACCTCACCTTCGTTTTTTGGTAAGCAACCTCACCCCACCTCTCCTGTCAGAGAGGAGTGTCAACTAGAAGCCTCTCTGATAGGAGAGGAAACGAAGGTGAGGTTCCTAAAAAAAGAAAAAATAAATTTTATCCAATACAATCGTGCTTATATAGACTACGCAAGAGAGAATAGAAAAAAATCCACGAAAGCTGAACATATTTTTTGGTGAATAGTAAAAAATAGGCAGTTCCTTTGATATAAATTTAGAAGACAGAAAGGCATTTGACCATTTATTCTCGATTTTTATTGTTCAGAATTACTCTTGTGAATAGAATTAGATGGTTGATATCATAATGATACGATTGATTATGATAGACACAGAGATTCAGAAATATATAAAAAGGGAATTTTCGTTATTAGATTTAGTAACGAGGATATCGAAAATAATCTTGAATGAGTAATCAGTGAATTAAAAGAAATTATTAGAAAAAAACTAGCCTTTGTAGGCTAGTGTATATTATATTATGATAAGGTGGTATCAAACTAAATGAAAATGTCTCTCGGTTTAGCGCCGTCCTGTGGACCGATAATTCACTTTTCTTCCAAAATATCCATGATTCTGGCGGCGCGAGCAAATCCCACTCCGAGCTTCCTTTGAAGTAATGTCGCTGAAGCTTTTCTTGTTTGCGAAATGACTTGTATCGCTCTTTCCACTAATTCATCATCATTATCACCATTGCTGCTACCAAAAAGCTGTGCTCCAGCTTCTAATTTATTTTCAAGTATAGAGACAATTTCTTGGTTATAAATATCTTCTTCCGTAAGTCCTCCCATATATTTTGTTTTGAGTGTCATTACAATTTTTTCTATCTCTTCTGTAGAAATAAATGGTGCCTGGATTCTTGTCGGCGCTTTTGTTGATGGATCCATATAGAGCATATCTCACTTTCCAAGTAATGTTTCTGCTCATTTTCTACCAAGTATTGTTCTACTATCTATTTCTGAAACCGTACCAAACGCTATTCTTGTCGGCATATTTGCTTTGATAAGTCAGGTAATAACATCTACTGACGGTCTCTGTGTCGCGATGATCAAATGAATACCTACCGCTCTCGCTTTGGCTGATATATGTGTAATACAATTTTCTACATCTCTCTTTGCTTTTGAGAGCATCATAGATGCGAGCTCATCCACTACAAATATGATACGAAACATTTTTTCTATTTTTTCTCAATTTTCTCATAAGGTTCCAGCAAATTTCTGATTATATTCATCGATATTTTTTACTCTTTTTTCTCTCAATATTCCATATCTCTTTTCCATCTCGTTTTCTGTCCATTTCAAAAGTTTCAATGCTTTTTCTGGCTCGAAAACTATCGGTGCGAGCAAGTAAGGAAGTCCTGCGTACAATTCCAATTCTACCTGTTTCGGATCAACCATGAGAAATTTAAGTTCAGAAGGTGTATTTTGATACATCAAGGAAAGAATGAAATCATTTACTCCGACAGATTTTCCAGAACCGGTCGCTCCCGCAACGAGCAAATGTGGCATAGATTCCAATGTTTTTACGATAATAGACCCATCAATCGCTTTTCCGAGCGCAAGATTATTATCAGACTTTTTCATATCATTGGAGAATTCCGTAGTATTGAACATATCGCCCAAACGCACCATAACTGGCTTCGGATTTGGTAATTGGATACCTACACAATCCGTACCAGGAATCGGAGCAACGATACGAACAGATTTGGATTTGAGTGACAACGAGATATCATTTGAAAGACTTTCAATAGTAGACAATCTGATTCCTTCATCAGGTTTGATCCTTATTTGCACGATGGAAGGCCCAATATCGAATCACTCGATCATGATCGGCACATTAAATTCCATCAATTTATTTTGTAGTGCTTTTGCTTTTTCCATCAAAAATGTCTCATCAATCGTAACCGTCTGATCGGCATTAGTTTCCAATAATTCATAATTAAACGTCGGTTTCTCAGCAGAAAAATTGATCGCTGGTCTAGATTTTCTTTCTTTTATTTTTTCTTTTTCTTCTATCTTTCTTTCAAGTTTATCTTTGATCAATGACTTGATAAGCGAGCGAGAAACTGGCTTTCCAAAATCTGGTTTTATTTCATCTTCTTCCTCTTCATCATCTTCTTCATCCTGTCTGATTGCTCTTGTTTTTGCAGAAGATTTTGGTTTATCTTCACTCTTGAGACTAATCTTAGGAAATGAAAAATTCAATGAATAAAGAATCCATATAATAGTGATGATCAAAAGAATGATAATAAATGCTTTTGTTGCTATAGCTTTGTGACCAAACATCACTTGTAACAATGCAATAACCGGTCGAGAAATATATCATCAGAATGTTTCGTATTTTCCAGCATCTCAATCTATAATCGGGAAATTAATCACTGCCGAAATAATTACCATTATCACCATAAACTGTCTTATCACTAATTTCATAAGATATCCTTTTGCAAGGATGATAATCCCTACAAAAAAACATAAAGCAAAAAACACATAAAGTCATACTTCTCAGAATGCTATACTTGCATAGGTTTTAAAGAATGTAAGTACGGGAGATCCTTCCGCAAAATAGAGCGAGAAAAAAAACAATGCTCACAAGATGGTAAGACTCATACCTAATTTATATTTGTTCAATACAAGATTTCTTTTTTTTCTTCTTTTGGCCATGAAACTATACAAATACTAAAAATGACAAACTATCATCAGATATACCAGTAATTTGTCTCTTTTTATAGTAAAGTTGTAGTGTTTAAACCTGGTTTTTCAACGTAAAATATAGACAGAATATGTTTTTTTTCTCTGTGTTGTTATATTATACATTGACATTTACATTAAAATAATTATATATTTTTATACATTTATTTATATCAAACACTTATGAGACAGCTCAAAATCACTAAACAAGTAACTAACCGCGAAACTCAATCGCTCGATAAATACCTTTATGAGATAGGAAGAGAAGAGCTCATTGATGTTTTGGAAGAAGTAAAATTAGCTAAACTCATCAAACAAGGTAACCAACAAGCTTTGGAAAAACTCACTAGGGCTAATTTAAGATTTGTCGTTTCTGTCGCCAAACAATATCAAGGACAATGAATATCACTTCCTGATCTTATCAACGAAGGGAATATTTGACTGATTAAAGCTGCAGAAAAATTTGATGAAACTAGAGGATTTAAATTTATTTCGTATGCAGTTCGATGGATTAGACAAAGTATTTTACAGGCAATTGCTGAACATGCAAAATTAGTAAGAATACCTCTCAATAAAGTCACAAACATCAACAAAATAAATAGAGCAAGCAATGAATTTGAGCAACTCCATTACAGAGAACCAACAATAGATGAACTTGCTGAAATATTAGACATGCCTGAAAGCACTATAGAAGAAGCAAAAAAATCAACACAAAATCATTTTTCTCTCGACAAACCAGCTTCCGATGAAGATACAGAAAACACTTTCGAATGACTTTTTCCTAGTGATGCTTTTCCTCATCCTGATGCAAACCTTCTTCAAGAATCATTACAACATGATATAGAAAAAAGATTAGAACTTCTCCACACTAGAGAAAGAGATGTTATCATACTTCATTATTTCCAAGGAAAAAAACTAGAAGAAATAGCTGATATATATGGCATTACAAGAGAAAGAGTAAGGGTGATAAAAGACAAGGCTATCAGAAGATTAAAACAACATAAGGATACAAACAAATTGAAACAATATCTCTAAATGCTATATTTTTTCGTTGAAAGTAAAGGAGTTTTGTATACTATGAAGCTCCACTTTTCATAATACTCTTTTTAGTTGTTAGCACAATGATAATGGAACTCAAAGATATCAGTAAAAAACGACAGAAAAAATGGAAAGAGACAGATCTCTACAAAGTAAAAGAAGATACTTCTAAACCAAAATTTTATATTCTGGATATGTTTCCGTATCCGTCTGGTTCCGCGTTGCATGTAGGACATCCAAAAGGATTTATCGCTACCGATTGTCTTGCAAGGAAAAAAATGCTTGAAGGATTCAATGTCTTACATCCTATGGGATTTGATACCTTTTGACTTGGAACTGAACAATATGCAATCGAACATAAGATGAAACCACAAGATGTTTCCAAAGTAAATATCGCAAAATTTATCAGTCAGTTAGAAAACTTTGGTACTACCTACGATCGAAGCAGATCAGTAAACACCGCTGATCCGAAATATTTTAAACGAACACAGCGAGTATTTTTGCAAATGTACAATCATTACTACGATGAAAAACTGCAAAAAGCTATGCCGATTGAAAATTTAAAATTCAAAATTCAGAATTCAGAATTAAAAATAAATGAAAATATTGAAACATATTTAAATTCACAACGTCTTGCATATGTAGATTATAAGCCGATCAATCGATGTCCAAAATGTATGACGGGATTGGCAAATGAAGATCTTGATGATGGAAAATGTGAACGTTGCGGCAGCGAAGTAGAACAAAAACCAATGAAACAACGAGTATTGAAAATCACAAAATATGCAGAAAGATTATTGCAAGGTTTGGATAATTTGCAACGAGATGAGTCTATGAAAGACTTGGAAAGAAATCGAATTGGAAAATCAGAAGGAACAGAATTTGATATGGTCATTGCGAGCGAAGCAAAGCAATCTTGAAATGAAGAATTAAAATTCAGTGTCTACACTACTCGTGTCGATACCGTTTTTGGAATGTCATTCGTCGCTATCGCGCCAGAACACCCATTGGTCGATAAAATAACAACGAGTGAATGCAAAGCTGAAGTAGAAAAATACAAAGACGCAGCTAAGCACAAAACACAGTTGGAAAGGACAGAATTACAAAAAGAAAAAACTGGAGTCTTCTGCTGAGCGTATGCAATCAATCCGTTCAATGGAGAAAAAGTTCCTGTCTTTGTAGCTGATTATGTCTTAGCAAATTATGGAACAGGAGTCGTTATGGCGGTACCAGCACATGATGAAAGAGATTTTGAGTTCGCGAAGAAATATGACTTGCCGATTACAAATTCTATATTACCAAAAGACAAAAACTTTGCTGATTATGACCAAGTAATGAAGTCTGAAATATGTTATACAGAAAAATGAATAGTAAATAATTCCTGAGAATTTACAGATATGAAAAGTGATGAAGCGATTAAGAAAATGCAAGAACGATTAGAAAAAAAATGAATCGGATGAGTGAAAGTAAATTATAAAATGCAAGATCGAGTTTTTTCAAGACAAAGATATCGAGGTGAACCATTTCCAATCCTTCGAGATGAAGCGGGAAATATAATTACACTCGATGAAGAAGATCTTCCGCTTCTCTTGCCAGATGTGGAAAATTATGAACCAACCTGAACCGAAGAATGACCGCTCGCAGCCATTACTGATTGGGTAAATGTAAGCAAAGATGGAAAACAATACAAGCGTGAAACCAATACGATGCCAGGTCGAGCAGGCAGCTCGCGATATTGGCTCAGATATATGGATCCTAATAATGATGAAGTTTTAGTCGGAAAAGAAAACGAAAAATATCGAGGTAGTGTAGATGTCTATGTCTGAGGTGCAGAGCACATTACAAGACACATGATCTATGGAAGATTTTGGCAGAAATTTTTGTTTGATATCGGAGCGATTACTCATGAAGAACCGTTTCAAGAATATCATTACGTTGGACTCATTATGGGAGAAGACGGAAGAAAAATGTCCAAGAGACGAGGAAATGTTGTCAATCCCGACGATATCATCAACGAGTATTGAACTGATGTCTTGAGAGCATATGAAATGTTTATGGGACCATTTGATCAATCAATAGCTTGGAGTACCAATGGAATCAAAGGAGTCAAAAAATTTCTAGAAAAAATCATTGCATTGAAAGATAAGATAAGCGACGCAGAAGAAGCAAATGAAACGAAGATTATTTTAAATCAATCGATAAAAAAATTAACTGAAGATCTCGACGCGTTTAGATTCAACACTGCGGTTTCACAGCTCATGATCCTCGTAAACCATTTGACCGAATGTAACACTATCAACAAAAAAACGTTTGAAGATCTAATTATTTTGGTTTCTCCGTTCGCTCCTCATCTCGCAGAAGAGCTACGAGAGTGATTGGGCAATGAGTATTCTATCTTTACAAAAGCAAAGTGGCCAAGTTATGATGAAAAATGTCTTGTAGCTGATACCGTGACCATTGGAGTCCAAGTGAATGGAAAAGTCAGATGATCAATTTGTATCAATAAAGATGCAGAAGAAAATGAAGTCATGAACATAGCTAAGGCTGATGAGAAAATCAATGCGTGGATCACAGGTGAACCGAAAAAAATAATCTATGTCAAAGGAAAAATTTTAAATATTGTTGTATAGTATGATCAAGAATAAAAAGTGAACTGTTATCATTACCTGATGATCAAGCGGAATATGAGCGTGATTTGCAAGAGAATTTGCTGAGCAGTGATATGATTTATTGCTCGTATCAAAAGATAAAAATCAAATGGCTACATTTGTAAAATATCTGAAAGTTCTTTTTCCTATAAACATCTCGACGATGATTTTGGATTTGTCTCAAAGACCACAAGTCAGACAGCTAGAATCTGAGATAAGAAAAACTCATGATTTGGAGGTTTTGATTAACTGTGCAGGATATGGAATAAATAGTAATTTCCTCACTGAAGATATACAAAAACGAGAAGATATGGTAACCGTCCACGACGTAGCTGCTATGAGACTTTCTTATCAAGCACTGAAAATAATGAAAAAAAGAAAGCATGGAAATATCATCCATGTGTCGTCATTAGCATCCTTGCTCGCCATAGGAAACAATCCTGTATATGCAGCCAGCAAAATATTTTTAAATAGTTTCTCACAAAATCTTTATCGAATTTATAAAGATTATGGTATTTATGTACAATCGCTTTGCCCAGGTTTCACCGCGACAAATTTTGCAAAAACAGGAAAATATAAAATAAAGACAAATGTCATGAAAGTAGAAGATGTCATCCACGCAAGTATGCGTTGCATGAAAAAAAAGAAATTGCTTTGTGTTCCATGACGAAGAAATAAGCTTACACTTTTGATATATAAAATCTTGCCAAGATCACGGTCACACAAAATATTTACCTGGCTGATTCATTAATAATTTATATTTGGAAGGTTGGCAGAGTGGTCTAATGCGCACCGTTGGAAACGGTGTGTCCGTTAACGCGGACCGGGGGTTCGAATCCCCCATCTTCCGAATTTTTTGAATGAAACTTTTCACAACATAACGTTGTATTTTTTTTTCTCTTGATTTTTTATGTAAAAATGTTATATATATCTAACTATAAGTTATTTTTATTTAACTTTTTACTAAAACATTATGAAAATCAGTCTCAAAAGGTATCAGCAAATCCGCATAGGAATAGTCATCCTGATATCGATAATAATCAGTCAATCTTTGATGGTTGAAAATTATTTTATTCCTATCATCACTATCCTCATATGATGGCTTATACTTTTTCTTCTCAGAAATAAGGTAAAAGAAATTATTGCGGACGAAAGAGATTATGCATTATGAGGGAAATCGGCCATGTTGGCGATCAAAATTTTTTCCTTTGTCGCGACAATTATGATTTTTGTTTTCTATGCCATGAAAAACATCAATCCTTCATACGAATCTATAGCCATCACGCTTGCTATAAGCGTGTGCATACTCATGTTGACCTATTCCTGCATATTTGCCTATATGAACAGAAAGACTAGATTTGATAAAAGATTTTTTCTGATTGCCATCCTGCTTGGGATCGCTATCGTAGCATCGCTTCGCATCCTGTCATGAGAAGATAATCGAGTCTGTAAAAATGGACAACGAATACAACATGGACATCCTGATTTTCCTATGCCTGATGTACCTTGTGATACAACTCAAAAATAATTTTTGTATTTATCCTTGTGATTATTTTTCATGCATACCAAGATAAAAGAACTGAGAGCCAGACATAATCTCACCCAGGAAGACCTCGCAAACATTGTATGAGTAAGGAGAGAAACGATCGTCTTCCTCGAAAAATGAACGTATAATCCTTCGCTAAAATTAGCTAAGATGGTAGCGCTTGCGTTGGAAAGTCAGATAGATGAAGTATTTTTCTTTGACAAAAAAGAGATCAGATTATAAATTTTTTTGTATCAATTCATTTTTTTACATTATATCCCTATTTTTTATGAACATACTTTATGTCTGTACAGGAAACATCTTCCGTAGCATGTCTGCCGAATATCTCACAAAAAAATATCTCAAAGATAATGCAATTTCAAAAATTTCTGTAACTTCTGCATGAACTTCTGCTCGCCCTGAAACCCCTTTTATTCGGACAGTTGAAAGATTAAAATTTTATGGTTGTGATCCATCTGGACATCAACAAAGAAAAATTTCAAAAGAAATATTGGAACAACAAGATCTCATCATTTGTATGTCAGAACATCACAGACAAAGCATACAAGAACTATGATTTAATGCAGTATTGTTCAATGAAATAGCATATAACAAAAGCGAAGATTTATTGGATGATACGGAATATATGAATCAATATGGTCCGAATTTTGATCTAGAAAAATATATAATTAGTGTTGTTGATTATATCTATAAAGCGATACCAAATATCGTCAACAACATCCTGAAAAAATAATTATACAAAAAAAACCGTAGCGATGAGGCTGCGGCTTTTTTGTAATTTCACATTTTTTTACTGATTATGATTGATCATAGAGGCTTGTTTGCCTTCTAGATTTTCATTGACGTAGATGATTTTTGCATTGTTTTGACCTACCCTTTCGAGCGTCTCTATCCTACTACTATTCAAAAGGAAGTCCAAGATATCTTTTCCCGTAAGTGATGAATCTGTCGCTTTGATTTCGCCGATGGAATTTTTGAATCATTTGGCGATAGCTTCTCTCTGGAGTGCCATTCCTTCTCCGAGCAATTTCTTCACTTCTTTGTCTCCTTCAGCACTCAATATCTGACCTTGTTTGCTTCCTTCTGCTTCGGTAATCGTTGCGATTTTATTTTTTTGACTGGCTACGACATTGTTCATTGCTTCTACAACTTTTTGATCTAATTGGATATCTACCACCTGTACACTATCCAACTCCATACCGAATTCCGCCATT
>JAEHHG010000078.1 GCA_019248075.1 Candidatus Gracilibacteria bacterium S5_H10 | reverse complement strand
CTCGTGCCCGCGCGCGGTTGCCCACATGGCAAGCGGGCGGTTGGACATCTCTTTTAATTGATAGCGAAAATATCGATCCAGAAACGGGATGACGCGGGGATCTTCGTTTGGATTAATTTTGGTTGCTCTATCGTAAAACGGTAATAGATCCCCTTATAGGTCACTTTTTTTCCGATTTTTTCGTAATCTTTCGCGTAGTCGCGCGTGCGCTGAAACATTTCGAGACTCCTTATGCTTTTGTATATGGGTTTTAAAAAGTAGTACTATCAGTACATTATATCTGGCGATGTCTAAAAAAGATAGCAATACGCGTATAATATATCCCTTCCTCATCTAATTATCGCTTTCCCCGCCGGTCAGCAATCTGCCGGATGGCGCAAATAAAGTATTCGCACGCGATTCCGTTGTGTTTTTTAGGCGCGCTTGATATACTCGCAATAATAGCAAATCACGACAGGTAAGCCATTCATCAAATCATATGGGGGTATCACTGCATGCGGGTGGTCACGGTCAAAACAAGCCGGCAAATGCGAGATTTTGTGCACGTTCCTCAAACGATATTCAAAGATCACCCGTGCTATGTGCCGCCCATCTGGATGGACGAGGCGCATGCCTATACGAAAAAAGCAAACCCCATACTGAAAAACTCTGATTTTGAGCTGTTTCTGGCGTTGGACGACGCGGGAAAGCCGATCGGTCGCACCATTGCGTACATCGACCACACATTTAATGCCTATTATCAGACAAAGATCGGCTTTTTCGGCGCGTTTGAGTGCATTGACAACGCGGAAGCGGCGGCTTTGCTCATCCGCGCGGCAGAAGAGTGGCTCACCGCTCGCGGCATGGACGCCATTCGCGGCCCGATCCATCCCGTTGCGGAAAACTGGGGGTTCGTGTTGGAAGGCTACGACACGCCTCCGATCTATATGTCCCCCTGGAACCCCGCATATTATCATTCGTTTTTCACGTCCGACGGATACGAAAAGGTGAAAGACCTGTTGGTATACGAGGCGGATATGTCCAAGGGCTATGAGATTCCCAAGCGGTATGATGATTTCCCCGCGCGGTTTCTGGCGCGCTATCCGGGTATCACGATCCGCAGGCTGGATGTGAAGCACATCAAAGACGACGCGCGC
>JAEHHG010000077.1 GCA_019248075.1 Candidatus Gracilibacteria bacterium S5_H10 | reverse complement strand
CTGACCAACACCTTCCCCGTCGGCATCGCAAGAAACGAGCTTCCCGGCAACGAGATGTATATGAGCGGTCGCTCGCTCTATCCGCTGACCATCGAGCTGGCGCACCGCATCAGCCGCGAGTTTGACGGAAGAATGCGCCTTTCGTTCTCTGGCGGCGCGGACTTTTATAACATCACCGAATTATTTGACGCAGGTATCTGGCCGATTACACTTGCAACCACGCTGCTCAAACCCGGCGGCTATCAGCGCTGCAAGCAGATTGCAGAAAAGCTTACGAAGGAAGAATACGGCCCGTTTGAAGGCGTGTCTGTTGGCAAAACGGCCTATCTGGCGCGCGCTGCTCGCACGGATGAGCGTCACGTAAAGCCGGTCAAGCCCTTACCTGTTCGCAAGATCAAGAGCAAGGTGCCGCTGACCAACTGCTTTATCGCGCCCTGCGAACACGGGTGCCCGATCAATCAGGATATCCCCGAATATGTACGCCTTGTGGGCGACAAGAAGTATGCCGAAGCGCTGAAGTTGATTCTGGAGCGCAATCCGCTTCCCTTCATCACGGGACGCATCTGCTCACATCGCTGCATGGACAAATGTACGCGCGGATTCTACGAAGAGAGCGTGCACATTCGCGACGCAAAACTGCTCGCGGCACGCGAAGGTTTCGACAGCATCATCGGGTCTCTCAAACCGTCTGGCAAATCGAACGCAAATGTCGCCATCATCGGCGGCGGCCCCGCGGGTATGGCAGCGGGTTATCTGCTCGGCCGTCAGGGCGCGAAGGTGACTGTTTTCGAAAAGCGCGCTGAGCTCGGCGGAATCGTGCGCTATGTCATCCCCGGCTTCCGAATCGGCGACTTTGGTATGGATCGCGACGTCGATCTGCTCAAAGCAATGGGCGCGGAAATTAAGGCGAATACAACGGCGCCCAGCGTTGCTGAGCTTAAGAAAAGTGGCTACACGCATGTGGTGTTCGCAACCGGCGCATGGGAACATGGCAATCTGAAACTGCAGGAAGGCCAGAGTATGAACGTGCTCGATTTCCTTGAGCAGTATAAGTGTGAGTCTCTCAAAGACGTCGGTGAGCACGTCGTCATCGTTGGCGGCGGCAACACCGCAATGGATGCGGCGCGCGCGGCAAAACGCATCAAGGGCGTAGAGTCCGCCTCTATCGTCTACCGCCGCACGCAGCGCTATATGCCCGCGGATGAAGAAGAACTACA
>JAEHHG010000076.1 GCA_019248075.1 Candidatus Gracilibacteria bacterium S5_H10 | reverse complement strand
TGAGGTTGAGCGAGTCGTATGGCTTGCCGATGTCGCTTGCCGCCTTTTGTGCAACCGCTTTTTGATTGAGCGCGTGGAAAAAGCTCTCGCGCTCCATGCCCGCAAGGCCGGATATGCGCGCAACGGACTGCATTTCATCCACCGAAACAGGATCGACGAGATAAGCAGGAATGTTAGCCTCGTCCGCAATCGACCGCGCAATGAGCGGGCCGAGCGAGGAAGCATGTTCGCCGAAGGGCGGATGGTAGATATCATGCACGATGGCATCATTGATCTGATAAGTTCCGGACGGAATATGGCGAATCAGCCCGCCGCGGCTGCATACCGCGTCAAATGAGCGCGGCTTGTAGCCCGCTTGCAGCAGCGTGTCCCGCACGAGCCTTTCGCGCAGCGGCAGTTGATCGACGACGTGCAAAAAGCCCGCCAGATCCTCCGCCGGATGCGAAATGGACGTGGCAAACACTTCCGTTTCGTCCTCGTAAACGGCGATTTTGGTCGAGGTGGCGCCGGGGTTGATGATCAAAAGGCGCATTGTGCCTCCTCCGGTTTCTCGGCTTGGCCGGTTTAGAGTCATAAACTCACTGATGTTATCCTAGTTGTTTCACAAGGCGTGTGTCAATGGAACGGGACAGAATATATAGTATATTTATTCAGTGAAAAAAGACTGATTCAACGGGAAAAATCCAATTCCGGTTATGCACAAATTCATTTTGAATGCATAAAAAACTGTTCGCTCTGTTTGGGAGGTCTATTGTCAAGATTGCGATGGCGGCCGATGGCTTGTCAATCGACGCAAATGCGTGTATTATATGGTTCATACACTGATCGAAAAGACGAGGGAAGAGCATGATTCGTATTTTTATCGTGGAAGACGACGATGTCATCGCAAACGAGGTCGCAAGCAGCCTGCGCAATTGGGGCTTTGACGCAGTCATCGCGCGCGCGTTTGATCGCATTGACGAGGAATTTACCGCATCCGGCGCGCAGTTGATCATCATGGACATCTCGCTTCCCTATTATAACGGATACTATTGGTGTGAACGCGTCCGGCGCAGCTCAAAGGTGCCAATCGTGTTCCTCTCTTCCCGCGCGGACACGGCGGACGTGGTTATGGCGGTCAACATGGGCGGGGATGACTATATCGCCAAACCCGTGGTTGCCGAGCTGCTGATTGCAAAAGTACAGGCGGTGCTGCGGCGCGCATATGATTATGAACTCAACCCAAAGGCGCTGCTTGGCGGCGCGGAGTTTGAC
>JAEHHG010000075.1 GCA_019248075.1 Candidatus Gracilibacteria bacterium S5_H10 | reverse complement strand
TGATGGATTGAGTGATGTGTACACAGATAATGTAAAAAGTCATCACCAAACAGTCAAAAAGAGTATCAATCAAAATATTTTTCCGAATATTCATTTATAACTTCGTATAATTATCGTACTCAATATGATGAATGCTGGGAATATCTGATGAAGTTTGAAGCTATTTATGGAAAATGTTACCAACCCAGTAGATTCTCCAAACATTAAAAATCCTATTGCAAGCAATGCAATAATGGTCAATGTCCTAAAAAATCCGTGAATCCTTTGTCTTTTATACACTATTTTTTCTACGACTTGTATCACTGGTTGCTGTATGATTTGTGGTTCTGGTGGCAATGGTTCTTGGATCGGTGGAGGAGGAGGTGTATAGACAGGCACAGCTTCTTTTTTTTCTGGTGTTTGCTCTGCATTTTGCTCTTCGTCCAAACTTTTTCCAAGTTCTTTTTCTACAAAGTTTTTTGCTTCAACCATGACTACAACGATAAAACGATAAAACGCTGAAATGATAAAACGATGTTTTGCTACTAGAATTTTATATCTTCTCATTTCACTCTTTCTTGCTTCATACTATCTCTTTCTCTGATGGTGACTGTTCCGTCTTCAATACTTTGATGATCTACGGTGATACAATATGGTGTTCCAATCTCGTCTTGTCTACGGTATGATTTACCGATATTTCCGCTATCATCAAATTCACACATGTATTTTTTGCTGAGTTTTTTGTAAATGTCTCTTGCCATTTGTACCATCTTTTCGTCTTTTTTTACTAATGGCATAATAGCAAATTTTATTGGAGCGATATTTTTGTGAAATCTTGCAACTACTCTAGAAGCTTTGTTTCCGTTTCCGTCAGTGTATTCTTCTTCATCATATGCGTCGATCATCGCTGTCAAGATAGCTCTCGTCAAACCTCGGCTTGGTTCGATAACATGAGGGACATATCTTTTTCCTGTGTAAGGATCATTGTATTGCATATCTTTTCCAGAATGCTCCATATGCTGTTTTAGGTCGTAATCAGTTCTGTAGGCGATACCTTGCAATTCACCTCGTCCTCGAGGAAATTCATATTCCACATCACAGGTTCCTTTACTATAAAAGCTTAATTCATCTTTGTCATGATCTCTAAATTTTAATTTATTTTCTCTGATCCCCATTTCTTCGATCCATCGTTTTTTGCTGAGCGCTTTCCAATCTTCAAATGCTTTGAGCCCGATTTCTTCGTTATTTTCAACGAAATATTCTATCTCCATCTGATAAAAT
>JAEHHG010000074.1 GCA_019248075.1 Candidatus Gracilibacteria bacterium S5_H10 | reverse complement strand
CACCTCGATCCGCTCGAGGTCGATGACCGGAATGCTGACGATATCGCTGTTGCGCTCGTCGGCGGGCAGGTAACCGGTGCCGGTTGAATACGCGCTTCCGAGCCGGATCAGCGAACAGGCCGAAGCACGGTCGGAAACGAAGAGTAGGCGCTTGCTCTTATTCCATTGGCGGAATGAGCTCGTGAATTTCCCCGCGTCGGGATCGTGGTTGTCGTAGGTCACGAACGGGTAGGGTGTAATTTGCTCGAGTACGACTTGCTTCTCTCTGGCGAGAGGGTGGCTTTTGTGGACATAGATATGAATGTCGCCATAGTAGATGTGATTGAAGAAGATATCGTGCTTTTGCAGTTCCTTTAGCATAATGTTGCGCGAGCTCTGGGTGAAGAAAAGGATACCGATTTCGGACTTCTGGGAATCCACGTTATCCACCACATAATTCGTACTGCCTTCGAGATAACCGAACTGGTAGTCTTTATGCGACGTGGTTGCTACGAGCCGTAAAAATGCATCTTCGCCGATGACGTGGTGATGCGAGGAGACGCAGAAATGGGCGTTTCCATGCTGCACGTCCTTGTATTTATTGTCTACGTGCTCGTAATAATCCGAGATATACCGAATGTCTGAAAGGAATTCGCGCCCCTGATGCGTGAGAGTTACACCTTTGCTTGAGCGTTCGAATAAAACGATGCCGTACTCGCTCTCTACCTGCTTGATAGCGGCGGACAAACTCGACTGTGCGGCGTAGAGCTCCTCCGCAGCTTTACTGATGGAACCGGTCCGACAGATAGTTTCGATGTATTTGATCTGTTGTAGTGTCAAAAGGATTCGACCTCCGTTCACCCGTGCCGAATGATCGTTCTCAAGAATATAGTAATCTATATTTGTTCTGATGTAAAGACGCGCTGTCCCGTAAAAACGCCGGTTGCCAATCGAAAAAACCGATGGCTTCGAATAGATAATTCGTATTTCTGTTTTACGCTGGAAATCGTTACAATAATAATGTCAGATGAGGGGGCATATCTATGATTCGAGGGGAAGAACCGCCGGCCTATACGGTCAGAGTAATTTTCGACGGAATTTGGGCGATCGACCAGGATTTTGTACGATGTTTCCTGGTCGAGGGTAAAGAACGAGCGGTTTTAATCGATACCTGCTTTACCGATGCAGATCTGCCGGGAGTAGTAAGGTCCCTGACAAACCAGCAGGTTTTCGTCGTCCATACGCACACAGACAGCGACCACATCGGCGCAAGCGAAAGGTTT
>JAEHHG010000073.1 GCA_019248075.1 Candidatus Gracilibacteria bacterium S5_H10 | reverse complement strand
CGACACTGTGCCTTGCAAGATCGGAACGGATGGCAAGCTCTACGTCCCAACCTACCCGACCGATGCGCAGTATGACATGACCGCACTCATGGTCGATGTGGATTCTGTCGAAGCCGCAAAGCCTGTCGCGTACAACGACGATGACTATTGGGTCAAAGACGGTGAAGCAGAGCTTTATCAGGTCGTAGATGGCGCGTGGGTACTCGTCACCGATACGCTGCTCACAGAAGCGGCAGAAGCCCCCGCAGAACCGGCAGACGGTGACTACTGGCTTGATACCGACGATGACGGACTGTTCAAGTACGTCACGGACGCTTGGGTTGAGTTTACGACGGAAGCCGTGGTAGTAGCGGCAACCGCGCCGACGCTGTACCCCGTTGGGTATCTTCTCGCCGATCAGGACACGAAGAAGATTTACGAGCGCGAAGCGGCTGATTGGGATGCCGGAACTGCTCTCGCAGCGGGCAAGATGTACACGGACGGCACGGACATTTACGTGTTCGGTTCTGGCTCTCTGGCGAAAATCTAAAAAAGCAATCCCACAGGAGGGTAAAAAACTATGGCTGCAACATTGCCGGATGCGACCACGAACAAGTGGTATCAGCAGTACATCCAAGAATTTACGCCGCAGCAGATCGATTACAAGGATATCACGACGGAACAGCAGACGCGTGAGCAGCTTTCGGCAAGCGAGGCGGCGTACCTCGAACCGTATCTGCAACAGTCGATGAAAAGCGTTATGGCGCAAGCACAGGCGCAGAGAGCGGCTTACGATGCTGACGCGGCAAGCAGGGGCATGACGCAGAGCACGTACCTTACGGACGTTAAGGGGCGCGTATCGCAGCAAGCGCAGAGCGACATCGCGGGGCTACAGTCATCGTATCAGTCCACGCTTGCGCAGCAGACCAATTCGGCGTATCAGGCGCAACTTAACAGGCTTTTGTCCGTCTCGCAGCAGAACGAGCAGAACCGTTTGAGCGTCGCGGAGTGGAACGCGTCGGAGCGCACCAGAGCAGACGCACTTGCGTGGCAGAGGGCTTTCGTGGCGGCTTCTCAGGAAGCGGCGGCAGCGGGCGGCGGCAGTGGCGGTTCTGGCGGCGGTGGCGATGACGGACTCACGGCTAATCCCAAAATCTCTAAAGATGTTCTGGATTCTCTCGTCGCTGGATATAGGTACGACAATGCAGTAGGGACCGTAGGGGTCGGGTAGGTTGGGACGTAGAGCTTGCCATCCGTTCCGATCTTGCAAGGCACAGTGTCGCCCGCGCCCTTTGCAGCTGCGAGAACGCC
>JAEHHG010000009.1:17032-26919 GCA_019248075.1 Candidatus Gracilibacteria bacterium S5_H10 | reverse complement strand
AAGAAATCGTTCTCAATGCTGATTTGACAGGCAAATTTATACAGCCAGGGCAAGTAGGAGTGTTTAAGGATGTGTACAAAAAATATGAGATCAAGGAAAATGAACAGGTAAGTATTCGCTTTACACAGCATAGTTCAGCTTCGCTTGAAGCACTCAAAAAATGATTAAGTGGAAAAAGACTCAATCAAAAGGAAATATTTGAGATTATGAAAGATATTTCTCAGAATCGTTTTACGGATGTATTGACTACCTACTTTTCATCCATGTGATTTTTTTTACCTTCAAAAGATGAAGATTTATATCGAATGGCAAAAGCGATGGCAGAGTCATGAGAGATGCTTCATTTTGATGGAATAGTAGCTGATAAACATTGTATGGGATGAGTTCCATGAAATGAAACGACGATGATTATTATTCCATTGTTGGCTTCTCTTGGGATCAAAATGCCAAAGACATTTTCCAAGGCGATAACTACGCCAGCAGCAACAGGAGAATGTGTCAGTGTACTGATGGATATATCATTTACCAAAAAAGAAATACAGGAATTAGTGAAAAAAAATAATTGTTGCTTGATCCGGTGAGGAGGATTGGACTTGGCGCCAGCCGATGAAAAACTTATCAAAGTAGCTTATCCGCTGTCAATGCAATCATACTCAAGGACTGTTGTTTCTATTATGGCAAAAAAATATGCTATGGGTATCAATCATTCATTGATAGATATTCCTGTAGGACCAAGCGCAAAAGTGCCTGATATGAAAACAGCAAAATGGCTGAAGAAAAGGTATGAGTACGTTGGAAAAAAACTTGGTATGAAAGTCCATGTAGAAATTACTGATGCTTTGCAGCCTATTGGTGCAGGTATTTGAGCAGTTATGCAAGTAAGAGAAGTGTTGAGAGTTTTACAACAACACGAAAAAAGACCAATGGATCTTGAAACAAAAGCTATACATTTGTGTGCCAAGATTATAGAGATGGTTGGTATGGCAAAAGGCAAGGAAGCAGAAAAATTGGCATATGGACAACTGATAAGTGGTAAAGCTTGGCTCATGATGCAAAAGATTATCAAAGCACAAAGAGGTAATCCATCTGTTGTTTCAGAAAAACTGAAACTAGCAAAGATACAACATGATATTCATGCAGAAAAAAATGGAAAAGTGACTTATATAGATCTGAAAGCAGTGAATATAACTGCAAGGACTTTGGGTGCTCCACTAGATTTGCAAGCAGGATTGTATCTGCATAAGAAACTTGGTGATTCAGTCAAAAAATGAGAAAAGATTTATACAATGTATGCAAATGATGACAGTAAAATTAGATTAGCAAAAGAATTTTTGGATGAAAAAAAAATGTACACCATAAAATAAATTTGAAATTTTTAATTCGGAATTTGAAATTTTAAAACGTAATCACTTCAAGAGGTTTCCAAATTGTAAATTCAAAATTAGTTTTTATTTGATGATATAGTCTATGACGAACATTGTGATGACGATATGACCAGCAACCAATAGTGAAGAACAACTTATAAGATGCTATGAAAATGGTATCAGGATACTTAGGTTTAATTTTCCTCATTATACGCAAACGTCAGTACAAAAAGATATTGAGACTATTCGTACCGTAGAAAAAAAACTTGGAATAACATTTCAGTTGCTTCTTGATACAGAGTGACCACAAGTGAGAACATGAATACTCAAAACACCAATTGCATATACGATATGAGAGAGATTTAGAATAGTAGCCAAAGAAAGTAAAAGAGGTGATCGTGATTTATTGTGTGATTATCCGTCATTGATCCAAGACGCAAAAATAGGGACGATTATAAAAATAGATTCAGGGCTTTTTGATGTGAGAGTTATAGAAAAGTGATCAGAAAGTTTGGTTGTAGAAGCATTGATGTCTTTTACAGTATGATCAAGAAGACATATCAATACTCCAGGAGTGCATTATAAATTGCCTACAATCACCGCAAAAGATTTTGATGATATCCAATTTGCTATCAAAGAAAAATTTGCATATATAGCATTGAGTTTTACAAGGTCAGCAGATGATATCCAGCAAGCAAGAGAATTCCTTGAAAAAAATAATTGATCAACTATGAAAATCATCGCAAAAATAGAAAATCAAGAATGAATAGATAATGCTGATGCTATTATACAAGTCAGTGATATGGTTATGATTGCTAGAGGAGATTTGTGAACAGAATTGCCGATAGAGACGATTCCTGTACATCAAATGCAGTTGATCAAAACATGTAAAATAAAAAACACTCCTGTTATCGTTGCAACACAGATGTTGGAAAGTATGATGACGAATCCAGTGCCTACAAGAGCTGAAGTAAGTGATGTTTTTTATGCAGTGCGCGAAGGTGCTGACTATGTAATGTTATCGTGAGAAACAGCGATAGGAAAATATCCTATCGAGGCAATTGATGTAATGAATAAAGTTATTGCTGAAGCAGAAAAATATAAATAGATATAAAGAGTAAGGATATAGGGACAATCAGTTTCTATTGCTAGGCTATTTAGTTTTTATACCATTTTTTAAACTTTTCCAACTGAATGAGAATATGGGCGTATGCTTCCAATCACATTTTTTTTATTTTATCAAAAACACGAGTCCAATAATCATTGACGTATGATCCTCAGATAAAAAAATCTATGAGTCGGTTATTTAAGTTTTTTTCTAACTTATTGAACATTGCTGCGTAAAAACTAAATAGTATCTTTCATCTTCACTATAAAAAAAACCTTGTAATTATCAAACTAAAAAGCTACACATAAAAGTATATATGATGTTTCTGTGATCACGTCATTCCGGTTTCAATTTCATAACGCCGGAATGACGTGTATATAGTTATTTAAAATTCTGGTGTATGTATAATGAGAGTTGATTTTATGTTCAAAAGATATGGTGTATGAAAAAAATAGTTCTTTTATCGGTAATGCTGTCATTCATAGTTGGCTTTACACGTGCTTTCGATGTTTCAGAATGTGAAGAGAGGAATTTTACCGTGACGGCATATTATTCTCCGGAATCCGGTCAGATATTTTATTACAAACCTAGTTTTCAAGATGAAGTGATTCTCAATGGTGAATGATATGTTTGAGCATCAGGTAAAAAAGTTTTTAATGGTATGCTTGCTGGTCCAGCGACGTATCCGTTTTGATCGGTAATCTATTTCCCTTGATTGGGTGTAGGCGAAATCGCTGATAGAGGAGGAGCTATCGTGCTTTCTGGAGAAAGAGGACAAAGCGCTGACCGTATAGATATTTGGATGGGAAGAGGAGAAGAATGATTGATCAGAGCACTCACCTTTGGCAAAAAATCAATGACGTGATATTTTTGTAATACATCGACGTCCAAGGTTTTATGAAAAAATTCTCTCTTACGGGAACAGGTGCCTGTATTAAAATATTTTTTTGATGTAGGAATTTGGATACAAGAACTCAAGCCAGGAAGAAAAGATATCCGAGTTTGGACATTACAAAAGTACTTAGTAAAATTATGATATCTCAACAAAAAACATCGACATGGCGAATACAATAGTTACACGAAAAAAGCTTTGTGTTCCTACCAGGTCGCGAAAAAAATAGTCGGATCTAAACATCCAGATTGCTGAACCTTTGGTTCAAAAACAAGATATACAATGAAGCTTGATGTCCAGAAAAAATGACTCTTGCCGAGTGACTTATATGCCAAAGGTACATTTTCAGCGCTTTTAGAATTAGCACA
Organism: Candidatus Gracilibacteria bacterium S5_H10; assembly: GCA_019248075.1. GTDB lineage: Bacteria > Patescibacteriota > Gracilibacteria > Absconditabacterales > Absconditicoccaceae > CAJBLF01. The sequence continues at coordinate 23,187 of JAEHHG010000009.1, read as the reverse complement.
ATACTACAACGGCAAACCAACAAAAAATACTGAAGTCCTCCTTGATAAAGGAGGAAACGAAGGAGGATTTGTTGCAGAAGCTAAATCGTCAGATATCTTCAGCTTTTACAGAGCATATACCAAGTGACAGCAAAGCTCGGAGATAAAGATCCTCCAGACATTTTTGCAGATACAATGACTCTATAGCTGAAGCATTGACGGTATATATAGTAAGGCGACAACAAATGCTGTGTATGTATTTCAAAAAAACTACTGACTGATTTCTGATGCGGATGCGCTCGCATTGAGAGGATATTTTGGCCCGGCAACTAGATCCAAGATCAATGAACTGAGGACAAAATAATGCTTGACAATAGAATAAAAAAATATATACATGTCACTTCAAAAACAAAAACCTATGAAAGTATTCTCTTTTTTAACTAGAAAAAAATCAGACGAAAAGTCTGATGGAGGAAATAATTCTTTCGATCGCTATCAAAGAAAGGTAGCACAAACTAATTTGAATAAATTTAATAAAAAGTTGGATCTGAGTATCAAAAGATTTGCCAAAAATCATCGTTTGGTTCCCTGTGAAAATGATTTTATTACTTTACATGACGCTGCAGCTGCAGAAATATCAGCAGATAAGGTTTCGCAGTTTTTGTACGGTAAGGCAAAAGAAAACGTACATTTGTTTTTTCAGAAAAATTATGTGTGTCTTCGGAGAAAAAATGCTCTTTTTATGATTACGAGCATTGAATGTTTTCCTTCGGGAAAAGTAAATATATCGTACCGAACAAAAAAACATAATCGTGCGGTAACGTATGAAGAACACAAAGAATTTGTATAACGATAAACCTCCCATTTTGGGAGGTTTTTTTATTTCAAAAAAAGACCGAAAAATCGGTCTATAAGATAGTTAATTTACTACATCATTCCATTTATATTCTCTAAGGTCTTCAATAGTATTGATTACAAGAGGGGAATTGTTTGTCCCATAAGTGTAAGTTTTTTGTATAAGAGGAACAAAGTCTCTCAAAAAGATTTCTTGATCATGCCATCCTTTGCAGATGTATCCGATACAAGTATCGATTTTTAATAAAAAAATAGAGATAATCTGTTCATCGTGTATAAACTCAGCAATATAACATTTTGCTTCATTGTAATCGTTATATTCAGTTATCCATGAGTTTACAGGGATGTCGAATTGCTGAAGTAAATTGCAGGATTTTATACGTTCGCAATCGTGACAATCTTCGCCAATACAGTTACTATCATCCATTTCGTCAATAATGATAGATGTTCTATCTACGAGTGCAAGATGCCAGAGAAGGTATTTAGCTTTCATAGAATTTGATTTTTTTGTTGTAGGATGTATGTATGTTTTTTCGAGACAAAGTCAAGAAGGGGAATATATAATAAAAATAGAAAATGTCATCTTTTTTATACGTCATTTGGGCGTTTTTTTTTCCTTTAGAAAAAGATTGGAATATACTTAGATAAGACATTTTATGTACGTTTGTCTCTATGGAAAAGAAAAAACAATTGCTCATCAAAGTACTAACAAAACTCAAGCCGTATCGAAATCTCGCCGAAGGAATTTTGGCGTTGATAGAGAGTATATACATAACCGATAAAACTATTGATGGAATACTCAAGATAATGGCATCTGCATTGAAAAGGATAAGAAAGAAACAGGAAAAGGAAAAGATAGAAACATGAATAAATCTTATCAAAAAAATCAAAAAATACGAAGAAAAAGAATCAGAAAATATAGATCAAGAATTGGATGAAAAACTAAAGAATATATAATGTTTTATCTCTTCATAGTATGATGTCTCAATTGCTGTTGGAACAATTGAATACCAACGATATAGAAAACGATATAATAGACCAGCAGGAAATAGAAACTGCATTGAAGTCATGATTTTTTGATGAAGAGAAAAATGGGGAAAAAAATATCACTGCATTATTGGAAGAATTGGAAATGGAAGATACAGCATTGGAAAATAGTCTTAAGGAAAATCTTGGGAAAGCTATCGAATCGATAATGAAGGAAAAAGATATTACCAATAGAAAAAATTTCTGAAATCTGAATCCATATACGACAGAAGAGATTAAGATGATCCAATTGTGGGCGAATGTACAATTCCAGGATCCTATAGCCATAGATGGTGCAAGATGACAAGTATTTAAGGAAAATCAGACGAATCCATATATTTGGAGGTTGGAATTGGGTCAGAAATTTGAAAAAACCGAAGATATGCTAAAGGGACTTACCAATGAAGAACGAAAAGATGTATTATCACAATATTATTTTGTCGTTAATGATATAAATACTGTTAGACAAAAAGGAAGGTGATTCGAAGAATCCGTTTCCAAAGATATTTGGGAAAATTTATTGGTGTGATTGGTGAATAAAAAATCATGAGATGATGTATCTGTCGTGCTTGATGATTGAACTAAGATGACAATAGACGAGTATATTGTAGCAGTCAAAGATAGTATAAATAATTCACTCGATGTAGCTGTATTGACGAATAAAAAATATATCGTAGAGAAAATAAATGCAAGTATTATAAACATGGAAGCTCTTGCCAAAAAATTTGCTACATGAATAGATATTTCAGCTAATGTGAAAATAATACAAGAACAGTATAAGCGAGTATCAGATGCTTCTGATGAGATTTATCAAGAAGCAAAAATGTCATTGATAGCATCAATCATAGATAATTTCAAGGAAAGCGATATTATCAAACTCTTCGGTAATGAAATCTCAGCTGAGTCAAAAATAGTGATAAAAAAACTTCAAGAAGATATGGAAAAAACTGAAAAGAATAACGATATCGTTACACAATTTGAATCCAATGATCAAATTTCGCTTACTCAGGATGTAACTCGAGAAGAATATGCAAAATTATATCCTAATGATGCTAATGCCAATAAGATGTGACTTAAATGAACATTATGAAATTATTCAGGAGGTATCGGAAGTGGTAATTGGGAATATAAAACAAGAAATGATCGTGTGCCTAGTTCGATATACAAACTCCATCTTTCATGAATGGCACCAGTTGTTGTTAGAATACCTGATGGCCGATTTGATATTGTTGAGCTGATCAATTCGTGAAAAAAATTAGTGATACCTGATTTTACTTATAAATATGGACGTTGAGATAGCTCAAATAGTTTATGAACTTCGTATAATACAAAAACGATGGATTATCTTGAAGCTGAAAAGAACATCTTAAAAACAGATGATTTTTGTATAGCAGAAGAAGACAAATCTTGAGGAATTATAGTAAAAAATCTTGAGGGTAAAGTGGTTCATAGTATGACTGACGAAGAAAGGGATAAGGCTAGAAAAAGCTATGGATTAGCACTACAGACGATAACGAATCCTGAGTTTGAGACGTCAGTGGATATACTCAGTGATTTTAACGCAGAGATGACAACTATACAGGAAATCTATGGTAAAATGGCGACTGATGGAGTAGATTGGGGTACAGTTGATCGATGAGATGCTGTGTTCGGAACTATGACATGATTTCTAGGTTTTGGTAATAATATCAAGATGAAATGATGATTGAATGATGCAGATGTGAATACAATTTTTAGCAAATGTGTGACATTAAAAAACAAACTCAGTGATATAAGAGACAATACAAGTTATCAAAAGGAATTAATCGCTCTTCAAAAAAAATTGAAATGATATAATGTTTCTAAAAATGACTTAGATTCCAAGGAAGAGCAATTCATCAAAAATGCTATCTCATCAATAGATTATCTTATAGCAGCACAAAAACCATGATGAGCGTATGATCAATTTATAGATTTTATGAATAATTCAAAGAATGTATATTCAAATGATACTTTTACAGAATATGGACTAGGTCGACTCAAACAAAATTGATTGCAAATGCTTTGTGCAATAGGTGCGGCAATCGGAGTGATTTTAGCTTTGCCGAGTGCATGAAGTAGCTTATTGTTGACAGCGGCATTGACTACCTTGGCTGGTATGGTTTGATCAAGATTGTGACAATGGGGAAATGAACAGATATGGAATTATGTGGCACCGACAACGATTATGGTAGATGGTAAGGAAATCGTTATCCCATATGATGATCCTACAGATGTGGAATTACTCAATCAATGAAAGATGGAGCGATCAGAATTTGCGACGAATATAGGAACGGAATTTTTGATAGGTACTATTTCGGTGTATTGATTTATGAAAGCAGGAACAATGATAGGAACGTCATTATCCAAGGTGGCTGTGAAATATCCAGATTCTCTATTTTCCAAATTTTTGGGTAAGATAAAGCCAGCGTTCCAAACATGAGATGATCTCTATACCCAAAGATTGTTTAATCAAATCAATACGATGGGAAATAAGACAGGATATCGGAATAAATTTGGTAAAGAGTTTTCACAAGAGTTATGAGAAGAATGATCGGAGACATTAGCCGAAAAACTTTCTGAAAAGAGTGGAATACCAGGATTATCTATGCTGGTGACTACGTGGAATTGTCTGACACCAAGCGTAGCTAATCCGAAGATTTTTGAAAATAATCAGGTAAGTATTTCAAATATGTCAAAGATTGATAACAACGCAATATTGGAACTAAAATACGATAGAGCATGATCACTCATTGATCTGGAACAGCATTTCTTAAAGCAATGATTCACAAAGAATGAAACAACGGGAGAGCTTACCAAACAAGCAGAATGATTTGAAACATCGTGATTGCAGCAGGTAATAAGATTGATACCATCAAAAGAGCCTTTGGTAATGAGGAATACATTTGCTAATGAATTTCCAAATTTGGCATATAACGAGGAAACGGGAGAATATGATGCTACATGATTGACTACTGAGGAGTTATCTCTTTTGCAGGATAAGATGAGAGCTAATTTTGTGTTACATAAATTGGAAAATGGGTTCGTTGCTTTAAATAGTAATAGTGAAATCGTTTTTGTTGATAAAAAATTAAACAATTTGTGAGAGATAGAAAAAAATCAATCTGCAGAACAAAAAGAAATAGTTCTCTCCAATGCTCAACTCGAAGATGGGCCAAGACTTTTGAAAGCAGAGAAATTGTTATGAATTAAATTAACTCCCGAGCAGCAGCAAGCTATCCTCACTGCTCACAATCAAGAAGGAACTCTCTACAATCTCAATTTTACTCAGATTAAGGCGAGAGCAGATATTTTGAGTAAGGCGGGATTTACCAGTGAACAGATTAGGGTATTGTTGGAGAATGGAATCTGTGGACAACCGGGAAAAAATATTCTGGATGCTGATCAGAATGGGATATTTGATGTCAAGGATGTAGAGATAGAAAAATGGCAAAAATTTATTGATATATGAATTGATATTAATGAATATAGGTCAAATAAGAAAAGAACAATGACGGATGATGAAATAGATGAAATAGAAATAGATAAATTAATAGAGATAAAAGATAAAGTAGAAAAATTACCAAATAAAGATAGTGAATATTCTGTGTTTGATTATTATGATTATTTATGATGAGATAGTTCACTATTGGATATGGTGATAGTAAATAATTGAAAGATACAAGAATTATGAATCCCTGTAAATCCTGTTAGAATATATAATTTAGCCAAAATATCAGACATGGGATGGGATGCTATAAGAGAAAATAAACTAAAAATAGAACAGCTATGATTTGATATTACAAATAGGAAGACAAATATAAACATTTTGTCTGGAATTGAATCATGAGAATTAGATGTAGTGATAAATAATAAGCCGAAAATAGATGAATTGTGAATAAAAATTGATGAATATAATATATGTAATTTAGCTAAAATTAAGTTATGAGAATTGAATGCGGTGATAGATAATAAGCCGAAAATAGATAAACTAAGAATAGAAATTCACCCACGAGATCTAAAATTTTTGGCTGAGTTGCAGGAATGAGAGTTAGATTCAATGATAAGAAAAAAAAATAAACTGGATCCATTGTTAATGGATGTTGTTGTATTTAGTGTGTATGATTTATATAATTTACATGAGTCAGATGTAGATGTGGTTATAGAAAACAAGTCGAAGATAGAGGAATCGTGAATAGAGATTAACGAAGATAATATAAGTAGATTGGCTAAAATCGAAGCGTCAGACTTAGATGTAGTTATAGAAAACAAGTCGA
>JAEHHG010000009.1:0-16936 GCA_019248075.1 Candidatus Gracilibacteria bacterium S5_H10 | reverse complement strand
TCGAGTATAGAAAAACTGTGAATGAAGATTAACGAAGATAATATAAGTAGATTAGCTAAAATCGAAGCGTCAGACTTAGATATGGTTATAGAAAATAAGTCGAGTATAGAAAAACTGTGAATGAAGATTAACGAAGATAATATAAGTAGATTAGCTAAAATCGAAGCGTCAGACTTAGATATGGTTATAGAAAATAAGTCGAAGATAGAGAAACTATGAATAATAATAAATACTAACAATATATATAATATTTCCTTGATTATATCTTATGGATATTTGGATTCCATGGTAGAGAAAGCATGAAGAAATGTTAATATCCTCAAAAATATCATAAAAGAAGGAAAAAATCCTGATCAAATAAAGGAATATACTGCCATGATTCAACAAGAAAATAGTGTGGTTGCTAATGTTATAATGATTATGGAAAAAAAGATTAATTTTCTGGAAAATATAACAGAAGATTCTATAGGACTGATATTGAAGGAGATATTCCCATATATACAAAATATGGATTGAGGGGTTCAATGGCAAGTAATGTCCACTATTACACAATATATGACAAATATTATTAATATAGAGAAATATCTTGAGATGCCTGAATATAAAGATAATCCAAAAAAACTATTGTGTGATATGAGATGATTGCCGATGAAAGATATAGAAGGAGATGTGGTGGTAGAAAGAAATGGTGCGTGACTTACGTTCTATATAAAAAATGATCTAGATTATATTAAGATTAGTAATAGTGATCCCGAAATAGTTTTTGATGAAAATGAAAAGATATACAAAAAAACAAATGGAGAAATAATTAACAAACAATCATGATGATTTTCTACTAAATTATCATTAATAGATGATTTACAAAATACGCTTACTGTAGTAAAAGGTGATAAATTATCCAAAAATTATTATAAAACACAAGTTCATGAAACGAGACATGGACTTAATAGTCTGATTATTGCGCATAAAGAGAGAACAGCAGTAAAAGATGAAATTGTAGCATACATGACCGATCGCTTTTCATCAGAAGAGTATATTGTAGAGATACTAACTAATCCGAACTGATTATATACTTATGGATTACAAGAAGGTACACCAGAATGGGATAAACATGTACAAGAGGTAAAAACAGCAGCGAATATAGCATTCAAACTTTCTAAAGCAGGAGTCCCTAATTATCTAAACATACTTTCTATTACACCGATGGCAAGATGGGGAGAATTGGAATGATTAATAGATAAACAAAAAGAACGAGAACTAATAGAAGAAACAGAAAAACAAAAGAGAAAAGATGTAGTAAAGTTAGAAAACGAAAAATATCTTTCTCAACAAATCAGTACATGAGAAGAGACTATTAATACTTTAATAGAGAATAAAGAAAATATATTTAATAAAATCTTGATCAAAAAATTTTCATCAGTAACTGAAATAAATGATTTTTTAAGAAAAAATTATGTGGAAGTTGATGAAGAAGTAGTAAATATATTACGAGAAAATGGTATTGTTGATAGAAAAAACTATAAAAATGCTATAAATACAAAGAAAGCTTTTTTTAAGAGAATACATGAAATTGAATGAGCTGTTAGTGAATATAATGATATATGGGGGAAAAAAGATCGAGAAAAAAATAAGATATTAAGCAATACAATATTTGAATTCATACATACAAAAGAGTATGAGACTCTGTCTATAGAAGAGAAAAAAATTTTTTTAACGATATTGGATCGGACATCAATGTGAAGTGTATGGGGACAGGATTTGTTTCCATGATTGGATAAAAAAGGTATGATTGATTCTTTCAAAAACGATATATATATGCGGAGTATTATTAGGTATACGACACATAGATATGAGTATGTTAGCTCTACAGTTAACGGAAGTATAGAGACGGATCCAAGTAAAATAATGATCGATTATATTATGTTGGATTTGTGTGGTAAAGCTTTCCGTGAAAAGCAATTGACTCTCTCTGATAGGGTTGCTAATATACAATCTATGCTATGAGAGACACCAACAGGAGAGGTGTATAGAAATATAAGTTTTCTTTCTCGTTCTGAATGTAATAATTTTTTGGATAAGATAAAAAAAGAAAATTGAATGGTAACAGATAAGATAACTTCCACAACAGTAAGTGCACAAAAAGTTAAAAGTTTTCCATATGGATGAGCTGATGTTCCCAAAGTTATATTGCATATTAAAAATCCTAAATGAATTTATTCTGCGCCATATTCAGAATATATGGATGAATGCGAGCTAACAATAGCCAAATGAGAAAAATTGAAACTTCTAAGAAACATTGAATATGATAAGAATAATAATACATATAATGTATTTCTTGAACAAGAAACTGATGGACGTGGCGATGTTAGTGTGCATAAAATACAAAAGCCACAAGTGGAATAATATGTTGGTGTGGTAAAAACAAAATAAACTCTAAAAATTCTCTTGCATTTCCTCCAATTTTTTCTATAACACTACCTGAAACACCAAAGACAGTAGGTTGCTAAAAGCATAAAATGCCAATTCCTACCTAGGTTCAGATACAAATAAATATTTTTTGTATAAGAGCCTCGAAACGAGTCTTTTTTTTGTTTGAGAGTAATATTTAATTATTTAAGGTATATAGTATGACTATTACTAAAGAAAAAAAGAAACAACTCTTAGCGCAATATACTCAAGATCTTAGTGGTGCAAATAACGCAGTTATTGTACAACAAAAAGGAGTATCTGTGCCAGTTGCTAATACTATTAGGATGGAACTTAAAGCTGCTGATGGAAAAATGAATATTATCAAGAAAAGAATTTTTCTCAAAGCACTTAAAGATGCAGGACTTGAAGATGTAAAAGTTGATGTGTTAGAAGGTCCAGTATTTGCTTTGTACGCACATGAAAATGAATTTGGTCCGCTCAAAGTAATCAATAAATATTTGAAAGAATTCAAAAAAAATAATAAAGGATCAGAATTTTCTTTTATTGGAGGATGGTTTGAAAAAAAATGGCAAGGTGGTGAATATGTTAACGAACTTGCTAATGTACCTACAAAAGAAGAATTACTGTCAAAACTTTGCTACTTATTCAACTATCCATTACAATCATTTGCTTGTGTTCTTAGTGAGATCGCAAAGAAAAATGGTGGAGCAGAAATAAAAGAAGAAACTAAAGCAGAAGTTAAAGAAGAAAAAATAGAAGAAGTAAAGATAGAAGAAAAAGCAGAAGTTAAAGCTGAGGTTAAAGAAGAAGTCATTGCGAGCGAGAGCGAAGCAATCCAAGAAAAAACAGAAGAAACTCCAGCTGCTTAATAATTAATTAGTTTACTTAGTTGTAAAATATTCTTTATATTATAATTGTTTCAAGAGATGGAACTTACAAAGAATGCACAGAAGATAATGGATCTCGTAAAAGAGATGAGTGCAGTAGAATTAAACCAATTAGTAAAATGATTGGAAGAAGAATTTGGTGTTAGTGCTGCTGCTATGGTAGTTGCATGAGGAGCCGCTGGTGGTGCTGCTGAAGCAGGAGCTGCTGGAAATGCTGATACAGTTAATATCGAATTGACTGATATTGGACAACAAAAGATTGGAGTTATCAAAGCTGTTAAAGAGCTTATGGGACTTGGACTCAAAGAAGCTAAAGATTTAGTAGAAAAAGCACCTACAGTACTTAAAGAAAAAGTTAAGTATGAAGAAGCTGAAGGTATCAAAGCTAAATTGGAAGCTGAAGGAGCTACTATTACCCTTAAGTAAGAATTTTGGATATTGAGAAATTTTAGATGTTGAATTCGATTTGTGTATTCAAACAATAAATTTCAAGATATAAATTCCAAATTCCACTTTATTTATTCAAAAAGTAAAAAATTATGAGTATATCGGTAAACGATGTAATCGAGGCACAAGCTCATATTGGTACGCTCAAAAGCGAAGCTCACCCAAAAACAAACAAATATTGGGCTGGAGTTGTAAATAATATAGCTGTGATAAATCCCGAATCCATCATAGAGCAGATCGAAAATGCCAAAAAGAAAATCCAGCAAGCTAAAGCTGATGGAAAAGAAATTTTGGTAGTATCTGAAAAGAAAATGTATGCAGATGAACTTGAAAAATTAGGTGAAAAATATGGATTTAATTATCTCAATTACAAACTTCCTTCTGGATTTTTGACGAATTTTGAAACACTCAAAAAAAGGATAGAATCTATGAATACTATGGCTCGCTTTGTAGATAGTGAAAACTATCTTTCATTAACCAAAAAAGAGCAATTAGTATACAAGAGAAAACTTGCAAGAGTATTGAAAATTTATAAAGGAGTAAAAAATCTAAGTAGGAAACCAGAATTAGTAATAGTGCTTGATGGGCAAATGATGGATAGCTTTGTCAATGAATTGACCAAGACTCCTGACGCCCAAAATATCATCATTGCAGGAACGAATTTTTCTAGGCGATGGGCAGAAGATAGCATTGTACTTGCAAATATGTGAAGTCATAAGAGCGTAGATTTTGTTCTAAACAATATGTTTAGTGCATAATTTTTGTGCATAGAAGTTGCTTATGGCAATTTATCTTCTCTTTGGATTCATATGGAAGAAACAAATGTACCTATTACTACGGTATCACAACCGACAAAAGAATTGTATATGCCGAGTAGTACCGAGAAAAAGAGAGCAGTAATGATGTATCTCCTTATAGGGATTATTGTTGTTGCATTCAATAATCAAAAAAAAAGCGATTTTGAATCTTTCCATCTTAAACAAGCTTTGTGATGGTGGGCGGTTTTTCTTCTTCTTGTTGTGGTTACCTCGATATTTATGTTTATTCCTCTGATAAAATACATTCCTATATTTGCCGTGATTATTATGATTGTGTTCTTGGGTATCTTTGTAAAACGTGCTCGAGATGGAAAATATACCATTGCAGAAGAGAACAAATTAGCAATATTTCTCGGATTAGGAGAATGGATTATGACACTGTTTGAAGTTAACAAAGATGAAAAAATTCCAGAAAATAAACCAAAAAATATATAAAGATTCTGATGATTGAAACTGATTATTCTTGTTTATCGTATGTGATCTACAGATCTCGTAAATATACATATTCTTATCGTATTTAATTCATTTATACTACAAATATGTGAAATATAGAATTATTAAAACAATTAAGAGAAATTACGTTTGCTCCTCTCAAAGATTGTAAAGAAGCTTTGCTTGAGGCAGGAGATGATCTTGTAAAAGCACAGGAAATCCTCAAAAAGAAAGGAATCGCTAAAGCAGGAAACAGAACAGAAAGAGAAACCAAAGAAGGAATAGTTAAGATGGTAGAAAAAAATGGAAAAATAGTAGGGCTTAAACTTCTCTGTGAAACAGATTTTGTAGCAAAAAACGAAAATTTTCAAGCGTTGTTTGATTCAGTTCTTGATAAAATCGCTGAAAGTGCAAAAGAAGTAAAATCATTGGAAGATCTTGAACCTTCAATAGCAGAAACTATTGATAATGAAGTTAAAGAATTTATGGGAAAAACAGGAGAAAATATGAATATCGGTGGAGTCTTGGTGACAACAGAAAAAGCGTTTATTTACAATCATCCATGAAATAGAGTTGCTACGCTTATTTTCTTCGAAGGAGGAAATGATGAAGTAGCAAAAGAACTTGCTTTGCAAGTGACAGCGATGAATCCTACATATGTTGGTTTCGATCAAGTAAACGCTGATGAATTAGCAAAGATGAAAGAAGAATTTGGAGCTGAACTCAAGGCTGCTGGAAAACCAGAAGCTATGATAGCTCAAATTGTTGACGGTAAGATACACAAAGCATTAGCAGATGTTGTTCTTCTAGAACAAGAATATATCAGAGATGGAGCAAAAAAAATCAAAGAGCTTTTGCCAGCTGATATGAAAGTAAAAAAATTTGTAAGAATGGCAATTTGATCATAATTTAAAATATAAACCAGTCCTTTAATTTATAATAAACTAATATGCAAAAGTATGATGTAGTATTGTTGCTTGACGCATCCTTGTCAGAAACTAACCGCAAAGAAGTTGTTTCTGAGTTTGAAAAAATCATCAAAAAAAACATTGTTGATCAAGATGATATGGGAATTCAGCAATTAGCGTACAATTTAGCTAATAAGGCTTGAAATGATAAGGCATATGTGTATTCATATTGTATTGAGGCACAAGCTGAAGATTTGGATATGATCAAAAAAAATGTTTTATATAATAAAGCAATCAAAAGATACTTTATTTTCAGAATAGAAAAATCTGAAAACTTTGTACATTTTGCAAAAACAAATGAAGAACTCAATGCTATTATAGAGTCTTGGGATTCAAAAAAACTTTGACAGAAAGTTACTTTTTTCTCAGACAAAAAGAACGATAAATATATCAATCGAAAAGCTATACCAATGCTCAAAAAATATATCACAAGATTTGGTAACATCAAACCAAGAGCATATACTAAAAACTCTGTATCTACACAAAAGAAAATCAAGACAGCAATACTTAGAGCAAGAGAACTCGGATTTATTGAATACAAGAAAAATTAGATTATTAAGCAGACAATGAAATCTAAAATTTAGTATTTAACATTATAAAAATGGCTAGTAAATTAAGAAGGGTGAGAAAGTATTCTCGAAAAAAAAGGATAGGAAAACATGGATTTAGAGAAAGAATGCAAACTGCGACAGGAAGAGCGTTGCTAAGTAGAAGGAGAAGAAAGGGGAGAAAACAATTAACCGTTCAAAGATCTTAATCGGATTTTTGAATTTTTTTGTTTTTAGAGAAAGAAAATTTTTGGCTACATTTCCCATAAAACACATTCATTGTTTATTTTCTTATCACAAATAACCTTATGAAATCAAAAAAAACTTCTCAACCAAAAAAAGAAATTAAAAAGACTAAAAAACCAATAAAAAAAACGCCTGTATCTATACAAAAGAAAACTAAAGCTCCAGCAAAAAAAGTTGCTAAAGTTGAAGAGAAAAAAATCAAGACAAGTGCGAAAACTACTGTGTCGTTGAGTAAGCCTATCAAGACTACTGCAAAAACGAAACCAATTCATATACCAGAAATATTCAAAAATTTCTATAGAGAATGAGATAGAATATTTTTGCGTAATCCAAAAAAGTTTGCTGCATTCCCTGATTTGCTTGATCTCCAAAAAAAAGGATATGAAAATTTTATCAAAAAATATATCAATAAACTTTTTGACAATATCAATCCTGTATGGGATATTGCATGAGAAAAAATGTATGTAGAGATAGATGATATAAAAATATCTGAGCCTATTGATGATGTAAAAAATTGTAAGAAAAAAGAATTAACGTATGGTGGAATCATTACGGGTAAGGTAAAATTAAATGAAATCCATGATGATGGGAAGAAAAAAACAGAAAAAACATTGTTTAGTAAACGTGCAAACATAGGTATTTTGCCACTTATGACACCATCAGCTTCATATATCATCAATGGAGTAGAAAGAGTAATTATCTCGCAAATCATTAGATCATACGGTATATTTTTTGCTAAAAAAGAGTTTAGATATTCTTTTAAGGTCATCCCAGAAAATGGACCATGGTTGGAGGTACAGACAGAGAAGTCTGGAGTAGTCGTAGCTAGAATCAATAAATCAAGGAAATTCCCTATTACGACATTATTGAGAATTTTCTGAATAGAGACTGATGAAAGTATTAGATCTTTTTTCCAAGATACATTTGATGAAGAAGATTTTAATTATCTCGAGACAACACTCAAAAAAGATACTACTACTGACGCATTGTCAGCTGCAGAATTTGTATATAACAAAATCAGACCAGGAGAATTGATTGATCAAGAAAGTGCGCTCAATTATTTGAAGACACAATTTCTTTCTCCAGAAAGGATTTTTATGTGAAGAATTGCAAGAAGAAAACTTAATGCTAAATTATGAATCAATAAACCTTTGGATGGTGATATAGCGAATATTTTTGATGGTGAAGATTTGATAGGTGCGCTCAAATATCTCTTCAATATTTCAAATTTCAAAAAATGATATTATACTGATGATTCTGATCATCTTTCCAATAAACGTATCAGATCTATGGGAGAGATTCTCTATGCACATCTTCAACCCGTAATGAGAAAATTTGTAAAGAGCATCAAAGGAAAACTCTCTATTCTAAATATGGAAAGTCCACTAAAAATAACTGATTTAGTAAACTTCAAGATTATAGACAATGCGATCAAGAGTTTTTTCGCTACTTCACAGCTTTCTCAATTTTTGGATCAAATCAATCCATTATCAGAGATAGAACACAAAAGAAGGATTACAGCGCTTGGACCTGGCGGACTAAAGAGAGAAACAGCAAAATTTGAAGTTCGTGATGTTCACCCATCACATTATGGAAGAATATGTCCTATTGAAACTCCAGAAGGACAAAATATCGGTTTGGTAATCTATCAGTCATTATATTCTCGTGTAAATGATGAATGATTTTTGGAAACACCAGCACTTAAAATTTATCGTGAAGTACCAGCAAAAAAAGATCAATTGATAAATAAGATAGCCCACCGTGATATTCACGAATTGGATGCAAAAGGAAAACAACTCAAAAAAATAATAATAAAAGAAGATCATTATATTGATGAGAAATCAGCAAAAGAAATCGAAAAAATGTATGGAAAAACTGGTACAACAATAGCAGTTAAGCCATTCTTTACTGATGAAGTAGAATATATTTCTCCTGAATTAGATGAAAGATGCTGTATTGCTGATGCTACAACACCTATTGATGCATACAACAATATCACTGAGGTTCGTGTAGCAGCGAGACAATTTACTGAGATGGGTATGTTTCATGTGGGAGATATTACTCATGTAGATGTTAATCCTTCACAAATATTCTCACCAAATACTTCATTGATCCCATTTGTAGATCATAACGATGCGGTGCGTGCGTCTATAGCAACAAACCAACAAAGACAAGCATTGCCTTTGTTAAAAAATGATGCACCTTTGGTAGGAACAGGATTGGAAAGAGATATTGTACAAATGACCCATGCAGTTATCAAAGCTGAAGCTGAAGGAGAAGTTGTTTATGTTGATGGAAAAAGAGTGAAAGTAAAATATAAAACAGGTATCAAAGAATATCCATTGATTATTTTTGCAAGATCAAATAGTAAATCATGTATAAATCAAAAACCAAGAGTATCTTTGGGGCAAAAAGTGCAAAAAGGTGATCTGCTTGCAGAAGGCCCATGTTCCGTAAATGGAGAAATGGCGCTTGGAAAGAGTCTGAGAGTGGCATTTATGCCATGGAAGTGATATAATTATGAAGATGCTATTGTTATTTCTCAGAGATTGGTAAAAGATGACGAATTAAGCTCATTTCAAATTGAAGAATACGAAATAGAAGTAGCAGATACTAAGCTTGGGCCTGAGGAAACAACAAATGATATTCCTTGAGTCTCTATGGTTAAACTTAAAAATCTTGACGAAGATTGAGTGATAAGGATTTGATCTATCGTAAAATGAGGAGATATCGTTATCGGAAAGATCACTCCAAAATCTGAAGGAGAACTTACACCGGAAGAAAAACTTATCCAAGCAATATTTGGAGATAAGTCAAAGAATGTGAAAGATACTTCATTATATGTCCCATCAGGAAGTAATGAAGGAAAAGTAATAGATGTAGTTATTCTTGATGCAAAAAAATGAGATAATTTGATGGCAGGAGTAAGAAAAAAAATAAAAGTCTATGTTGCTAGTACAAGAAAGATAGAAGTCTGAGATAAACTTGCTGGAAAGCATGGAAACAAAGGTATTATCTCTATTGTTGTTCCAGAAGAAGATATGCCGTTTACGGAAGATGGAAAACCAGTAGATGTATGTTTAAATCCGCTTGGAGTAATTTCTCGTATGAACATGGGACAGTTGTTTGAATCTCAACTCTGATTTATAGCAAATCATTTTGGTGTAAAATTTGCAGTTCCTACATTTTCAAAATTTTCATCAGAAGATTTGACAGAATTTACTAAGATGTGTGGATTCGATGATTTAAAATTCAATATCTACAACGGAGAAAACGGAAGAAAATATGATCAGAAAGTGACCGTAGGATATATGCATATTCTTAAACTTGTTCATATGGTAGAAGACAAAATCCATGCAAGATCAGTAGGACCATATTCATTGATCACTCAACAACCGCTTGGAGGAAAATCTAGACAATGAGGTCAAAGATTTGGAGAGATGGAAGTGTGGGCACTAGAAGCATATTCTGCAGTATATACCCTTCAAGAGATGCTTACAGTAAAATCAGATGATGTTATCGGAAGAAACAAATTATATGAATCTATCATCAAAGGACAAAAACCTAAGATTGGTGGATTACCTGAATCATTCAATTTATTGACCTACTTATTCAAAGGATTGTGTCAAAATATAGAACCATTAAGTATCGAAGAACTTGAAATAGTCCAAGAAGATAGAATCAAAAAAATAGTCAATCTCTGACTTTCAGGAGTAATGAAGAGCACTATTTCTTGAGAAGGAGATGAAAATATTAGTGATGAGGATATCGGACAGGAAAAAGAAGAAATTATCGGTAATGTAATACAAGAGATGGAAGATTTCTGAGAATTAGAATAAAAATAACTGATGCATGATCATGATGCATGAACATTTATAGTGATATAACTGAATGGTTCTTGCATCTTGCATCTTGTATCTCTTAGTCATTAAGTTAAGTCATTTATTTTCTTACTAAGGATATTAGTATGAACAAAACAAAATTTGAAGGATTGATTGTAAGGCTCGCTTCTGTGGAAGACATAGAAAAATGGTCGCATGGAGTGGTTGATAATCCTGATACCGTAAATTATAGAACAGGAAAACCTAAACAAGGATGATTGTTTTGTGAATCAATTTTTTGACCAGTAAAAAATTATGAATGTAGTTGTGGAAAATATAAATGAGTGAGATATAAGGGGATTGTCTGTGAAAGATGTGGAGTAGAAGTGACAACATCAAGGGTCAGAAGATCAAGAATGGGACATATAGAACTTGCAGTTCCTGTACTTCATGCGTGGTACAAGTCAAGTCCATCATGATGAGTAAATCAATTGCTCGGACTTTCTGCAAATGAAATTGATAAAATATTGAGTTTTGTAAAATATATCTTAGTCCAAAAGGTTGACAAAGATTTTGAGAAAAAAATAAAGACGAGTATTAAAGAAGATTTTGATGGAAAGATCAAAGAACTCGAACAATTGTATGCATCTGAGGTAGAAAAGGAAAAAGGTAACGCAAAAAAACTCAAAGAATTACAAAAACTATTTGAAGATAACAAAGAATCTTTGGATAAAGAATTTAATAGAATTAAATCTATCGTCGCTGATTTGGATATAGGATCAACTATTTTTGAGAATGATTTTAGAAATATTTTCGCAAAATTTTCTCATCTAATCGTATTTCAATCAGGTCCTGAAGGTATTCTTAGAATGCTACAAAATATTGATGTAGAAAAAGATATCAAAAAAACAATCCAAACATATAAAGACACAAAATCAGAAGAACAAAGAAAAAAACTTATCTCATTAGTCAAATTACTTATCAATTTACATGTTTCTGGGGTAAAACCAGAAAATATGGTAATTAAGAAATTACCGGTTATTCCGCCTGATCTTAGACCAGTAGTACAACTTGAAGGAGGAAAATTTGCATCATCAGATGTTAACTTGTTCTATAGACGTGTACTGATGAGAAATATAAGATTGAAAAAAATGATTCAAGTAGGAATGCCTGATGTCGTAAAGAAAAATGAGATCAGACTGTTACAAGAATCCGTAAATAATCTTCTCGTAGGAGAAAAAGCTGGTGCTGCAGGATGAAGTGGTGCTGGTATCAAAGTGTTCAAATCTCTTTCTGATATGCTTTCTGGAAAAGAAGGTATCTTTAGAAAAAATCTATTGGGAAAGAGAGTAGATTACTCAGGAAGATCAATCATCACCGTTGGTCCTGAATTGAAACTTGATGAATGTGGATTGCCGATTTATATCGCAGTAAAAATGTTTACTCCGTTCATCATCGGAAAATTGATCGAAAAGAAAATCGTATATACGCCTAAACAAGCTGAAAAACTTATCAAAGAAGAATCACCATTAGCATTGAAATTCCTTGAAGAAGTTATCAAGGACAAATGGGTATTGTTGAATCGTGCGCCTACATTGCACAGGCTTTCTATCGAAGCATTCAAGATTGTCCTTATGCCAGGAAAGACAATAAGAATCCATCCGTTGGTGTGTCCATCATTCAATGCCGATTTTGATGGAGATCAGATGGCCATCCATTTGCCGATTTCTGATGAAGCGCAAAAAGAAGCGAGAGAACTTATTGCTGCAGACAAAAATATTTTGAAACCAGGATCATGAGAACCGACTATTGCACATTCACAAGATATGGTACTTTGAGTGTATTATCTGACTGACTTCTTTGACAATAGGACTCCGCAATATCTCACAGAAGAAGAATGGCAAAAAAAACCTACGACAGGAATATTCTCTAACATAGAAGATGTTTTGATTAGTTATGAAAACGGAGAATTGTTTGTAAAAGATAAAATTATTCTGAATTTCAACGGAGAACCGATTGAAACTATGGTGGGAAGAGTGATCTTCAATTCAATCCTTCCTGATAAAATCAAATTTATCAATATGAAATTGAAAAATAAAGATCTTAAAAAATTATTGAGTAGGATATTCGATGAATGCGGTATGCAGACAACAGTATATGTAGCTGATGATATCAAAGATCTTGGATTTAAATATGCAACGCTTGGATCAAACTCAGTTAACATCCTTGATATGAAAGTGCCAAAAGAAAAAGAAGAAGAACTGAAAATCGGAGATCTTAAATCAAATGAAGTCTATAAATATTTTTTCAAAGGATTCTTTTCAGAAGAAGAAAAACACAGATTCGTTATTAAGATATGGAGTGATGTAAAAAAGAAGATCGAAGAAAGTCTAAAATCTATCACAGGACCAGGACAGGATTTGTATACAATGGTAGATTCGTGAGCAAGATGATCACAGACACATATGACACAGATTGCAGGTATGAAGGGGTTAGTAGTTAATCCACAAGGAGAAATTATCGAGCTTCCGATCAAAAATTCATTTGTTGAAGGATTGAGACCGATTGAATACTTTATCTCTGCGCATGCATGAAGAAAAGGAAAAGCAGATACAGCATTGAGAACAGCAGAATCTTGATATTTGACAAGAAAACTCTGTGACGCATCACAAGAAGTGATTATCAGAGAAAATGATTGTGGAACGCATCAATATGTCGTTTACGGAAAACAGGAATCAGAGCTTAGAGGAGATAATTTTTATAGTCTGATTTCAGGAAGAATACTTGCAGAAGATATACTTGATAAGAAAAAGAATGTGATTTTGAGCAAGGATGATTTGTTAGACAAAGAAAGCGTAAAATTGATAGAAGATATGGGGATAGAAGAAGTGAAAGTAAGAACACCATTGATATGTCATAGTATTAGTGGAATCTGTCAAAAATGTTATGGAACTGATCTTTCTACAAGAAGAATTGTAGAAGTATGAGTGCCAGTAGGTATTATTGCTGCACAGTCTATAGGAGAACCATCAACACAGTTGACACTTGATACCTTCCATGAAGGATGAGTAGCAAAATGATGAGAACAAACACAAGGTATAGATAGAGTAAAACAATTATTTGAAGTAAGAGATCCAAAAACACCAGCAATCATTGCTCCTTTCGATGGAAAAGTATCGTTCTATGAAACAAATAAACTTAGATATGTAAAAGTTGTTTCTGAATATCAAAAAAAGACATATCTACTCAAAGAGTGATACAAAGTCGATGTAAAAAAATGAGAAGAAGTGAAAAAATGAGGAATATTTGCTTCAAAAGGAAAGAGTAAACTTAAAGTAAAAGAAGGAGGTAAGGTATTGGAAATCAAAGCTGATCATATAGTTATTGGTATCCAAGAGGAATATGTGAAGACATTGACAGGACTCAATGCTATCAAAAAGGATTGAGAAGAAGTGTTTAAAGGAGAAATACTTACCACATGATCATTGTCAGTAAAAGAATACAAAGGTATTGTAGGCGATTTAGAAGCTCAAAAATATATTATTAGAGAAATCAAGAAAGTATATGGATCTCAGGGACAAGATTTGAATGATAAACATATCGAAGTAGTAGTGAAACAATTATTCTCAAAGGTCTTTATCGAAGATTCTGGAAATAGTAGTTTCATACCAGGAACATATATCAAATACGAAGAATTTATTAAGGTAAATGAAGAACTTGAAGCTGAAGGAAAGAAAGCTGCCAAAGGAAAGAGATTGGCACTTGGATTGACCAATATCGCTAAAGAGACTGATTCTTGGTTGTCTGCAGCTTCGTTCCAAGAGACTATAAGAGTAATGGTGGCTTCATCACTTAAGTGATCAATAGATCAATTATCTGATTTGAAATCAAATGTTATTATTGGAAGACTCTTGCCAGTAGGTGAAATTTATAGAAAAGATCATGGAATAGATATCCAACAATAATTCGGAGTATTTTGTGAAAGTAAAGCTTGAAAATAGTATCGAAATTACTATACACAAGCCTACAAAATCATTTTTTCGTCTTTTATCGTTAGTTATATAGCAAAATGGCACACAAAAAGGCCGGTGGATCGGCAAAAAACCTTAGAGATTCGAAACCAAAGTATAGAGGCGTGAAGGTGTTCGGGGGACAAAAAGCTGTTGCAGGTAATATTATTATCAGACAAAATTGATCCAAATATGAATGTGGAAACAACACATATTTAGGAAGTGATTTTTCTGTTCACGCAAAAGTAGATGGAACAGTTACTTTCAGCAAAAAGAAAAAAGCAAGATTTGATGGAAGAAAATATCTCAAGACTGTTGTAGATGTTAAATAAGACGCCGAAAATTCTTTAAAGGATTTTACCATCGCATTTTCGTTCGATCACCAACCATTAGTTGGATGCGAGAACAATGCAGTTAGCTGTAGTCCAGCAAAGCTGGATAAATAAAATATTAATCATTTTATCAATTCATCGTTAGTTATGACAATCGGACCAAAAAAGAAAATTTCCCAGGCAAAAGGACGCCAAAGACATTCTACATGGGAAATGCTAAATATCAAAAGAATGGTAAGTACACATAAAGTTTCTATATGCAAAAACTGTGGAGCAAAAAAGCTTTCTCACAGAGTATGTCCCGTTTGTGGATATTACAAAGGAAAACAAGTAATTACCATCAAAAGCAAAAGCAAAGATACTGTAGTAGACGCATAATATATAGCTAAAAGACTAAAGCTTTAAGCTTCAAGCTTGTGGCTTTATACTAGAAGTGATCTTTAGTTCCTTAGTTTCTATCACATGAATATCAAACAAAGAATCAATGCGAGAAAAATAGTACTTTCCTATTTGTATCAGCATTGTTTTTTTGTTAATCTGCTTTTGCAGGATAAGGTGCTTACAGAATCGTTATTTATTGACTATATATTCAAGACTGACGAGTGAATGTATGATGAAGAGAAGAATAAGCTGAAGGAACAAATAGAGCAACACATTAAGGTCTATACTTTGGAAGATTTCAAAGAATTTATTGACTGATTTTTTGATGAACGACTGACTGAAGATATAGATTTTGATTACATTTCTGTGGTGGGTATACAATTCACAAAATATATTGAAGAAGTATTGCAAAAAGTGAATAGTTATGCTCAGACATTCGAATACAGACAGATGGATCCTTTGGATCAAGCAATATTCCTTTTGTGATATACAGAATGGAAAGAAATGGATACTCCCAAAGAAGTTTTATTAAACGAAATGATAGAACTCGCAAAGCGTTATTCAGACGATTGAGCTCCGAAACTAATCAATGGAATCATGCACAAGATAATGCATGAAACAACATAATCATTATAGAGAAAAAAAGACCCTGCTACTTCGCAGAGTCTTTTTTTTATAAATTTATTTGTTATTTATGTTGATATAGTATTGGATATCTGATAGGCTAGAGAAGTATCTTACCTTCATGAGTTTATACGACATATATCATCTATTTGTTTTATAGATTTTATATTCTTTCCCATTTGGCGCTATATACGTTTGTGGTGTGAAACTGGTATCTACGGTGTGATTCCAGATTTCACTTGGTGTGTTGTTTTTGTCTATATAACTACGTAATTCAGCAAGTGTGCTAAAGTATTTTTTATAGACGAAATTTGTTGATGTATATTTACCGGATTCTATAGTGATAGCATATATTTTACCGTTTGACGCTACATGTTTGCTAGAATCAGTATTGGTAAATACCCATGAAGAAACTCAATAGGTATTGATATGACAATCTCCTGGGTTTTTGCTATCAATATATCTTATTAAACTGTCGCGGTTAGCAAAATAAGTGACATTAGTAAGTGTCGGAGAAGTATAACTTAAATTTGTTGCATCATAGCTTATAGTATATTCTTTACAGTTAGGAGCTATATGTACACCAGTATTGATACTTCCTTGTTCGATGCCAAGTTCATCCTCAATCAATGTTTGAAGATAACTAAGATTACAGTCATTAGTAAAATCAATTTCATCAGAAAGCATACTTTCCATAGTATATAAGAATTCATCATATCTGCTTGTTTCTCAAGAATAGTTTTCTATCAAACTATCGAAGATGGTTTGTATGGTATCCATATCATCATCTGACAACGTACATTCACTATCAGACTCATTTTTAGTGGTTACAGCAAATTCCAAAGCTCTATTTGCTATGGTGAGTGTTCCATAGACAGTTCTGTCATATCTGTTACTTGATCTTACACTAATATAGATGTCATCTCAATTTTGTACGAATACGCCTGTACCTCTCTCACTTCCATTTTTATATAATGTTGCATCCTCGTCAA
>JAEHHG010000001.1 GCA_019248075.1 Candidatus Gracilibacteria bacterium S5_H10 | reverse complement strand
GATATTTTTTAGTAAATCAGTCTGCTAATCCTTGTTTATGCTCATAAATCCTCCTCAATAAATTATTTGTAACTCAAACATATAAGACACCGTCTTTCTTACTTGCTAATATGTATATGTATCAAATCTTATTCATTAGAGATAGAATATAATTAAGATTGCTTCACTACGTTGGCAATGACTAAATGCTTTCTAATTTATCTAGTAATATCTAAGTCTTCTCCGTATTCGAACTTTCCGAGTTTGGATCAGATTTTATCTTTTTTACAATGTTCTTTATACTCAAGCACTTTCTGTTTTTTTACTTCAATAGGCTCTTTTGACATCATACCTGGACCGCCGATACATCATCATTCGCAGGCTAAGATATCAAGGAATTTTATATTCTTATTGTTTTTGAATTCCTGTATGCCAGCATCTATCTGAGTAGGCCCATCAACTACGAGAATCTGATCTTTTGTCAGGATACCCTTGTAATGCATACTATCTGCCACTCATCATGCAAGTGGATATACTTTGGTATAATCGTTATAAAAATGATCGAAGTCAGGTGTACCGTCTTCTGTTACAGAAAACGTAAATTCACAATCCAATATATTGTTTTCTTTATGATCATTAATAATTTCTTGAAGTTCTTTAAAGGTGATAGCATAATCAATCCCATATTCTTTCGCTTCCATTTTTTTTGCCAAACATGGTCCGATAAAAAGTGTTTTATATTCAGGTCAATATTCTTTTTTTACAAATCTATCCATGATGACCATAGGAGAAGCGACATCGATAATAAACTCTTTCAATTCTGGATACTTGAATTCGATCATCTTCACTATCGTAGGACAATTTGGACAAATATATTTTTTACTCGGATTTTCTTTGAGGATTTTCTCGTATTCCATATTGATCAATTTTGCAGCGTAGGTCAGTTCGACAACCTTTTCTACTCCAATTTTTTTTAAATCCAAAATAATTTGTGGATACTCAAAGTCTACAGGAAAACTAGGAGCAAGGAGTCAAACAAGTTTTGTTTCACATAAAATATCTGCTAATGATTGGAGCTCAGGAGTAAGTGCCATGAGAGCTAATTTACAATTTAAAATTATCCATTACGGCGGCGGCATTCCCGACCTGATCGGGAATCCATACAAAGCAAACTGGATTCCGGCTGCAACACTTATCGCCGGAATGACGTAGGCACGTTGTTTACACTGTATATACGATTTTATCGCCTATTTCCAACTCATTCTTTTCATCGAAAACTCACGTTACTTGTTTCAACTCAATTTCATCTACGTCATCAATTTCCGGACAATGCAACAATGGTCTTACGACCAAATTTTCAATGTTCAATTTCCCTCCTTCGAGGACACGTCAATGTTCAATTTCCATAATATATCACGTTTCTTCTTTTCACCTTCTTGTTGCTTCTCTCTCGAGTAATTGCTTATTCACCATCTGTCTAATTTTGGTAAATCTTTTTCTTATTTCAGTATCATCGACTTTGTCAGGTAACTTGCTTGAAGCTGCTAAAGGTTCATCGTGATATTCAAACAACGCTATATTATCAAACTTTGTTTCATCTACGAATTTCATGAGTTTCTCGAAATCTTGCTTCGTTTCGCCAGGGAATCCGATGATTAAATTCGTTCTAATAAATCTAACCGGAAAGGATTTTTTAATCTGATCAATAAATTTTTGGATATATGCTTCATCATAGAATCTTCCCATTTTTTTTAAGACCGGTGAACTGATATGTTGCAAGGGAATATCAAAATACGGGATAAACTTTTTCAATGTCTTCAGCTTCTTGATTTGATGCAAGGTCACAATGTCGGGATACAAGTAGAGGAGTCTGTATGTGAAATTTCATTTCAGTTTATCTAATTTTTTCAGTAATTCTAATAATTTCGGCTCACCATACAGATCACTTCCGTATCTCGTAGTATCTTGCGCTATCAAAATAATTTCCTGGATACCATTTGCGATCATCTGCTTCGCTTCATCCAAAACTTTTTCCATCGGGAGAGATTGCTGCTTTCCTCTGATGTCTGGTATGATACAAAACGTACAATGATTGTCACATCCTTCCGCGATTTTCAGATATTCATATTTTTGATCGATATTAGTATAGACTCTCGGTGATGTCGGGAATCCAAATTCACCGTATGTTTTACTATCATATCACTTCATCAATTCTTTGATTCAGACATTGTTCATATCTCCCCAAGACAAGTAATGAAGACTTATCCCTTGTTCCTTATTTCTTGCCCCTTGTCCCTGAAGCTTTTTGTAATATTGTGCTGCACATCCCATCAAATATACTGTTTTCCCAGCTTTCAAAAGCTTTTTTACCGTCTCATCCGCCTCGTCTCTTGCAGACGAAATAAATCCGCAGGTATTCAAAAAGACTATTTTAGTGTCTTTATCGAAAGGATCGGTGAAATAATTTATCTGAATTTCAGGCGTCTTCAAACTCATATCAAAAAGTCTACCAAGAAAATATTGGCTATCGACCAGGTTCTTGGTGCATCATAAGTTGATAAGGGAAAAGTTGAATAGCTGTTTCATGATAATCTATTTGGAGAGAATTGATGAAAGAATGCGATCCATAACGATGATGCTGTCTTCGGTCTTATCGGTTATTTTTTGCGGAGTTTCGTGATGAATTTTCATGTTTTCCAAGAAAGTTTTTTTTTGGTTATCTGTCAGGGTATCGATACGTCTAATTACCGATATAAACAACACATAATCCTTTTTGGCCCTGGCAAGCTCTTTTGGGGTGGAATCTTCAGTATTGCGACCGATGAAATACGATGCCCCATTCCTGAGATAATGATTTATTGTTTGATTATAGAGCTTATAGAGAAGGGAATTTCCCTCTATGACGCCTAATGTTTCCAGACAGTGTTTTCTTACTTTGTCGATGTTTTTGAGCGCCATATCATATGATTCATCCGTATCAAGAACGGCAGAAAGTTCAATATCGGCAATATTGAGCTTCTGGTTTTTTTCTTCAGGTGATGGTATATCGATATTGTTGATCATATACTTGCCAGATAATAAGATATAAAATTACTCATTGCTAAAAACCTCTTCCACACCATCTTTTAGGCTATAACCATCCATAAATTCTTTCAGATGTGGTTTTTTCTTCATCAAGGTTTCCATACTTAAAATCAGTGAATCGTAATCTCCAGACTTTGGATATACATAGGTGATTGGATCCAAAAGTCCTGTCGGTCTGATGATTTGCTCGACTATTTTGTCGGATAATTTCAATTCGTATTCAGCGGGAGTCGCTGAGAGAAAGATAGATTTGGTATCTTTTTTATGTTTTTTTACCAACGTGATTAACTGATTTTCTCCACGCGCTGTTTTCATTTTTTTATACGCATTGAAAATTTCTACGTGCGTATTCGACACATTTGAACTGATATCAAACGCTTGATCCAATTCTATATCTTTCAAATCCTTTCGTCCCAAAATTCCTTCCAATTCTTCGAATCTCAATGGTCTATGATCGACCGCTGAAGGGAGTCTGAAACCGTATTTTATCAGATTTGCTTTTCTTGATCTATCACCTCCAGGCATAGCTCTGAGCTGTGGTAATGTCATATGTGATTCATCGACGATCAATAAGAAATCATCGGGGAAATAATCGAAAATCGTGTTAGGTGGTTCACCAGGAAGTCTATTATCAAAGTAGAGAGAGTAGTTCTCGATACCATTAACGAATCCTGTTTCCTTGATCATTCTGATATCATATTCCACTCTTTTCTTGATTCTTTCGGCTTCTACCAACATTCATTGTTTTTCAAACTCTTTTACTCTGAGCTCTTTTTCAGCGTTCATTTGTTCCAAGATAGTATCTATATCAGAGACGTCTTGCAAAAATTGTGTTGCTGGCCAAAGGGTAACTTTATTTTTATTTTCTTTGTGTTCAAAGGTCAATGAATCTTTGAATTCGATCAATTCAAGTATTTCTTCGTTGAAATGTAATCTGTATACAAATTTTTCTGTACTGGAAAATATATCCAGAATATCTCATTTGAATTCAAACATTCCATGTTCTATCTTGGCAACAATAGGTTTATATTGCATATGGAGGAGTTGCTTTTTGAGTGCTTTAAAATCATATTGCTTCCCTACTTCAAATTGCAGACAGTTTTCTTGGAAAAATCTTTTTTGTCCCAGACCGTAGAGTGATGAAGCTGATGCAACAACAATTACATCGTTTCTACTCAAGAGCGAAGCCATGGTTGCAAGTCTATACATCTCTATTTCCTGATTAATAGTAGCTTCTTTTTCTATATATACTCACTGCGTAGGAAGATAGCTTTCTGGCTGATAGTAATCAAAGTACGAAACGAAATAATGTACAGCATTGTTAGGAAAAAAATATTTGAATTCTGTCGCAAGCTGTGCAGCCAAGGTCTTATTGTGGGAAATGATAAGCGTCGGTTTCTGAAGATGCTGGATCATATTCGCCATGGTAAAGGTCTTTCCCGTACCCGTAGCTCAGAGCAAGGTAGCCTTATTTTTTCCACTTTCAAAAAGCTTCTTGATCTCCTCAATCGCTTTGATTTGATCTCCGGCTGGTTTATAGTTGGACTGCAATTCAAATAGCATATTTTTTCATGACAAATAAATAGTAGTTTTATAGGAAATTCGGTCCCGAAGTCCACTGGTAATAAAAAAACTCGCCTAGGCGAGTTTTTTTATCCCGCAGGATTGCGGGATATGATAAGCATGGTTATGCTTCAATATGACTTTGTCGATAAATGCTTCGCGATAAATTTTATCATTTTATCGGCAAAAGGCCATTTATCATTTTATCGAAAAGTTTAATCCTTAAACTTTTCTTTGAGTCTCTTGATTGTTTCTTCTCTCTTAGCTAATCTTGCAGCTTCTTTTTCAGCCATAACTTCTTCTCTTGTTTTCTTTACTTTTACTTCTTCATCTGGAGTTGCTTTAGCAATCTTTGCATTCTTGTGCTTAGCTATCTTTTCTGCTTCTTCAGGATCTTGTTCTACTTTTATTGCAATATCTTTTTTGAGTTCTTTATATAAGAATGGTATAGTAAAGTTTCCAAGAGCAGTTATTTTCTTTTTGAGTTTTAAGTAATGAGGTTCTAAAGCAACAGTATATGTTTCTTTGATTTTTGCTACGATATCGTTTTCATCTACTTTTGCGTACAATGTTCCATCAGCGTTAGCTTTTCTGACAAGGACAATACCTCCATCAGCATTAAGCTTAGCAAAAAGATCTTCTAGACCAGAAGCTTTCTTTTGTCTATCAGTTTCTGCTGCTGCCATTTTTTGAGCAAATTTATTTTTGTTGTCAGGATCAGCTAAAACAGCGATATTTTGTGGTAACAAAATATTTCTAGCAAAAATAGGCTTTACTCTTACAATCTCAAATTTTTCTCCGAGATGTTTGTCGTTTTGTAAAAGGATGACTTCTATTGTCTTGTTTTCTACTTTTCTTCTTGGCATTTTTATTATGCTTAAATGATTAAAAATAAGGGGATTGTTGATATAATAACTGTTTTTTTGACTCCATTATTTTTTGATCTATAATCAAATAATTGAGCAATACACAAAAAATGTGCGGTCTATTATATACGAATCCAGATACTAATTTCAAATGAAAATAGACTTATTGTTGTAAATCGCCTGTTCCTTTGATAATTACCTCTTTGATTTGGATATTAGCATTGAGTAATAGTGTTTGTAGAACGTTTTGCGCATTGTTTTTTGCTTCTTTGAGGATATCTCCGCTGAGCGCTTCTTGCCAAATGAGATCACGAGCCTTTTCTCTTAACATATTTTCCATGTCTATTTCATTTTGTGTTGTTATACCGAGTTTTACTGCTTTACTTGTTCCGGTAAGCGTGACTCAAAATATTTCAGGTTCTCCGAGTGTAATACTAACCGTTCCATCACGAGAGACGACAATATCTCAGGTAGTCAGATTAGCGATAATATATCCTGCGTTTACTATTCATTCTACGTCCAATGAAAGTGTATCTCTGAATAATGCACTGCTGATGATTTCGTCTGCACCAATGTCAGGAATCAGATAAGAAAGATTTTGTTCTCCTTCTATAGTTGTCGTGAATGTTTTAGTAACTGTTTCAAGTTTTTCTACTTTTGCTAACTCAGTCATGATAGATGAAGTGGTCTTTTTGATGACAGTAGCTCATTTATATTGCAACCGTAGCCAAAAACCATATACACAGATAAGCGCAACAAAAACAATAACAAGATATTTTAATAAGCGTTTCATAATGAAAAAAGATAGAAGATAAAAAATAGAAGATAAAAAATAGTAAGAAACAAAGATACTAATTTGTCTCTTGTAACCGTTTAACGTATATACCTAATTGAATATGAAAAACAAATGAAATTTTTTTAAAAGAAATCCCTGGATATGGATCGTGATTTACCTTCCGTTCGTATTTATTTTGTATATTATCGTAAATAATTATTTTTACGAAATAAATACAATCACACCAAAAGTATGCAGTGAAACATCATGTTTTACGGTAGAATTGGCTCGTACGCCAGCGGAAAGACAACAATGACTTATGTTCCGTGAAACTTTGGATGAAGAATATGGTATGTTATTTGTCTTTTCAGGAGCAGAACTTCATAGTTTCTGGATGAAAAACACACTCATTCCTTTGGATATTGTATGGATTGATGATAATTTTACTGTGGTCCAAGTAGTAAATGCACAGCCTTGCATAACAGATCCTTGTACTATATATACTCCACAAACATGATCAACATACGTTTTGGAAATCGCTGCAGGAATGGCAAGTAAAAATGATATTGTGAAATGAAGCGTAATGAAATTCAGAAATATTGATATATCTTCTCAATAGGTGGTAAATATACAAAGTTTTTATCTAATGATAGTGTATCGTGTTAGCAAAAAAACATCGTTTGACATGAAAGGATGTCTTATTTATGACAAGAAAAAGGCAATATCTTAGCCAGGGATTGTTTGGCTTTTTTTATATCAGGCAATATCCAGGTATCAAATACAA
The DNA here is from genome assembly GCA_019248075.1 of Candidatus Gracilibacteria bacterium S5_H10. GTDB lineage: Bacteria > Patescibacteriota > Gracilibacteria > Absconditabacterales > Absconditicoccaceae > CAJBLF01. The sequence continues at coordinate 69,153 of JAEHHG010000001.1, read as the reverse complement.
TCAAATTTCTTCTCATGTTACCATAAAATTGTCCAAAAAGGCTGTGATGAGGCATATGGTCAAAAGAGCTATTATGCAGGACATCCAAAAGCATAATCTGATAAAAATGCCTATCAATGATGTGTTTTATAAAGTATTCATTGTAGTGTCTAAGGTTCGTGTCTGAGAAATAATCCAAAAAATTGCAAATTTTTCAAAAAAAGATACAATTGTCTATATACAAAAAGAATTTGAACAAGCACGAAAATGATTTGCCGATAAGCTGGAACAAAAAAAAATATAGAATATGCAAAATATATACACAAAAAACTTTTTACTCATTTAGTCCCAATAGTATGACCATTATTCAAAAAATCATAAAAAGCGGATCTGAGTTTTTTAAGTCTATAAAGTCTGACAACAAAAAACAGCTTTTGGAATTGGAAAAACTGGAGAAGAAACTTGATGAACAAAAAAAACAAGAAAAGACTTCTGTCGCTCCTTTTGTGTTCACCAATAGAATGTTTATGAAATTTTGGATATTTGGAATATTGATTATTTTTATCTGATTATTGGTCTATAAATCATTGAACATTATCTATCTTATTTTCATGGCATATGTCATTTCGCTTGCTATGGAAGCTATTATAGATTTTTTCCATAAAAAAATCCCATACAGAGGGATAACTATTGCGTTAGCATATTTGCTTATGATCGTTGCATTTTTATGAGCTATGGTATTTATCATCCCATTTGTTCTGAATCTGATCTCTGATATCATTACGATATGTATCAACAATATCGCTAGTTTTCAAGATATTTTGACCACAAAATCATTGATTGGAGTTATTCAAGATATTAGATGGTTACCATGAAGTTTAAAGACTGGTCTTTTGGATTCGTTTAGCAATCCTGGTGTAGTAGCTGGTGTACAAACACAGTTACAACAAAACATTTCTCAAATAGTAAGTATAGGAACAACGTATGCAAAAAATATCGGTACGATGGCAGTGACAGCAGTCGGTACGTTCTTTAGCTTTATTACTCAGACGTCTATTGTATTAACACTTTCTGTATTGTTTTCTATTCAAAAAGACTCAGTGATGAAATTTATCGCAAGACTTGGGGGAGAAAAAAAATATAAATTTGTCTACATGAAACTCGAAAGGATTTATAAAAAACTTGGTATTCGATTAAAATCACAGCTTTTGCTTTGTATTATTATGGGAGTTGCAATGTATGCTGCATTGTGGATATTAGCAATTTTTGGTATTGATCTTCCTCAGAAATGAGCGCTTGCTGCTATTGTAGCAATGACAGAATTTATTCCATATATTTGACCATTTGTTGGATGATTATCAGCTGCATTGGTTGCATTTCTCAACTTTTGAATATATTGAGCATTGATTGTCGTCGGTGTAGTATTCTTATTACAACGATTGGAAAATAATGTATTGATTCCATTATTGATGAATAAAACGCTTGGAGTGAATCCTGTCGTGATTTTCATTAGTATGATTATATGAGCTTTGATCTTATGAATAGTTTGAATATTGCTTGCTGTACCTATCGCAGTAATCATAACGCTTATCCTGGAAAAAACATTTGAAGAATAAGTATATAACAGTATAACTTTTTCGTATTTACACTATAAAAATTTTATTGTATGAAAAAAAAGTTATTACGATGATATTATAAAATGCTGGGAAAGTTGGCACATGCATATATCAACAAACACAATCCACAGATTATCTGAATCAACGGAAGTGTAGGAAAAACTTCCTGCCGTATGATTGTTTATCAGACATTGCAAAAATTTATTCCCAACAAAAAAATATATACTTCACCCAAAAACTTCAACGGAGAACTCGGGATGTCGCTCTCTATTTTTCAGATAGAAAAGCGGGAACCGACGATCATAAATTTCATTACAACACTTTTGAAACTTATCCGAAAAAGATTTTTCTGATCCAAACCTTACGATATTATCCTTCTCGAATATGGGATTGATCGTCCTGGGGAGATGGACTTTCTTGTGACTATAGCAAAACCGCATATCGGTATTTTTACGGCTATAGATTCCGTCCATTCAGAGCAATTTGGTAATCCCGCAGAGATAGCAAAAGAAGAAGTGAAGATGTTGCAAAATACATTGGAAATAGGATTCCTCAATGCTAACGACGCTTATGCACTCCAGCTCAAAGATCAATTGAAAATAGATTATCTGACCTATCAGACGGAAGGTAATGATATCACCGCGGATATCCATTTCAAGGATGAACAATTCTATCTCGCCGATTTCAAAGGATGAATTTGAGTACAATTCCATACGTGGATCAAAGAAAAAAAATATGCTGTCAGTACCAATATTCTCGGAAAAGCAAATTATGGCTATATAGGAGTATGACTCGCTATTGCATGAATTCTAGACTATAAATATGCTAAGCTGGAATCTAGACCAGAAGATCCTATCTTGAGAAATGGTTCTCATGAACAGCTTCAACTCAAGTATCAATTACAGCCAGGAAGACTTTCTATTTTCCATGGTATAGAGAATAGCGTCATCATAGATTCTACTTATAATGCTTCACCACTCAGTGTCAGGAAAATTATCAACACGGCGCACAATATACAATCGCAATTGTTCCCAAACAGAAAAATTATTCTCGTACTATGAGATATGAGAGAACTGGGTGATTTGACCGAAAGAGAACATAGAATGATAGCAGGATATGTTTCACAAGTCGCTGATCGTGTGATTCTCGTGGGGAAATATATGGCGGACTATTTAGCGGATGAGCTGGAAAAGGTTTGATACGATCCGAAGAATGTAGAAAAATTCTATGATGCAAATATCGCTGGAAAACATATTCAGAAGATACTCAAAGAAGCTGGTGATGAATTTCTTATTGTCTGCAAATGAAGTCAGAATACTATCTTCTTGGAAGAAGCAGTCAAACATTTCCTTTTAAACGCTGAAGACCAACAAGAGCTCACCAGACAGTCAGATCGATGGTTAGCTACGAAAAAAAGATATTTTAAATAAACCACATTACGTCATTCCCGACCTGATCTGGAATCCAATTGGGGCTATAGAGCAAGATGGATTCCCGCTTTCGCGAGAATGACGTTAAAATAAAGGAAACGGAATGACGCTGGAATGGTTTATTCCTCTTCCTCCTCAGTCCATGAGGAGTTTTTTAGTAATGGCATGAAACGGAAATATTCGAGAAGTTGAAGTCCGGTAAATCTTCCGACAGCGATATTGAGAAAGAAGATCAGAATCAAAAGTTCTGGGAAAGCCAATAAGGTATGTTTGAGTCCAGTTCGATAGAAAAGCCCGAATACAGCGAATGAAACAGCTAAAAATTCTATAAATGCTACCCATCGTCCTTTGCTAAAAAGTTTGAATCAGTCGTTAAATACTTTATCACTGATTATGATTACAAAGACGAGTGGTAAGATGATAAATACATTATTGAAAATATTCATATCTATAAAGGGGAGATCAAATATTGTATTGAGTCCCAAAAACAGCAAGAGAATAAAAAAATAAAGCATAACCAGTAGTGATGTTTTGGCGTTGTGAAGCAGATACATTTTTTTGGTGAAAAGTCTTACAAGTATTTTTGCAATCAATCCTATCGCTAATAAAGTTAATCCTAATGGTACTCATAGCATGAACAACGAAAGTGCAAACAAAAGCGGAATATAAATACCAAAGACAGAAAATCAAACAACTTGCCTGAGGACACTTATCACCAATGCTCATATTGATAATAATAAAAACATGCCAATGAGCTCGATAGGAAATCAGTTATAGATAAGATGATCTACAAGATACGAAATAATAAGAAATTTTGGTGTTTCATGAAATGAAAGCGAAAATGACGTTATATAGTCTTCATTATTATCTATTTTTCCCAATGAAAGGGTAGAAAGAAAATTGAGCAATTTACTCTGAGATAGCGTATATATTTTTTCTGTTTTTATGGATTTGATTTGCTTAGCAAGGGTTCTTTTGAGAAAAAATTTATTACTATTGGTTACAAGATATATCGTTTTTCATTCTAAATTAAGTGGAGTTATAGCATCTATTTTTCCTAGCGATTGGAAAAGAATATCAAAATTTGCAGTATTGATAATCAACGTATTTGCTTTTTTGATTTCCTCAAGATTGTCCAATATCTTATTTGATAGCTCTTCTTCAGAAAAACTTTTATTTTCAGAGATAAAAATTTCCTGGAGTAAAATTTTTTGTTTATCAAAATTTTGTTGAAATCCGAGATCGAATTCTTCTCATTGTTCTCAGAGATAGATAATAGTATTTCTATAATTTACTCATTTTGTAGGAGCAGAGCAGTGACTTTGTCCTTCACAAGTGGTGGAAGTAAATTGTGCTGAAGTAGTGGTAAAAAGGAATATGCTTCCCGCAAGTAATGCTATAATGGCGATGATTTTTTTCATAAGAAAAATACAGACAAATAAATCGTCTGTATTAAACTGATTTAACAATAGGATTCAAGCGAAACTATGTATTATTTTTTTTCTATTTCTGTGTTGTTTTGGATGAATGTTCTCATTTCTAAGAGTAATTTTTTCTGTGTATAATTTAATTTTTGCTCTGGTAACGATGCTTTAAATCTTATATCATTTTTCCCTAATGCTTCATTGGTTATTTTGATTCATTTTCCATCTGGCGAATTTTTTTCCAACAGCCAAAGTAATAATTTTCCAATATCTGCAGGTAAAATGATGTTTTTCGGTGTAATATCAAATCATTCTATGAGTTGTGGAACATTTTTTACCTCTTCTTTACCTAACTTCCCGACATGAAAATTGAAAATATCTGTTTGTAGTGTTTCTATGTCTTCTATGCTTTTTTCATCTAAGTTTTTTATATAATTTAATCCATCTACCATACCTCTTCGATATACTGTATCTTTTCTGTTGGCTCATTCCTGATCATTAGCATGAAATCTTTTAACTCTTTCTGTCCTATTTTTTGCTAAACTTTGAAAGTTTTTCTTACCATTTAACTTATAATATATTTGTAAAATATTATTTGTATCTGTAATATTGTAATTTTCTCAAATAAATGTTGATATATGATGTATAGTTGGACCAACAGATATGTTTTTGATATCAGTAGTTACTGCTTTTTCGTTGAGCATAGCAATTCATTCTTGAAGTTCGAGATAGCTATCAGATTCTAAATTAAATTTATTTTTTTTATTGGTTCAGATAAATGCATGAGTAACAATCTCATGTGATAATAGCTCCAAAGATCTGATAACAGAATAGTAATTAGTGCTAGATGGTATATTTATTTCATATCCAGGAATATCTACTTCTATCGCAGCACATTTGTGTATTTTTATCTTCAATATATTGTTTTTATATCAAAATTTTTCGTATATAGTATCCAAATCTTTTTTCAATCGTCCTTCTCAGGTGCTAGGATTTTGTAGTGGAAGATAAAGAATTCAATCTTCATCTTTAATTTCTGATATTTTATCACTTATTTTAACTATATTGGATTGTATATTGTACATATTAAGTCCTTTTTGAAAAATCTTAGCAAGATTTTCTTGGTTAAGTTTTCATAATTTATTTTTATCGATATCTATTTCTTTCGTCTCTGATATTCTTCATGGAAACTTTTCTAAAAAATGAGAAAAATATTTTTGCTCTTCGAGAGTGATTTTATCTTTATTTTTTTGATAGAGACTATCTAATCAAGTCATAATTACATCTACTTCTTCTTTTTTTTCAGATATATTTGGTCAATAGACTAGTTTTTCTATTTTTTCAATATTTCTGAGATATTGTTCTTTATCTTTGGGATTGAGTTCATATCATCACTTTTCTCCTTCTATATACACAGCAGATTTAAAGAGTATTATTTTTAAACCAAATGCTTTAAGTGTTCATATAAATAGTTTTTTTTGTACATCATTGAGAAAAGTACTTTCTTGGACTTCTTTTGCCAATCTTTTGAATTCTTGTAAATAGCTATTAAGAAAAATAGTCGCGTTATCAATATCCCTCTGAGTTACTTTTTCTATACTTTCAGAAAAAAAACTTTTGTTAATTCCGTTTGGAGTATATTGTAAAATACCTCAAATAGGTTTTTCAATATTAGATTTGATATTTTCTATTTTTTTAGCGATATTCATGAATTCTTTTTGTTGTAGGGATTCGTTTTGATCGGTATTTTTTTTCATACGCTAATGGTGTTTAATAAAAAAAAGAGGTAATATTATTTTACCCTGTTTTTTTTATTTTGCAAATATTTTATATGATGTTGTTATGTAAGTTCTGGTGTTCATATTTTTTCAAGAAAAGAGATGATTTCGGTAGCTACGTCTATATGTGTTGCTTCCATAAATCATTCAAATTCCGGCGAACGATTTACTTCCAAAATATATGGTTTGCCTGTATTTTTGTGTATGATTACATCTGCTCATGCTATTTGTAATCATAATATTTTACTAGCTTTCAACGCTATTTCTGCTATTTCTTTTGATATCTCTATTGTTTCTGCACTTCATCATAATGCTACATTATTCCTAAATTCTCATGCTTGTGCTGTTCTTTTGATAGATCATAATATCTTGTCTCATACTATAAACACTCTGATGTCTCAATCATTAGGTATGAATTCTTGAAACAAAAATTTATCTTCCGTATGTTCTTTTTTGAGTATTTCAAATTCGTCTTCGCTTGTTGTCAAATAGACTCATTTCCCTTGTTGTCCATTTATTGTCTTTGTTATGAAGGGTGTTCATAATATCTCTGAAATAAATGAATATCCTTTGCCTTTGATTGTTGAAAAAAACATCGTTTTAGGGAATGGGATTTTTGCCTGAGAAAGTGTCAGATAAGTATTTATTTTACTTCATCATTTACCATCACGTATTCTTTCATCTATGATGATTTTTTTATAATCATTAAGATATGTTGTTATCATTTTTGCTTCTTCGTTATTGTTTCTGATTTCTCTAAAAAGTACAATATCAAAAGATGCAATATCTTGATTGTTGCAGAATATTTTTCCATCATATATTTCAATATCCGATATTTTACACGTAAGAACAGTATGTCATCTTTTTTTGGCTGCCTGTACTAATAAATTAAGTGTGGGTCTTTCTATAGCATGGACTATTAATATTTTCATTTTCTAAGAGTAGGGAATAAAAGTTTACATATGTTATATACAATCTCTTTTTCTCTTGGATGGTGTAATCTTATTCATGGTGTATCATTTATCTCTATAATTATCCCATTTTCTTTAGAATAGGGGTTCGTTGGATCCTTAAAGAGAAAATCTACGGCTATGATTTTCATATCCATAATCTTGGCTATTTTGAGTGCTAATTTTTTGTTTTGTATATGTGTTTGGTCTGTATAGTCAATAGTTGTACCTCACGTACTCAGATTGGCGTTTTTTCTAAGTGCTACTTCTACATCCTTAGCAGGAATACTATCCAAAGTATATCCTTGTTTTTTTATTTGCTGTTTAAGCTCATTATCAATTTTGATATTCACGAGAATTTTTGTTTTTGCCCTTAGTTTGTTCTCGTTGTCTATAAGTTTTTTAATGGTATTTTTTCCATTCCCCATTATTTTTGGCGGCATTCTTTTGCATATTCGGACATTTTTATCAATCACCAAGAATCTATAATCATCGCCTTCTATATGTTCTTCCACCAATACGCGAAAATAAACTTTTTTAGCTATTTTATATGCTGATTCCAAATCTTTTTTTGTCCTGACTCATACAGATATCCCTTTTCATCAATGTCATTTTAATGGTTTGACGACTACGGGATAATTTATTTTATACTTTTTTATCTCTTCAAAATCTTTGATCACTATGTTGTTGGGTACATTATCGATTCAATTCCTTTTTAAATATTGTGTTGTCAAAATCTTATTGTCGCAGATTCTTCCTTGGATAAGATTAGTGAAACGAGTTGCTGTCTGCTTTATTAATTCTTTTTTTCCTTTGTGCTCCAACAGGATAAGGTTGTCTGCATAAGAAATCGCAGTTGCTTTTACATCGTATGATTTAGCATATTTATAGATTTGATTAGATGCATATGATCCGAATTCCATAGATGATAGTGAAAAAATAAATATATTGTATGCTTTATTTGTCAAAATAAAGATCCAAAATAGCTCATGCCGCATTTCTCGGTTTTCATCACATGGGTAGATGATGTGTTCTTATTCCTGGCTGAGAATTTACTTCCAATACTCGATAATCCATTTCCCCTGAAGATGATATATTATATATCACATCAATCCCTGTAACCTTTAAATCAAAAACAATACTTGCTTGTTCACACTTTTCTTTAATCTTTTTCGGAATTTCATCGGTAATATCTATTACTTTATTGTATCCATTTCCTTTGAGAAAAATTATTTCATCCTTTTTAGGACGATGAGTAAATGCATATCAATATTGTACTTTAAAAAAATCTTCTAAATCTTGATTGATATTGATTTTTGGAAGTGTGGATATAAGAATATTCTCTCATCTTCGAGAATTTAGATTTTCTTTTTCTAATAATGCTTTGATGGAGGATTTTCCATCTCATACTATATGATGTCTTGACCATTCTAATCACGCAAATACCTTATGATTGATGACTAATATTCTTAGATTTTTTCATTCAACGCATTTCTGTATGATGATATTTTTATCAAAACCAAAGCTATAATTAATTGCTTTTTCTAGTTCTTTTTTAGTCTTGATTCATACAACAACTCATCTTCATAAGCTTCAATTGAGAGGTTTCGTTACCAATGGAAATCATAATTTTATTATATTTGTAAGATCTATCTTGTTTTTTTTATGTATCACTATACATTCTGGTATGTTTATATTATTACGTTGTAATAATGTATAGGTTAAAAGTTTGTCTTCGCTTAAATATTTGCCAAGTCTAGTAGTTAATCAAGCATCGATTCATTTAAATAAGATGTTTTTTGTTTTGTGCTTTATAAAAAAAATATTTTTATTTTCATGAATAGTTTCTATAGTATATCACCTTTTTTTTGCTTCTTCTTGCAAAAAATATTTGGAAATTTGTTGAAATCATAGTTTTGCCGCCATGTTATATTATATAATCTAAATCTTCACTTTTAATTTTTCATTTATATATTTTAGCATTTTCTTTTCAATCTTCCATTAGTTGTTTGATTTTTTTGTATCATTCTAGATAGATTTTATCTTTCATAAAAACAGTTCCTGGATGGAGTATTGATGTATGTATAATTCCTTTTTTGATTCTCAATGCAGTTTTAAAATGGAATTCTCTTGAATAGCTAGGATAAAGAAATTCTATCATATTTACAAGTTTTTTGAAATCTATATTTTCTGCTTCTTTGACTAAAAAATATTTTTTATAGAAACTATTCTTTTCATAATCTTCAGGAAGTATTTTGACGGCATTATAGATGGCGAGCCCTTCTTCATCTTTGAGATAGAATCCAGTTCCTGATTTTAAAATGTTCCATCCAGATTTGAGTCCATTAAGATATCTGACGAGATGAGTATCGATTTCATGGGCTAAAATAGAAAGCAATTCCTTTTCTCTGAATACTCCATGCTTGGAAATGCTTATTTTAATCTGTTTTCCCATAATCACAGAAATTCTTGAAAGATTAGTATAACTGAAAACAATATCTACACCATAAATCTTTTTTTCTGCGAGATATTTCTCTATGGTTTTTTCTATTTCCGATAGAGTCAACGGTTCTCACAAAAGCTTTTGATTATCTTCCTTGAGTGTTAATACCTTTTCTTTTGCTATCTTCAAAAGTTCATCATCGAACTCACCAAAAAGTTTTTTATTGTACAATGCTATATTTTCAAAATTTTGTTGTGTATACGCAAGAATGAGATTTCTTCTCGTTTCTAGTTCTTCAAGTTTGTCCAAAAATATCTTAGTAAACGGGCTTTTGAGCTTGAGAAGGTGTTCTTGGATTTTGATAATTTCGTTCTTGGTCTGATTCAGTTTATCTTCTTTTGGTCGTTTATAATGGAAAATAGGATTATATTTTCCGTGAAGCGTGATGAATTTATCGAGTTCACTAAAATAATTTAGTGGTCTTAGTCTTGCAGAGAGATTAAGTCTTTTATTGATTTTTTCTATTCTTTGATCAATGCTATGAAGTTCTGCAGTTTCCAATGGATAAATATATTTTGGATTGACGATATCAACGACATCAAAAGTTTTATGAATAGGTTTTATAAGATAATTGCTTGCAGTTTTGTTACCAAGAATTATTTTATTATCAGCTAGACTTTCCAGATTAGAAAATTTTGATTTTTTGAGGGTAATCTCATTTTCGTAGAGATCAAGATATCGTTCTCTTTTATTTTCTTTGATTTTATTAAACAATTTTTGTGACATATAATTTCATGATTTATTCAGATCTACTTCTACGATAACATCAATTTTTTCCTCTTCTTCTTTTTCTTTGATGATGAGCTTTGCATATTGAGAAAGGTAAAGAAGTTTATTTTGTCAGAGGAGATTTGATTTTTCAGAAGTGAATAAACTTTTTGCTATTTCTACTCATTTTTCTGGATCGACTATTTTGAGATCAGCTATTTTATCCAAAATATTTTTCAATTTTGTATCACTTACTTTTTGTACTTCTAATCACGCTCTTGCATTTATCTCCAGAAGTTTTGGTCATTCATTGGTTATTACTCGATCAAGTGCGAGATATCAGAGATTGACAAAATACTGTACTTTGGAAGAAAGAAAAAGAATGTCATTCCAGTAGGGAAGTTTTTTATTTTGGAAATGAGCGAATTTTTTGGGAAATCTAACTTTGTATATTTTATTTTTTCGGAGTAGGGAAGTAATCTTACCACTTCCGACTTCAATACCAAATCACAGTCATCACTGAGCGAGATTTGCTTTACCTCAGGATTGTTTTGTCGGTACTCTGATCATGGTCGCGACAGGCACGAGATTGAAGACGATGACTCTAATGTCAGCCAATCCATAGTCACAAAATTCTTTGAATAATTCTCCGGCGATGAGTTTTTCTTCTATAATGATTTTGTCTCCACCAAGTGTCATAGAATGCTTTCCATCAATGATATCTAGCAAACGTCTTCTAAAATCTTGATCAGTCAGTACTTCATCTCCTATCTGGTAGTTGCCGTGATGTTGATGTTCTTCAAACTTTTTCAAAAATATTTTTTTACATTGCTCTCATCGCTTTTGAAATGTATTTTTCTTTTTACTGATATTTTTTTCTTTACTATTATTTTCATCTGGATGCTGTTCCTCGATATACTTTACAATATAGACTCATTGTCATTTGCTTCCATGATTGGGCTTCACGACAAAATTTTTCTTGGGAAGATAAGCAAAATCAAAATCATAGAGTTCTGTACGATTGGAAATAATTCCGTAAGTCTTTGCAAACGGAATTCCTCTTTCTACGAGAAAATCTTTCGTCTGAAGCTTATTGTTTGCTAGACGAATACCTTTTTTGTCGTTAAATTTTTTTATATAGAGGAGATTCCTCGAATTGTTACCGAGGATTCCAAAATTTACCATAGTGTAGTACCTAAAGTAAAAATGAATAGTTCATCGTGTGATATACGGAAAATTCACAGAAAATCCACTAAAAATCAATGAATATCGTAAAAATGGTTTTTTTAAAGATTAAACTTGACTTTTTTATTAAAATTAGTAGGATAGTCAGTAGAAACCAAAAAGTAAAACACAATAAAAAACAAACATATGAAAAAAATTACTTTTCTTTTGATGATTGCAATCATTTCGATGATTGTTGTAAGCTGTTCAGATGATGAACAGCCACGGTATATAAAGGTAGAAATACTGAAAAATACCGGAAACAAAATTGTGGAAGCTGAGAATCGAATTGATGCTGACCGATCAACCAATGATCCATCATCGTATGATTCCTTAGCCAGATATTGGGCGAACGAAGTCATGCTTGTATTACAAGAAGAATTGCCGGGCGCCATTGATCAGGTTGTAGGTACCTATGATGAATACTGGAGAGAACATTCTCCACGACATCAGAAGACTGTTTGGGTACGTATCGATGTTGGTGTTAATGCTGAATTGTACAGAGTTTGTCCCGATTATTCAGAAAAAGCTTTGCAACGGCTTCATAATTATTGTGAATCTGTTGTGAATGGTGGTATTGATTGGGCATCCGGAGAAAGGATTCCATGGATTGAAGATGAAATCATACATCTTTTTGTTTTCAATCCTGATGAGGATCCAGATTATTTCTGGCAGTATTACGACAGGCTTGTGGAATATTTCCTAAAGTTTGCTCAAAATCCTAATCACAAAGCCAAGTACAAACGAAATGGTTTTATGAACTTTGGTTGGGGCCAGTAAAAACATTATTACATTACGGAGGCGAAGTTTTCTTCGCCTCTTTTTTAAATTGAGACCCAATGAAAAACCGAAGTATCGAGGTTTTTTCATAAGGTCGAAATTATGCCGCAGTACTGCGGCATATTTCATTTGAAATTACTCTCAGCTTTATTACTACTATATAAGACTTTATTTTTTTGTATATTTTGAATGCAATTATATATCTACAACACACTCACTCGTCAGAAGGAAGAATTTATTCCCTTGATGGAAGATCCTAATTATAAAGGTCCTAAAAAAGATTTTGTGGGAATGTATTCATGCTGACCGACCGTTTATCGAGATCCTAGTATTGGGAATTATAGAGCAACATTCACGGCAGACTTGATTAGAAATACGTTAAAACTTCTTGGCTACAACGTACAAGCAGTGATGAATATTACTGATGTCGGACATTTGGTTTCAGATGCTGATGATGGAGAAGATAAATTGGAAAAGTGAGCGAAACGTGAAGGAATTACCGCTCGAGAAGTGGCTCAGAAATATGAGAAAATTTTCAAAGAAGGAATGAAACTTTTGCATATAGACGAATTCAATGTGATGCCGAGAGCAACCGAACATATTGAGGAACAGATAGCATTAGTCAAAACGTTAGAAGAAAAATGATATACCTATACTGTCGAATGAGATGGAATCTATATGGACACGAGCAAAGTAGAAAATTATGGAGAGCTTATGTGACCAAATTACAAAAAACGTTTGGCGGATCTGAACGCAGGAGAAAGAGTGGAGATGGGAGGAAAAAAACATCCGACTGATTTCGCTTTACGAAAATTTGCTCCCGAAAACGAAAAGAGACAGATGGAGCGAGACTCGCCATGGGGAAGAGGATTTCCTGGTTGGCATATAGAGTGTAGTGCAATGTCATCTAAATATTTATGACACCAGTTTGATATTCATCATGGAGGAGCGGATCATATCACGATTCATCATCCCAACGAAATAGCACAATCTGAGTGTGGTTTCGACGTTCATCCTCGAGTAAAATATCGGATTCACAATGAGTTCTTGCAGGTAGATGGCGGAAAAATGAGCAAGTCATTGGGTAACGTTTACAACTTGAAAGACATAGAAGCTAAAGGATTTTCTCCACTCGATCTCAGATATTTCTACTTCATGGCCCAATATTCAAACTTCCAAAACTTTACTTGGGATCAATTAGAAGCTGCCAAAAATACCAGACATTCCTTAATAAAAAAACTTCAATGAAAAAAGACGATACAAGATAAAAAAGATTTTGAATCTGATCCATTGTTTCAACAAATCATGGAAGCCATCTGCGACAATATGAATACACCTAAATTATTAGCAGCGGTACAATGAGCATTGAATACAGCAACCGAAACTACCTATGCGATCATCACTTGGTTGGAAGATAATTTCCTAAAACTCTGATTGTTCGAAACTATCGTAGAAGAAAAGTTTGATATCCCAGCTGAAGTTATAGCATTTGCAGACCAGAGGGTTGAAGCGAAGAAAAGTAAAGATTTTGCGTTGGCTGATGAATTGAGGAGTAAGATTACTGAATTATGATTCCAGGTAAAAGATACTAAGGATAGCTATGAAATAAGTAAACTTTAATATTTGTTTGTTACTTATATATGGAGACATTAAAATTTTTGACAAGAGAACAAATTGATACGATAAAACAAAACTATGTTTTGCCTGTATATGTATATTCTGAAAAAATATTGAAAGAAAAGGCGAGAGATTGTCTCAATTTTCCTCATGCATTTGGCTTGACGGTAAGGTATGCTATGAAAGCAAATTCCAATGTAAATATTCTGAAACTATTTGATAAAATGTGAATCCATATAGATGCTAGCAGTAGTTTTGAAGTGTATAGAGCTATGGAAAACGCTAATATCGATCCTAAAAAAATACAACTTACTACACAAGAAATTCGTTATGAATTGTGACCATTGATGAAATTGGGTATACACTATAATGCGACAAGTATATATCAGCTTGAAGAATATGGAAAAAAATACCCAAACACCAATCTTTCTATTAGAATAAATCCAGGAAAATGATCATGATGAACGAAGAGAACATCTACGTGATGAGTGACTTCTAGTTTTTGAATCCGATATGAATATGTAGATCAGGTTCATGAAATCGTTAAAAAATATTCGCTTGTCATAGAAAAAATACACATACATATAGGATCAGGATCAGATCCAAAAGTCTGGAAAGAAATAGCGCAGCAGAGTTTATCTTTTGTGGAACAGTTTCCTGATGTGACAACAGTAAATCTTGGTGGTGGTTTTAAAGTTGCGAGAATGCAAGACGAAAAAGCTACAGATTTACAAGACATTGGCGCTGAAGTAAAAACCGCTTTTCAGCAATTTTTTGAAAAAACAGGAAGAAAATTACATCTAGAAATCGAGCCAGGAAGTTATTTAGTAGCAAATGCAGGAGCAATAGTAGGATGTATAGAAGATATAGTAGATACCGGAAACCAGTGAAATCATTTTATCAAAGCAGATATCGGTATGCCAGATATTTTGAGACCGACATTATACGGAGCACAACATCCAATCATTGTAGTAAACGATCAAACAGCAACTCAGGAATATGTTGTTGTAGGTCCTTGTTGTGAAAGTTGAGATATTTTAACTCCTGCTCCAGGAAATTCAGAAGAAATTTGTCCGAGACTTCTTAACAAAGCTGAAATAGCTGATATATTGGTCGTAGAATGAACAGGTGCATATTGTGCTAGCATGTCTGCTCGCAACTATAATTCATATCCTGTAATCGCAGAAATATTGGTGAGAGAGGATTGATCTCTTGTAACAATTAGAAATGCGGAACAATTATCTGATATATGGAAAAATGAAATATCTGTGATATAAGTTTTATATGATTATGTAAAATAGTCAGATGCTCTATTACATTATTATTACTTTACTATCTATCGCTGTACTTGTATTATCGGTAGTGATGCCCAATGATTTTTTCTTGCACGAATTGCCCAGATTGACGGCGAATATCGGGATAGCATTTCTTCGGGTGACATTGTTGGTAAAACCAGTATTTATGATTATGACAAAATATCTTGCACGTAAGAGAAGCGGAATAGTAAAAATATTTTTCAATATACTCTACACTATTTCCAGACGAGGAATGAAGTGGAGGAGACAACTAGGAATTACGAGTTTTCTTATCATAGCGGTACATGCAGGACTTCGAATTATCCAATGGATGCAAATAGATTTTTCACTACGGACACAATTGCAAACATTTCGATTGCTAGCAGGATATATAGGATTGCTTATGCTCTTTGTCGGCTACATAACGTCCAATAATTATTCTATCAGACTCTTCAAAAAAAATCGAAAACTGATTCAATACACTGCGTATATCGCTTTGATATTCGCGTTACTTCATCTTGCGTTCCTAAATTTCTGAGAATATGCTCAACATTATATTATCTTTATAGTATATTTTGTGCTGAAGCTTATAGAGAAGAAATATATAAAACTTTTTTAATAGTTGTGAGTCGTGTCTATGAAAAATCTCAAATACTTTCTCAAATGAATTTCTAGAAATGTTCTTTTGCTTGGTCTGGTTTCATTACTTACGGACTTGAGTTCGCAGATGGTGTTCCCTTTGATACCATTATTTTTGGTGAGTTTGGGTTCATGAGCGACGGTGATAGGAATCGTAGAAGGAGCAGCGGATACGACAGCTGCATTGTTGAAAGTATTTTCGTGATATTTGTCAGATAAATTTCATAAAAGAAAAATATTTATTTTGATTGGCTATGGTTTTTCTACAATAACTAAACCATTGTTTGCTTTGGCGCATACATGGCCAGTGGTGCTCGTGTTTAGAGTGATCGAAAGAATAGGGAAATGATTGAGAGATGCACCGAGAGATGCATTAGTAGCAGATTCTACCGCCCCGGAATATATGGGGAAAGCCTACGGTATCCAGAGGGCGATGGACGGGACAGGATCAGTATTGGGTGCAGTGTTAGCGTTGGTGTTGTTTCCATATTTGTGATATGAAAAACTATTTATCTTCGCGTTTATACCAGGACTTATAGCGGTATTGGCTATCTTGTTTGTGAAAGAAGCGAAGACGATGAAAAAGGAAAATCATTGGCAACATGTGCAGGTAAAACCAAAAGTAGAGATACCATCATTGGACAAAGCAATCAAATTGCTACCAAAAAATCTCAAACTCTTCATCGTAGTCGCAGCATTATTTGGACTCGTGAATTTTGGGTATGCATTTATGTTGTTGAAAGCCAAAAGCGTCGGCGCAAGTGATGAAAGATCAATATTATTTTATGTCTTATTCTACGGGATATATACGATTGCGTCAGCGCCTCTAGGAATATTGTCTGATCGTATAGGAAGAAAAAAAATACTCTGGATAGCATATAGTTTGTTTTTGGTGGTTACTTTATGACTGGCATTGATGACACAAATAGGACGAGTAATATTCTTTTTTGTGCTTTTTGGCATCGTGTTTGCTATCATAGATGGAACAGAAAGGGCAATGGTCGTAGATTTAGCAGGGGAGCATAAAGGAACAGCTTTGGGCGTTTTTCATACAGCGATTTGAATAGTTTCATTACCTGGATGATATATTCTCTGAATGCTTCGAGATAAAATTTCTCCTCAGGCAACTTTCTTGTTTGCATTCGCTATCGGCGTGATTATTATGATCATGTTCAGATTTGTAAATACTAAAAAAAGGGAAAGTATTGTTAATTCATAATTTTTAATTCGTAATTATTTGTTATGCTTATAAAGATTCTGGGCACATGATGCCCAAAATGTAAACTTCTCTACACAACAGTAGAAAACGCTGCCAAAACATTGGAGCTAGAATACGAAATTGAAAAAATAGAAGATATAAAAGAAATCGCTGAATACGATATTATGACTTTGCCTGCATTGATTATCGATGATATGTTGGTACTTGCATGATGATCTCCAGAGCCAGATGAAATGCTAGAAATCTTACAAGATATTTCTGCTCATGAAGGTCACCAGTGCTGTGGTGACTGAGGATGTGGAGACGATGGCGGATGCTGTGGATGATGCCACTAATTCGTCTTGGCCTCATTCCGGCGCCAAGGAAATGCAGCCGGAATCCATACTAATTTTACTTTACACCAAAAATGTTTACACGAATAGAAACTATCACCAACTGGTTTACCTACACGGTACTCAACCTCGACGCTACGACGCAATTGGCCCAAGCGCTCAATTTTTTCCTCTATGACAGTATCAAGATTATTTTGCTCTTGCTGGTGATTACATTTCTGATGACACTTTTAAACTCGTATCTACCGATAGAGAAAATCAGAAACTTCTTAGCCAGAAATAAATTATTCTGACTGGAATATTTTTTCGCATCCATGTTCGGAGCAGTCACTCCTTTCTGTACTTGTTCATCGATTCCGTTATTCGTAGGGTTTCTCAAAGCATGAATACCACTAGGTGTTACCTTTGCTTTCCTCATTACTTCGCCGTTAGTGAATGAAGTAGCTATAGCGATGTTTCTCTGAATTTTCTGAATCAAAGTCACTGCAATCTATATGATTAGTGGTATAGTTATGGGAATGGTTGGTTGACGATTTCTCGGAAAACTCAAATTGGAAAGATATCTCGCGGATTTTATCCAAGCCAAAAGAGCAAGTATATCCGTTGAAATAATCCAGAAAAAAATGTTGTTTTCACAGAGAATCAAAGAAGTTATCAGAGAAGCGTGGAGCATTACCAAAAAAGTCACTCCCTATGTGTTGCTCTGAGTGGCGGTGGGTGCAGCTATTCACGGCTTCGTCCCTACGGGATTCTTTGAAGCATACATCACCAAAAACAATCCATTCGCGGTCCCTATCGCCGTGATAGTTGGAATTCCTATGTACGCCAATGCCACCAGCGTAATTCCTATCGTCCAAGCATTAATCGCAAAATGAATTCCGCTAGGCACATGACTAGCATTTATGATGGCCGTCGTTGGCTTATCTATGCCAGAATTTCTTATTCTCAAAAAAGTCATGAAGACAAAATTATTACTCATTTTCTTTGGAGTGGTGGGCTTGGCGATAATGATATTATGATATTTCTTTAATGCAGTATTGTAAAGATAGGGTAGTTTCACTTTAAAATATTAGCTATCCCAATGGTCACTATCCCAATGGTCAAAATAGGAAGTGACGAGTTCATTTTTCAAAATGTTTAAGTTTGTTTTTATCTGTTTGCTAATTGCTTCATCTGTAGTTTCTTTTAAAAGATCTTCATATGCGTATTGTATATGAACAAGATCGGAATTGGGATTTTTGAATAAGTGTCTATGCTCAAATATAGTATTTAGCGCAGACAACCTAATCATGACGTCAGTATTTCCTAATCTGATATCATTGATCATTCTTGAAATAAGTATATCGCGAGCTGTTTCAGAGTCTGTTGAATTAAAATTTTGTTCGAGACTCTTTATGCATCTATCTATGATATGTATAAATTCAGGTTTGTTAGTTATGGCAATATGTTCTTGTTTTTCTAAAGCCATGGTTTTACAAATAAAAAATAAATGTAGTAATAATTTCTATAAATTACTATACATAAAAAAATAGATATAGCAATAATATCTGTATGTAATAAAAATACTGAGAAATATTATAGGAGAGAAAGCTATGCGGTATTATAAAAAAAGCGACCAAAAGATCGCCTTTCTATAATTATTTCAATAAAATTATTCTTCTTTCTTTTTGTAGATAATCGCAGGATTTAGATTCACTGTGAAATCTTCCTGATCAAAGACTAATTTGAATTGATGTTCGTTGCCGTTCTTGCTGGAATCGATTTTGCCAAATTCCTCGTTACCAAAAATATCTTGGATTTTTTTGAATCCATTGATGAGGATAGGTGCGGAAATCAAAGCGATATTTTTGACTATATACAAGAGAAATTGGAGATCAGCAATGGCTTCATTCTTCGTATCATCATTTTTATACTTAGCTCGTGGTTCAGCTCTCGTGATATATTCGTTGGCTCTTTGGACTAATTGATATCGGTCGTCGAGATAGGATTTGATCTCCGCTTTTCTAAGATATTGCTCTTCTATTTTCGCATTGTCTCGTCATTCTTCAAAGTAATGAAGGAGCTTGCTTTCGTTATCTTCTTTGAATGTCTCCCATTTTTGCTTGTTGAATTTTCCACTAGTGATTCCGTATTTTTTGCAAAGGCTCGTTACTCTATTGACCAGGTTTCCCCATCATCCGATGAGCATACTTTCATACAGATGTCATAATCTCTCTACAGAAAAATCTCCATCAGCGCCGATAGGTACATCGTAGAGAAGATTGAAAATAACAGCATCCCTATCATAGTCATCTACGACTTTTACGGGATCAATGACATTGCCGAGCGATTTGCTCATCTTTTGTCCGTCGACGGTAAAAAACCCAGTAATGAATTCTTTGTTTGGCAACTTTTCTTGTACGCTCATCAGCATAGCTGGCCAGAATATTCCATGAAATTTTACGATATCTTTCCCAAGAACATGGACGATTTCAGTGTCTTCATTTCGGAATCATGCGTCTTTGCTTGCAGTTACATAATTGAATAAAGCATCATATCGTACATAGGTCACTTGGCTTGGGTCAAAAGGTAAGGGTATTCAAAATTTATTAGTTTCCCTAGAGACGGAGAAATCTATCAGACCTCCGTTGACGAAGGATTTTATTTCATTGTATCTATACTCCGGTACGAGAAATTCTGGATGATCAGTATAGAATTTTTTTATCTGATTTTCATATTTTGAAAGTTTGAAAAATCGATTCTTTTCGGTGATGAGATCAGGCTTTTTGAGGTGATCAGGACAGACCATTTCTCAATCTTTTGGGATCAAATCTTTTTCTGTCTTGAATCCTTCGCATCCTATACAATAATATCCCTTATATTCTCCTTCATAGATATCTCAGTGATTATAAGACTTCTGAAGCATTTCTTGGACTAACTTTTTATGGTTTTCTTGAGTAGTCCTAATGAAATCAGTATAGGAAATCTGGAGGTGCTGTCGGACATCTTCTCGTTTTTTGCCCATCGCATTGAGATATTCCATAACATCTTTCCCTTCAGATTCCGCTTGTTGGACGATCTTTTGGCTGTTTTCATCGTTACCGGTAGAAAATTTTACGTCATATCCAAAAAGTCTTTTGTATCTCGCATAGAAATCAGCGATGAACGAGCTATATGCGTGTCCGATGTGTGGATAGCCATTAGGATAATAGATAGGCGTTGTGATTAGAAATTTTTTCATTATTTATTTTGTAAATATAAAAAAGCGATAATTCCTTATCACCTTATACAATACGCTTGTTTTTTCAAGTCTTAGCTTTTTTTGCAAACCAGGAGATGTCCGATAAGCGAAGCATTTTCATAAATTGGAATCAGATGTATATCAAAAAAGCAGTCATGAGCAATCTTTTCAAGATCTTGGATTCTATGATTGAAAAATTGGATTTTAAACTGATTTTTATCTTTTTTCCAGATAAATTCACGTCTCTGGATGAAATGTCCAATGATCCATACTCATCACATCTTCAATATCCTATAGACTTCGCTGAATAAACTCTCTATATCTTCTATATGCTCGAGTACGAAAAAACTCGTTGCGAGATCGAAGGATTCATCGTCGAAGGGGAGCGGCTGCTCTAGATCGCAAACGACTTTTTCTACTCTGCCTGCATTGTTGGGATGTCTGTTCAAAAGTTTTTCGGCGATATCACAGGCAACGTATTTTACAGGTTTTAATGGTGTAAGAAATTTATATAATCTACCGTCGCCAGATCATAAATCAATGAGCGAAATATCTTCCTGTTTGGGAAGATATTTCACAAAAACACCTTTGTCAAAGCTATCAAGGTGTTTGTGATGTTGTCCGTATTGTTCGGCTATGGCATTATAACCGGTTTTTGGATCGTTGATGAGAATGTGTTTCTGATTGTAGGACATGAAAAATTGTAAGATTAGAAAAATGTTTTGTTAGTTTCTTCTTTTGCTTTTTCTAGAAAAGGCTGCATTTTTTCTTCAATATTAGGATTAGGCGTATGGAGATATTTGCTCAATTCTGTAGTTTTTTCTGCGGCTTTTTTGAGATGGACATAATATTTGCTGAGTTCTGCTACGACATCAGAGAGATCATCATTTTTTTTCCAATAATTCTGTAGTTTTTTGTTTCAATAATGCATTTTGCTGAACGTATTCATCAAGTTCATTGCTGAGGTATTCAACTTCTTTTCCCGCGTCTTTGAGATTAGATCTTAGTTGATTTACGGTATCTTTATGTTGATATCTGAGATAAAAAATAAAGTATCCTATAAGTCCGCCAGCTAATGCAGATAAAATAATATATCAGATCATAATCATAAATAGAGAATGTAAAATGTAGAAACAATAGTATATATAGTAGTTTAGTAGGAAAAATCAAAAGAAAATACATAATAAAAAAACCTGCCGAAGCAGGTTTTTTTGTAGTACTACGTATAGTGTAGACTAAGATTTTTTGATAGCACCTTTAAATTCAGAACCAGCTTTGAAAGTAACTACTTTCATAGCAGGAATCTTGATTTTTTGACTTGGGTTTTGTGGATTAACACCTTCTCTAGCTTTTCTTTTTGAAGCTTTGAAAGTTCCGAAACCTTGAACTCTAACTTCACCAGTTTTTTTAACACCAGCAATAACAGTGTCGATGAAAGAGTTAACTAATTCAGAAGCTAATTTTTTAGAAACACCTAATTGATCAGCTAGACTTGCAATAAGAGCAGTTTTAGTCATTGTACAAATAATTACTAAATAAAAAAGTACTGTGTACAACAAAGATATTATCATATAGGAACTGTATTTCAAGAGATTATTGATGAAAAAAGCTTGTTTTTGTAATAAATATATATTGTACTTAAGAACTGGTATTATTCGTGTTTTTGTGGTAGGGTCTAAGTATTTATGGTTGACATTTGAATAAATATGTACAATAAAAATATATGGTTTTTTTAAAACCCCACACAAAGTGCGGGGCTCAAAAATGGGGTCAGACCTTTATATACCATATAATAGTAAAATATATTTATGATATGTTAAGAAGTTTTTTTAGTTGCTTGATCGCTCTAGAAAGCCTTTGTCTGATAAGATCGTTCGATACTCAGGTAATTAAGGAAATTTCCTCGTATGTTTTTTCTTCGACAAATTTGAAATAAATAACTTCTTTGCTGATGTCATCGAGATTTTTCATAGCGTGTTCTATTTGTTCGAATTTAAAGTTGTTCTCCAAAAGGACGGTTATATCAATATCATCTACGAGTGTATCTTCAAAGAGCTCTCATTCTTCATCTTGTTGTAAATCCGTAAATGGTGTGTCAGAATTTTTTTTGAAAAAATCTTTAAGTGTATTTTTGAATATAGTCCAGAAGTATGCAGAGAAAGACTTATCTTCTTTGTACGATTTCACTCATTCCCAAAATTTTACATAAAAATCTGAAATAATATCTTCGGCATCTTGCTTCGCGATGAAATAATTTGCGTTGATATAACGGAAAAACATATCAACGGTTTGTAGATAAAACTGGTTGAATGCATTTTGATCTTGCTGTTGCAATTTTTTTATGTGCTCTTTATCAAGCGCAAGCACTACTATATATAATAAGATAAAATATTTAGATGTTTTGGGAATACTACTATATTATGTCTTTTTCTAGAATGATCTCGTGATGTTCTGTATCTTTGATTGCTTCAGAGCTTACTCCTCAAACACACGCAAAGACTTCTGTAAAATTTCAGTTTTCGTCTCTTTCAAGGGGTTTTATAGGTAGTGAAATCTTATCTATTTGGATATATTCATGTCCTGCAAGTATTTTGCATTTGCATATTCCGCAAAGTCCAACTCCACAAGATATGGGAAAATTTATTCCTTGTTTTTTTGTCATTTGAGCAATGCTTTGATGATCTTCAGCCAAAAAGCTAGAGATTACAGTTCCATCAGTCTTTTGAAGAGTTATAGTTACACTCATTGTAGATAAGATAATATAAATCGTATTTATTTTTTGATCATATTTGTCAAAATTTCTTGTGCTTTTTGAAGTTGATTATCAGTAGTATCAGCGAGATATGTATCTGGATCAAATTCTATGATAACATCAGGAGTAGCTCAAACAGTATGTATATTTTCTCCATTTGGTGTGTATCGTTTACCTACAGTATATTTCAAAGATGCTCAATCAGCAAAATCTGTCATAGTTTGGATAGATCATTTTCCGAATGTTTGTGTCCCTACGAGTTGTGCTCATACTTGTTCTTGCAATGCGAGAGCAATGATTTCTCCAGCGGATGCCGTCATTCCGTCAACCAATACAACTATAGGGAGATTTTGATATCATTCGTATCATTCAGAATAGAGTTTTTCATCTTCAAATGTTGTATATTTTGTGCTTACTACTAATTTCCCCTTGGGGATAAAGTGCGAAACGACTTGTACTGCTACAGGAAGTAATCATCATCAATTTCATCTAAGATCAATGATAATTCATTGGATTTTTTTTGTTTTCAATTCATCCAAGGTCTGTTTGAGAAGATTTTCTGTTTCTTCTCCTATGATTGATATATTGATATATCATATTGTCGTATTGTTTGCTCCGGTAATGATCTTTCCGTTAACAGAAGGAATAATCAGCTTGTCTCTCATAATCGTTTTTTCGATGATTTCTTTGGTACCGTCTTTTGAAACTCTTTCTATAGTAAGCATTACGGTCGTTCATTTTGGACCTCTTATTTTGTTGACAGCATCATTAACATCGAGTGCTTTTGTTGATCAGGTATTGATCATGACGATTCTATCGAGTATTTTAAGTCATGCAGTAAATGCTGGTCATCATTTGATGAGTTCATCGATTTGGATATAATAATCTTTTTTGCTGATTATTGCACCGATCCCTTCAAATTCAGAAGAACCCTTAAGTTCTTCTTGAAAACCTGAATTTTCTTCGTTGTCCATATATACGGTATAAGGATCTTCTATTGCATCTACATAAGCTTTAATTGCACTGTTGAGCATTTTCCCTGTATTGAGCTTATCTACATCGTCATAAGAACTTTGCAGAATAGTATATATAGTATCAAAACGTTCATAGGTTTTTCCTCCCAATCCAATATTTTCAGCATTTACGACATTTTTTATTGAGGAAATTAGTCAATCTATGTTGAGTTTTCATTGCTGGATAATCGGCTGATGTAAGTCATTCCGTTCATGACCAATTTGAAAAACAAATCAGCCAAAAAGTGCTCATAAGAGAAACAGAAGAACTAATTTACTTTTTTTCATAAAGAGGTGTATAAGGTATAAATTACATATTTGTTACGTTTTCATGGATACT
Organism: Candidatus Gracilibacteria bacterium S5_H10; assembly: GCA_019248075.1. Lineage (GTDB taxonomy): Bacteria > Patescibacteriota > Gracilibacteria > Absconditabacterales > Absconditicoccaceae > CAJBLF01. The sequence continues at coordinate 44,334 of JAEHHG010000001.1, read as the reverse complement.
CAATATAGAATTATTCCTCACAAATACAATATCAAGTATATACTCACAATCTGTAGGATTATTGAATAAATAATGGTCAATAGTGCGTTTGAGATGTCAGAGTTTTTTTTGGGTGATGTAGTCATGAAGTCCTTCTATATGATCGACAACTTTTACTTCGACAAAAGTCAGAATATTATTTTTTTGAAAAATCAGATCGAGTTCTCATCACGGGATCGTATAATTCTGCTTTATAAGTATATATCATTGGTTCTGATAATGTTCAGCAACAAGTTTTTCTCATTCATCTCATTTCGTTTTCTTGTATTGAGTGTTTAATGTCATATCAAGTGCTTAAATAATAATGGGTAGTCATCGTAAATAATAAAGTGATTATCCTCCATACCTTTTTAAGACTTTGTCTCGATTGATACATTTTCGGATATTGCTAACATATTCTATTCTGCGATTTTGATAATTGAGATAATACGCGTGTTCTCGAATATCTATAGTAAGTAAGGGAATCTTTTCCATAGTAAGCGGACATCATGCGTTGCTTGTATTGATGATTTCAAGTGTATTATCAGGATTTTTTACTAACCGTGTTCGTCCTGATCAAAAATTTGCTACTGCACTTGCTGTCATAGTCTCTACAAAAGTCTGAAAGTTTCATCGTTGCGCTATAATAGCATCATAGAGCGCTCATCTTGGTTCATTATTTTCTTTTGGTGATTGAAGTCCTTGTCGGTAAAAGGTGTGGTTCCATGTTTGAGCTGCATTGTTGAATATAGCTCAATCAGCAGTTTTGATGATTTCTTTCAATTCTCGATCCTTAAATCCTGTGTCAGCGATAAGTTCGTTTAATTTGTTTACATATCACTGATGATGTTTAGTATAATGAATTTCTACAGTCTGAGCGTCAATTATAGGTTCTAATTCAGTAAATTCATAAGGAAGTAATGGTAAAGTAATCATGAGTATAAATTATGAAATAAAAGGGTAATGCTTTTTACTTCAAGCTAAAAGTAATTGTAGCAGTTGGAGATAAATTTTCAATAGTAAATATTCTTATTTTCCGTGTGGAAAAATAAAAAGGATTATATATAGTAGTATCATGAAAAAAATCATTTTACAATTAGTTAAAACCAATCCGAAGAAACGTAATCTAGACTTACTTACTAGTCTCAAGAGAGATTTTGCCAGAACCAAAAAACTAAAAGATATTCCTTCCAATATCCAGTTGTTGCAAGCATATTACGAATTGATCAAAGTAAATGAAATTACAAAAGATCCTCAAATAGAGCAATTATTGAAAAAGAGAGCAATCAGATCGCAGTCTGGAATTGTTTCCGTGCAAGTTCTGACTAAACCTTTTCCGTGTCCGGGAAAATGTATTTTTTGTCCCAATGAAAAGAATATGCCCAAGAGCTACATCAAATCCGAGCCGGGCGCTATGAGAGCATTCCTCAATCACTTCGATCCGATCAAACAAGTCTACAATAGATTGCTTTCTTTGACTTTGACCGGTCATGAAACCGATAAGATCGAGATGATAGTTTTAGGCTGAACCTTCGATGTATATACGAAACCGTACAAGGAGAAATTCATCAAACAACTGTATGATGCCTGCAATACCTTCGAAGAATATTTTAAGAATATCAAGGTTTCTACCGAGAAAAAATATTCTCATGCGATTGTCGATACGAGCAAAAAAATAAAGTATTCAGCAAATTTTACTGAAGCACTGAAAAAAAACGAATCAGCGAAACATAGAATCATCTGATTGACTGTAGAAACTAGACCAGAATATGTGACTGATAAAAACTGTCAATTTTGGCGCGAACTCGGAGTGACGAGAATAGAGATGTGAGTGCAGTCATTGGATGAAGAGGTATTGAAACTCAACAAAAGAGGGCATACAGTGGAGCAAGCGCGCGAAGCGTGCCACAAAATGAGACAATATGGATTCAAGATTTCTCTCCACATTATGCCATGATTATATGGATCAGACGCTAAAAAAGATTTGGAAACATTCAAAGAATTATATACGGATCCATTTTTCAAACCGGATGAAATCAAATTTTATCCTACATCCGTCATTCCCAATACACAATTGTGTACATTATACAAACAAGGAAAATATACACCACTTCAGACAGATGATATTAAAAAACTTATCAGACAGACCTTCTTGGACGTTATTCCTCCATACACGAGAATCAAAAGACTTATCCGCGATATTCCTGCAAATGAGATTATTGCATGAAGTACCATAACAAATCTTTCTCAATTGATGCACAATCAATTACTCCAAGAGCAGAAAAAAAATCAATGAGAGCGAAAAAAGTTTTACCAAAGATTGTACGGAAAATATAATTTATTTATGTCTTTGCAAAAAGCACTCAAAGACGAACTAGAAAAAGTTGTGAGAAAAAATGATGAAATACAAACATACATCATCGGAAAAAATCCTGACGTGAAATCATTCAGAAATTTTGTTTCTCTTGATACGAGAAGTAGAGAAATCAGACATCAAGAAAAAGGGACAAGAGACAAGGGACAAGCGAATATTATCATCAGAAAATATCTGAGTAGCGGAGGAGTGGAATACTTTATTTCCTTTGAAGATCAATTGGGCTATCTCTATGGTTTCACAAGACTCTTATTGCCCAACGAAAAGGATACTGTGAATATTCCATGATTAGGGAAATCAACCTCTATTATTAGAGAACTTCATGTTTATGGACAGATGGAGTGATTAGAAAAAAAATTGAAAAAAAATACTAAAACGCAGCATAAATGATTTGGTAAACAACTCATGGAAATAACAGAACAGATCTCCAAGTGACATAAATACAAAAAGCTTTCCGTTATCTCCGGTATCTGAGTCAGAGCATATTACAGAAAGCTTGGATATAAGACAGAAGGAACGTATATGGTCAAGAAATTAAAATAGAAAAAGCACCTATTTTCAGGTGCTTTATTATATTAAGAGTCATTTCGAGGCGAAGCCGAAAAATCTACGCTATTTGTTAACTATACAAGCGTTGATTTCTCCCCATACAGTACTGCGGGGTCGAAATAACTAACCACATATCTCGAAATGCTTCTTTTAAATATCCAATTCTTTTACAGTCTTTGCATGAGTCAGAATGAAGTGTTTTCTTGATTGGACATCTTCTCCCATCAATATTCTGAATAATCTATCTGCTTCTTCAGCATCTTCCACAGTAATTTGATTTAATCTTCTATTTTCTGGATTCATAGTAGTATCTCGTAGTTGTTCTGGATTCATTTCTCCAAGACCTTTATATCTTTGGATCTCAGTTTTTTCTTTATCAAATCCATACATATCAGGAGTGTGTTCTTCCTCATAAACATATTCTTCTTTTTTTCCTTGAGAGAACTTATAGATAGGAGGACATGCTGCGTAAACGTGACCGTGTTCGATCAGTGGTCTCATAAATCTAAAGAAGAATGTTAGTAATAATGTTCTGATATGTGCACCATCGACGTCGGCATCTGTCATGATGATAATCTTATCATATCTCAATCCTTCGAAGTCAAAATTATCCTTTATTCATGTTCCGATAGCTGTGATCAAAGCTTTGACTTCATTGTTAGCCATCATTTTTTGTATAGCAGCTTGTTCAGTATTCAATATTTTACCTCTCAATGGTAGGATTGCTTGAAAATTACTATCACGTCATTGTTTTGCACTTCCTCACGCTGAATCTCCCTCCACGATGTACATTTCAGTTCCTTCTTTGCTTTTTCTTGCACAATCTGCCAATTTTCCAGGAAGGACTCATCCAGCCAATATATTTTTTCTTAAGACAGTTTCTTTAGCAAATTTTGCTGCTAATCTAGCTCTTGCGGCAAGTTCAATTTTTTCAAATATTTTATCAAATTCGTCTTCGTGGTGTATAAAATAGTCTTTGAGATAATCATATACGATTTTTTCTACTTCACCTCTTACATAACTATTTCATAATTTTCCTTTGGTCTGTCCTTCGAATTGTGGTTCAGGAATCTTAACGGTGACGATAGCATACAATCCGTCGGTTACGTCAGAATATTGGAATTCTCATATTTTTTTGTTGATTTTGTCTTTCTCTTTTCCTACTTCATTGATAATATTTAACAATGCTGATTTAAATCCAAGGACATGAGTTCCTCCATCAATGGTTGGAATATTATTCACGAAAGAGAGGATGTGATCATTACTTGTATTTACAAATTCAAAAGCTATTTCTGCTAAACAATCCTTTCCTTCTATTTTAAAATGATGTGCAGAAGAAAGTGCTTGCTGCGTACCAACAAGATTTTTTAATCGAGTCTTGATACCTCATTCATAGTAAAATCTTTGTTTATATCATGTTTTCTTGTTTACAAGATTGAAGGTAATACCAGGAGAAAGATAGGCAGATTGCTTCATCCTAGTAACTTCTATCGATTGAGAAAATTCCACAGTTTCAAAGACTGTTGCATCAGGTTTGAATTTAACTGTTGTTCCAATTTTGTCGCTTTCTCCCATTTCTTGGATTTCTCATTTGGGAATTCCTCTTTCATATCTTTGGAAATATTTTTTTCCGTTTTTATATACGGTTACTTCTAGCCATTCACTCAATGCATTAACGACAGAAGCTCCTACACCATGAAGTCCTCATGAAATCTTGTATGCTCATTTATCAAATTTACCTCCAGCATGCAAGACAGTAAATATTGTCTCTAATGCAGATTTTCCTGTTTTTTCGTGTTTGTCTACAGGGATTCATCTTCAATTATCATGGATAGTGACTGATCCATCTTCATTCAAAGCGGTAGTGATGGTAGTACAATATCCTGCCAACGCTTCATCAACTGCATTATCAACGATTTCTTGGACAAGATGATGTAATCCTTTTGCATCAGTAGATCAGATATACATTCATGGTCTCATTCTGACTGGTTCCAATCATTCCAACACTTTGATATGCGACGCATCATAATCTTTTGAATTCAAATCTCCCATTTTGTTGTAGTAGTAAATTAATTAAAATGTATAGCAGTGTTTGTCTTGCGAATTAATCATCCATATAATCATCATCATCAAACCTGCTCATGTAATCATTCTCTTCATCATCATCATCTTTGATTTTTCTTCATTTTTTCTTCTTTTTTCCTTCGTTGGCTTCAAGTTTAGCAATATCATCCTCAATTCCAAGTATTTTTTGTAATCCAGCATGTTCTTTGAGTTTTTGGATGACTTTTTGCTCGATTTGTCTGACTCTTTCTCTTGTGACATTAAATTCTTCTCAGACTTGTTCGAGGGTATATCTCGGACCATCGATTCCATATCTCATTTTCACGATTTTTGCTTCTCTATCATCAAGCATTCACAAGATCATATCGAGATTTTTTCTTAAGGTATTTTTTTCGGCGTATTGATCTGGTCTGAGGGTGTTTCCATCTTCGATAAGATCAGCGAGTGTGTCTCTTCCTTCATCACCGACTTCTCTATCAAGTGATACATTTCAAAATATTACTTCTTCCAGTTTCTTGATCTTTTTGATAGGAAATCAGAGTTTTTGTCATATTTCTTTTGAAGTTGGTTCTCTTCAAAGTTTTTGGAAGAGCAGTTGATACGTTTTATTATACGAATTAATTTCATCTATCAGATGGACAGGTATCCTTACATGTTTGGTCATATCTGCGATTGCTTTTGTTATACTCTGTTTGATCCATCGAGTTGCATAAGTAGAAAATTTAAATTCTTTGTCTGGATCAAATTTTTCTATAGCTTTGATGAGTCAGATATTACCTTCTTGGATAAGATCAGAAAAACTCAGTCTCGATCAGAAAAATCTTTTTGCTATACTAATAACCAATCTGAGATTGGATTCTATTAATCTTTTTTTTGCTTCATCATCGCCTTTTTTTACACGTCTTGAAACATCTCTTTCCTCTTCGGAAGTAAGGAGAGGAATCTTAGATATTTCGTTGAAGTAAAGTTTGATGAAATCTTTGTGTTGTGATTCAGAAGTGTTTTTTTTGGTGTCGTAAAGTTCTATTTTACCCAATTTAGTCTCTTTCTTTGCTGCTTCAGCTTCTTTTTCTAAGACTTCTTCGATAGTAATCATCTTGATGCTGAGCTTTTCCGCCAATTCATAAAATTTTTCGATCATTTTGATGCTCAAATCCATATCATCTACATCTGAGATAACATCTTCTTCGTTAATCGTATTGGTTCCCAGTCCATTTTTTAAGAGTTCTTGGAGTGGTTTACTGAGCTCTCCAATATCATCTTGAAAACTATCTCGTAATTGTTTTTGAAGTTTTTGCATAGAGGACTAAAAATATGATAAAAACTAGGATATAAGCGGTTTTTAAATATATGTGATAGTAGAGATTCAAATATTTGACATTTTATATAATATATATATAATATAGATGTGTAGTGAATCCATATGCTTGTATAAAGCAATGAGAAAGGGCTCTATCTTACCAAAGATATGGTCCTTTTTTGATTGTTATAAGCAAACAAAAAATAATCACTGATAGTCCAATGACAAAGAGAGAATAACAATTTATTACCCAATATCAACACAAAAACTTATTGAAAACAACAAATAAATAAGTACAAATCAGTCTGGTATATGCTATCATAAATACAATAAAGTTTGTCTGTGGTAAGCGCTCCGCAAAACAGTAATAATAAAGCATATGCAAACTTTCTAAATTCAAGATTTTATATTCTATATAAAAAATGTTTCATTATTTTGTTGGTAAAATTAATCATATAGGGTGAGAAACCTTATTAAATAACGATATTTTCGGTATCCAAGTCCATTATATCGGCAAACAAAATCAGTGAGAATTTTTTTTGTATCCATATCTTGATGATAACAAAAAAACCGTGGTCTATTATGCATTTGATACGATAGACCAAAAAGGGATGTTTGAAAACTTACTCAAAGTAAGCGGAGTAGGACCAAAAACAGCATTTCAGATATCACAGCTTCCCAAAGAGAACCTTCAGCAAGCGCTCAAAAATGTTGACGTTAAATTTTTCCAAAATATTCCATGAATCTGACCAAAATCAGCGAAAAAGATTGTGCTCCAACTGAGAGGGACATTTGACGTTGAGGATTTGCAAAGAATGGATATTGATCAGAAACTCTACAAAAATATTGTCACTTCACTTAAATGATTTGGCTACAGTGCAGATCAGATCAAAGCCACTTTACAAAAATATGAGGGAACAGTCTCCAAAGACAATATTCCAGAGGTGATAAAATGGATTATCTCGCAGATATAATAGAAAAACAATAATATAATAAATTTCTATTGACAATAATGTTAAATAATGTATATATACGACAATAATGCGCCGTATTTTTTAGGTTTTCGTTGAATCAGCAAACTTGTTTTTATTTATTCCTCATTATGAGTATATCAAAAATTTGCTCCAAAGAAAAACTATATAATGATTGATCATGTGATCATAATATTTCTTCGACCCCGCTCATAAATGAGAAAATAAATTGCGTGAAAATTCCTTCACGCTTTTTTTTTAACAAAAAAACAAAAAATATTTATAATTTTTTATTTTTTCCTCCCAATTGATGAATTCTAAAAACCTCAAGAAGACGTATGTACAAACATACGAGAGATTTTTTCTAGAAAATCAAACAGTTATTTCATCTCCATTTGTTATCAATCGATCAGGCGATATCTTGAATAATTATAGTGGAGTGTCCATTAAGCAAAAGATTCCTTTGCGTATGTATATATGATATACAAAAAGTTCTACACCATGAATTTTTGTAAATAAAATATATCATCTTGATATCAATGAATATCAATATATCGAAACTAATGCTATAGAATATGCACCATATTTTGCTGACATCAACAAAGAATTGGAAAAAAAATATGGAAAATTACTTCCGCCTCATGAAGGGATTCAAATAAACATTCTTTCTGAATTGCCGAGGGGAGTATGATTATGATTCGGTTCTTTGTTAGCATTTCTGCTCGCAGTTGCGATTCAGAGAATATTTTGAAATATTGATGGAAAAGGGCTCCAAGAACTCAAAGGCAAAAATATCAATGAAGTGATCAACGATCATTATAGTGATTTTCATAAAATATTTGTAGATGCATTGCATTTTGATAAATCAATTTATGGAATGATCTCTACAGCAACAAAATTAGCTACGTTTTTTGATGGATATTATCCTATAGTTTCATTTTCTGAAGATGGAGATAAATCGTTATTGTCGGAAGATGAAATAATTAAAAGATGTTATGGATTTAGACTCAATCATCTCTTTAAAGGTTTGAGAGAGAATCCTTATATTCCTATAGATTATGGAGTTATCTATTCAGGGAAACCGGTATTGCTCGAACAGATAGCTGGGAATAATTATAAAGCAAATCAGACTATAACAAAAACTATAAAATCTGATATAAAAAAATTGATGGGCGAATATTTCAGTAACCTTCATCCGAATAAGATTCCGAGATTTTATAAATATCTGATTGCTCCAGAGACAGATGAATTTGATATGACATATGGTAAACTTATGGGAACGATAAGTCTTAAAATCTTATATTATATGTCAAAAATTTATTCTGAAGCATATGAAGAGACACATATGTTGCAATTTCTTGATTCCTTAAGAAAATTAAGACAAGCTGATTGTGTAACAAGAAATAGCTCGACAAATTTTTTGAAATTTATTAAATCATTTTTAGAGAATTTTCATGGACCTCAGCAATATATCTCTGTTTCACCAAATGATAGTACAATTATGTGATGATCACTAATTTTTGCTATGCCACTTGAATGATTCAGAAAAATAATCGTTGATGCTGCAGATAAGATAAATGTAGATTTTATAGGATCAAAGATGATTTATCTCAATTGGGTAGATGGAGGAGAATATGAAGGAATTAAATTTGAACAGGATCTGGGACAATGAATATATTCAGAATTTTTGGATTCTAGTAGTTGTATTCTCAAAATGGCAGATGGACAAGTAAGATTAGGAAATTGTGAGACTACGATAAAAAATTATAAAAAATGAATCCTCCTGGATATGATCAACAATAAGATTTATATCAATGGACGCAGACTAACTTCTGAAGATCTTCATTCTCAAACAGCAACAGTAGATATTCTCAAGATACTGATAGAAAATATAGGAAAAGATATAGCAAACAAAGAATTGTCTGTTTCCAGTTACTCAAAAAATAAAAATGATATGCTAGGAAAGATAGTAATTCCGCTTATAGAGCTCATAGAAAAAGAGATAGGAAAAAAACTTCCGCTTATTTGTAAATGAAGTATTTATGATTTTTATCTTAAACTAAATCCTTCTGATATAGATATTGCAATCATAGATAAACTCACGCATCAAAAAAAATAGAAATAAAAGAAAATAAACTTTGCTCCCGGGAGCAGGCCATAAAAAACATTATAAGAACTGACAGAACTTTTTTCCTAGTTTTGTCAGTTTTTTTCTTTTTTGGTAACTATATAGTCAAGTTACAATGAAAATATGATAGGTTGAAAAGTTTTACATGTGCATATACAAATGGAACTATTACAAGTATTAAATAATCGTATTCCTACAAAAAGTAGTGTTTTTTCGTTGTTCCATAAAAAACAGTCTCAGGATATTTCCAAAAAATTTCTCCAGATAATCAAACGTGTAAAAAAATGAATGAATAATAAAAAAATATTTAATGCTTTTTGTATAGAATTATATGATATTATTTCTTATTACGTGATGTTCGATAAAATAAAAATAGCTAAGAAAATACTGAGATTACTTGAAGAATTATCATTACCGATAGCATATATCGGTGAAAATAGACGAAATGAATCATTCAAGAAGATAACAAAAATCAAATTATAGATAGAGGTTTTATTTCGATATATAGATATGGAATCTTTTGGAATTATTTTGCAAAGAAAAAAACTCCAGCTAGAATATAGCAGGAGTGTGCAAAAAAAATATAAGAGATGATGGATAGTCAGATTATTTAGATTTTTTTTTAGCTAACATAGCTATATGTTGTTTGGTGATTTCATCATTTGGATTGTATTTTAGGTATGCTTTGAAACTGTTGATAGCATTAGCATATTGTCTTTGTTCCATATAGACTGTTCATTGTATACATAGCATACTGGCTAATATCTCAGTATTGCTACCAATATTTTTATTGGGAAATGTAGTGAAATATTCTTGGAGCGTAAGTAAACAGTGATGATAATCTTCAAATTCCAAATAGATATTTGCTTCTATATTTAACATGGTCTCATATTCGATCTTATTAAGATTTTCTTTGTTTATAGGACTAATGATATAGCGCAAAGCGCGAGTAAAATATTCTTTATTTCTCGTATTCTTTCATAAAAAATAATATGTTTCCCCAAAAAGGAATGAAAGCCTCTGTTGTTGTTCTGTTGAGAGATATTTTTCGTATTCTTGGATACTATCAAGGATATGTAATGCATCTTCTCGCATAGCATGTCATAGATAGTTTTCTGCAAGGAGAAAATAAAGCTTTGTTGTCGTCTCAAAAGAAATACTTTCTTTGAATTCTTGGAGCACTTTTTGGATAAGAACACATAGTCCTCTTTGTTTTCATGCATTATAATAATCTTCAATTTCTTCTAATCTTCCCGGGACGTCTTGATGTTGCCTTTCTGGTCTGTGATGTAGTGTAGATGATAGATATTTTACAAAAATTTCTTTGTTATGATGTAAATCTGAATAAATATTTTTTCAAATTTTCTGTTGCAAAAAAGATACATTACTGGTTTCTGGAGATTTGCATCATTCTTGTTTGAGAAATTTTTGCACGAGATCTTTACTAGCATCCTTATATACATTGCCATTATTGTCTTTGTTGTCCATGGAACTCCAAAAGAAATAAATATACTACAATGATACTCAAAAATAGCTTTTTTGTCAAAGATACAAAAGTCTTTCTTGAATTCAATAAGTGATTTTATACAATCGCTTCATCACTTTTATCATTTCATGGGTTGTTTTTTGATATGAATATACGCAACTTTTGTATTATAGCACATATAGATCACGGGAAATCGACACTGGCAGATAGGATGCTAGAGATTACATGAGCTGTGAGAAAAATAGATCATGCACAGATGCTCGACCGTATGGATATCGAACAAGAAAGAGGTATTACAATAAAATTGACGCCCGCCAGGATGCAACGAAAAGATCACGAATTTAATCTTATAGATACTCCAGGACACGTAGACTTTCAGTATGAGGTTTCTCGTTCACTTGCAGCAGCTGAGTGAGCAATTTTGCTTGTTGATGCAAGTCAATGAATTCAAGCACAGACACTTTCTACACTCTATCAAGCGATAGATCAACATCTTACTATTATTCCGGTGTTGAATAAAATAGATCTTCCTGCAGCAAATCCCGAAAGAGTCGCTCATGAGATAGAAAATATTATCGGAATAGATAAATCAGAGATCATTCAGGTATCAGGGAAAACATGAGAAAATGTAGATAAAGTATTGGATGCTATCATAGAAAGAATTCAGGATCCAGAAAGTTTCAAAAAATCTCATAGCAAAAAATTTTGGCCGGTAGGACAGGATAAAACACAGATACCATGATTATCCAGAGCATTGATTTTTGACTCAGTATATGATCCCTACAAATGAGTGCTTGCATATGTAAAAATAGTCGATGGAGAAATAAAGGCAGGAGATAATCTTCATCTTATCTATACGGAAAATGATATAGTTCCGACCGAAGTAGGATATTTCACTCCAGAATATAAATCAGACAAAATGCTTAAAGAATGACAGATCTGATATATTGTTACTGGAGAAAAATCGGTAAGAGATATCAGTATTTGAGATACGATGATCAAAGATGAAAGAGGAAAAATACAAAATGATCTTGTGATGCAGGATTTTGTTATTCCATGATTCAAAAGAGTAAAGCCATTTGTCTATGCTGGAGTATATCCTATCGATACCACGGAATATGATAAACTCAAAGATAGCTTAGAAAAATTATCTATCAACGATAGTGCAATTGAATATGAATTGGAAGATTCTAAAGCACTTGGCTTCTGATTTCGTTGTGGATTTTTGTGAATGTTGCATATGGATATTGTCAAAGAAAGATTATCTAGAGAATATAACATGGAAACGATCTTTACGATACCGACAGTAATATATCTGATCAAATCCAAAAATTTTTCTTTACAACAAATTAAATCCTGATCAAATATCACGACATTACTCAAAACATGATTATATAAGCAGATCCTTGGATCGAATACAACTAATGAAGAAGCTCTTCAAAGAAAAGAAGAACTTATTCCTTGGTTAGTAGTGAAGTCATGATCAGATATGATAGATCAATGATTGGTAGATGAAATCCGAGAACCTATTGCAGCAGTAGAAGTTGTCTGACCACAAGAATATGCAGGAAATATTATGGCACTTTGTCAAGAATATAGAGGTAAGCTTATCAATATGGATTATATCGATGAAACAAGAGTTGTTTGGCATTATGAATTGCCGATGGGAGAAATCATTATCGATTTTTATGATAGATTAAAATCATCGACCAAGGGATATGCAACGATGAATTATGAATTCAAAAAATATCAACCAGCAGATTTGATAAAATTGGATGTATATATCAACAATGAAAAAGTAGAGGCTTTGAGCCGAGTTATTCATAGAGATAAAGCATATTATTTAGGAAAGGAAGTAGTAGAAAAATTAAAGACACTGATTCCAAAACATATGTTTGCTATTCCATTGCAAGCAGGAATTGGAAATAAAATGATTGCAAGAGAGAATATTTCTGCCATGAAAAAGGACGTCCTTGCAAAATGTTATTGATGAGATGTAAGCAGAAAAAGAAAATTATTAGCGAAACAAAAAGAAGGAAAAAAGAAAATGAAAGCCATAGGAGCAGTTAATGTACCTAGTGATGTCTTTATAAAAATGGTGGCTAGAGGAGAATAATATCGACCTTATGTTGTTTTATATTTTGTATGAATAAAATATGACACGAACCAGCTTACTTATACGATACCTTGTTTTTATAAATCTTGTCACTTTTGTGATTCGATGAGTAGATAAATACAAAGCTACTGCTCAGAAACGAAGAATCTCAGAAAAAAACTTACTAATATGTACAGCACTTGGATGACGATTGGGGGCTATTCTTGGAATGCAAGCTTTCCGTCATAAAACCATAAAAGGAAAATTTCTTACAAGATTCCGATTGGTCGTTGGTGCACGGATTATATTTTCTATTATATTATTATTCTCTTTGTAACATATGTCTCAAGATATCAAAAAAATACAACAAAGCATTCTTTCTTGATATGAAAAAAATGGCCGCAAACTTCCTCGAAGGCAGACAAAAAATCCTTATGCTATCCATATTTCTGAAGTAATGCTCCAGCAAACACAAGTTGATAGGGTGATTCCTTATTTTCATAAACGAATGAAAGATTTTCCTGATTATCAATCACTTGCGAATGCTTCAAAACAAGATTTGCTCCGTCATCGATCAGGATTATGATTCAACTCGAGAGTGCTAAGATTACAAGAATGTGCAAAAACTATCGTCTCCGACGTCATTCCGGCAGCCTGCCCCGCAGAACTGCGTGGGTTAAGTGTTGGAGCCGGAATCCACACTAATCAGATCAACCAACTAAGAAATACCCTACAAAAGCTTCCAGGAATAGGCCCTTACACATCAGCAGCCATTATGGCATTTGCATGGAATTTACCCGTACCGGTGATCGATACGAATATCAGGAGAGTCTTGATTTTCTTGTTCAAACTACCAGAAACTATTACAGCAAAAGAACTTGAAGCTTTTGCACTCAAAGTCATTCCAAAAGGAAAGTCTCGTGATCGACACAACGCACTTATGGATCAATGAGCATTATTGCTGACCGCAAGAAAAACCAAGATAAAATCATTATCTAAGCAATCAAAATTCGAAGGCTCTGATAGACAAGTCCGCTGACGAATAATGAAACAATTAGTAAAAAAATGATCATTGCATGTCCAAGACGTTCAAGAAGAATTCCCACACAAAGAAGTGAAAAATATCGTGAAAGGTCTTCAGCAAGAAGGTTTGATTCAGTTAAAGAAATGAGTACTTGTTATAGCAGAATAGAAAAAACCCCCGCTCGGCGAGGGTACTGCTCAAATCAGCAGATTTTGTTTCTGGAGGTCATGCCTGCAGAATGACGGTTCCCTTTTTAGTGTTGGTAGATCAACCAGAATATTCTGTGACGTATCCGTACTAACCTAAACCGATCTGTTGGTAATTTATAAAAAAAAAGATATATTTCAACTGGTTTATTTATTTTTTTGTATAATATGCTCTATTTTATCCCGACTCCTATTTGAAACAAAGACGATATCACGGTCCGTGCAATGAAACTTTTGCAGTCGCTTGAAATATTCATTTGCGAAGATACCAGGACAACCATGAAGCTCATGCAAATGTACGATATTCCTTATAAGGAGAAAAAATTTTTTTCATTGACTAGTTTTACGTCAAATACCCAATTGGCTCATTATGTGGAGATATTGAAAGTGAGTGATATCGGAATGGTTTCCGAAGCAGGAACACCAGGATTATCTGATCCAGGAAAATCATTAATTCAACTCTGCAATGAATATCAGATTCCTTTTACTGTTTTGCCTGGTGCGAATGCGCTGGTTCCTGCGGTCGTAGGCGCAGGCTTCGATACATCGGAATTTACTTATTTATGATTTTTGCCAACAAAGAAAGGAAGACAGACCAAAATCAAAGAAATTCTACAATCAGAAATACCTGTTTTTGTCTATGAATCTGTTCATAGAATGGAAAAATTATTGGAAGAATTGAAATTGAATGGATTCATGGGAAAAATTGCTATCGCGAGAGAACTCAGTAAAATGTTCGAACAATATTTCACGGGAACTTTGGATGAAGCAATCGAAATGATCGCGACAAAAAAACTCCCAATCAAGGGGGAATTTGTCGTAGGAATAAAAAATTAAATTATTTTGCTATTTTTTCTTTGACATAGATAGCTTGTCATTTTTTGTTG
Organism: Candidatus Gracilibacteria bacterium S5_H10; assembly: GCA_019248075.1. Classification (GTDB taxonomy): domain Bacteria; phylum Patescibacteriota; class Gracilibacteria; order Absconditabacterales; family Absconditicoccaceae; genus CAJBLF01. The sequence goes on along the minus strand of JAEHHG010000001.1, from coordinate 29,232 downwards.
GGAAAGTTAAGGGGATTTGCCAAAGGCACTCAATCTTCGTCAGTAATCTGAATTGTTTTTCATAAAAATATTTTTGAAATACGAAAAAACTGCATCAGATCTTTTGGTGCAAAAAAATTATTATTGGTAGGAAGGATATATTTATAAACTTTTCGTTTTCCATCTTTGCTATTGTTAATATAGGTAAGAGGAATATTTGTATTTTTTATTAAACGTTCAAATGATGAAAAAGAAGTGTGTTTTTTTTCTTTGCTAAAAAACGATATTTCCTTTTGTTTGGTTTTTTTTGTCCGTTGTTGAGGATTTTCAATAGTGATATTAGTCATGATATCATCGTAGCTGTATCCTGCTTTCAATAAGTCAGTAAGTCTTTTGGAATAAAGGTCATATTGTTCTATTCTTTTTTTGAGATTGCTAATGTGTGATCATTCAAAATTTTTTGCGAAGCTTTTTGGTCCTTTGTTATACCCATTGAACGCAAGCATCCATTCAAAATCATATTTAGGGTCATTTTTATATTTGTTTCGTGATGTATTAGTAAGTGTTTTTGTATTCACTTTGCTTTTGCAAAAAAGAAGATATTTAGCTGAAAAGTCTAAAGCGATTGAGGGATTGAATCTATCATCCAGTTTCATAAGCTTATTGAGATCATATCCATAGTTTTTTCTTATTTGTACTAATTTGTCTGCAATGATTTTATTTGCTTCTTTTCTGCTTTTCCCTTGCTTGATCAACGTATCATAATTGTATGCAGAATATTTTGGAGAATCGTAAAAGACTTTATAGTTTTTTTTGAGATGTTGAGAAGAAAACCACTTGAACGTATCTGGTTGGATCTGTGATATTCATGCGCCTCCATCAGAGATATTGATGTTGGTAGGATCACCTTCTCCTTCGATCATCTTAAGTCAGAAAAAATAACGGAAAGGTACATCATTTTTTTTAGAGATAGTTTTGATATCTTCATAGTATCTGAATGTTCTGAGAAATTTTCCTATCCCGCTTTTTCTAGGGAAAAGATTCTTATCGACACCATGCTCTCTAAGATATGTTCCAAATCATGTTCTTTGTTTTTCTATATCGAGAGAAATGGTTTCTTTGCTATTGAATAAAATATCTTTTTTCAATCAGAATAATAATTCTTTGGTGGATTTTTTTAGGTTTTCTGTTTCTAGTTGTTGTGTGTTATTGAATAAAATATCTTTTTTTAATCAGAATAAAGACTCTCTGGTAGATTTTTTCAGATTTGTTGTTTTTTTATCTATATTGTTTGGGCGAAGATTTTCTACTCGTGACATTTATTGTAATTCATTTTCTAAAAGAAGGAATACTAAGAGTCTAGTAAGATATCTAGTACGATTTTCATCTATTCTATGAAATTGGATAAAGTGTTGTGTACTTTTTACTGCATCTCAGGGAACCAAAGGAAGTCTAAGTTGAGTTCATTTCTTTGCTTTGCGGATAGATTTTTTTTCTTCTGTCGATAAGATCTCAACAATATTTCGATTTTTGATTCTATGATTTTCATAAAGACTAATTTGTTGTGAAATATTGTGCGTGATAAGGTCTTTTCGTATATCAGTATGACTAGATATTTCTCATTTCATTGCTCATGTATCGAAAGATACTGCTTTTTTGAGATGAGGAATAAGCGATATGAGATCTTGCTTCATTTTACCAAAATTGTTACCGTAAATACTATCGGTATCTTCCAGTATACTAATCATGCTTACCAAAGGATTAGCTCTACTTATCTTGTGTTTGGTAGAAGAAAGGTTCTCTCGTATACTTTCAAGCTTATGTTTTTGGATATATGTATCTACCGCAGTATAAATGGTAGAATCATAAGCGATCCTGTTAGGGAGATTTAAATGAGTTTTTGGTGCTTGTGTTGTCATAGGAGCCCTTGAAAAAATAAAAGGGATGTATATAATTATTATATCAAAAATAATTTATTTGTCAAAAATTAAGACAAAGTTCGGCTATTGCCTATTTGTCCATCTATATCCCCAAAATACAAAAAATCAAATAGTTGCCAGCAAACATGTATGTAATTCATCTTATTTTACTTACATAATTTTTTTTGATGGAAAAAAGACATTTCTGACGAATTATTGCAGCAGCTATACTTATCCTAGGAATCTTTTTGGGGGACGTGCAGATTGTATTTCCTGCTATGTGAGGAAAGGTATCTTCCAAAAGCATTACCAATCAATTAGAACAAATTCAGGATATATCAGGAATATATTTCCGTTCTCCAGGAGAAAGTTTGCCCAAAGAATTGTCTGCTTTTTCTGCTGCAAAAACATCATTGGACTTGTGGACCTATGAATTTACACATAAAGACTTCAAAATTGCTTTAGAAAAATTAGCGACAAATGACGTGAATATCAGGATTATCGTCGAAGACAATAAATATCAGCAATATCAGAATACCTTGAAAGTGCTCAGTCAGGAATTTTCTTGATATACTCATATTCAGCTCAAATCTGATAAACAGATGGGCACGGAATATATGCACGCCAAAGTAAATCTCATTGATAGTGGATTTATTATCCAGACTGCGAATCTGACCAAAAGCTCATTTACATCCAATCGTGAACATTTTTTTCAGAGTTATGATTCATGAGTGTGGAAGAGTCTGCAGACAATATTCGAAAAAGATCGGAATGGTGAAAAAATGAGTATAAAAGATATCCATCCCAATCTCGTTGTCTGCAATATCAATTGCAGGGGAGTGATTGAAAATCTTTTAAACTCTGCAAAAACATCGATTATCATCCAGACACAATATATCACCGATGATGCCATCCGGAATATTTTGAAAACGAAAAAATCGCTGCCGGAATTAAAATTACTCGTAGCGGATACAGATGATAATGATGAACTTATACGTTTTTTTGGAAATGAATACGCGAGAAAGTTTACAAAATATTATAATCATACTAAAATGATTTTAATTGATCACGAAATCTTACTGCTTGGGAGTATGAATCTTTCTTTTACTTCTTTGGATAAAAACAGAGAAATCTGAATTTTACTCACTGATCCGACTATCATCAACGAATTTTCTTCCCAATTCCAAAAGGATCGAAACATGTAAAATTTACATATAAAGTTTAAGATTATTTTAAGATTGACTTATATCTGTAAATAAATATAAAAGAAAAACAAAAAAACAAAAAAACAAAAAGCCCATGAAAAAAACATTCTTTGTGCTGATGATATTTATGAGCTTATATTCAGGAGCTCAAAACATTTTAAATCTTTCTGTTTCAGAAAAGAAACAGATAGAATATATCCATTCGCTATTCAGCGACTATTACCTAGTATATTGTGAGATAGATACGGTAAACGCTGGCTATGTGAAATCTGCGAAACTTACTTTTACTGACTCAACATTTTTCTTCTCAGTAATGTTAATTTCTACTCCGTTTTCCAAAATGGAATATGAGGAGTTGGATTTCCAATGCAAATATGCTATCTTTGATGATGGCACAGTAAAAGGAATACGATATATTCCCAGAGAAAAAAGTGAAATATTTTTTTCTTACTTACTCAAAGAAATTCCAGTATTATCCGCGGATAGCCAGGATTGTACAGATTAAAACACAAACTCCTGTATAAGGAGTTTTTTTTATTGACAAAAAAGGATAAATAAATATAAGAAATAATATTTGAACTGCATCAAAGTTTATCTGCTGGCTAAACCACGGAATAGAAAATATCAAAACAGCATACATCCGAATATCATCAAAGTGGATACATGGAACGATATCCTTTTATAGTTTTCTTGCTCTATGATGGATAAGACTATTCAATATCTCAGAGAATATTTCGATCAATGACCGGAAGTAAATTGCGAGGGTTGTAAAGAATCATGTTGCGGAGCTACTAGGATGACTCAACAGGAACTTGCTGCTATTTTGGAATTGCTTGCAAAGAAATGATACAAGGAAGCGCCTAGAGGAAAATGAATACAGTATTGTGAATATCTAGATAAGGATGGCAAATGTGTCGTTTATGAAGAAAGACCTATCCTCTGTAGGGTCCATGGTAAAATGGAATGATTGTATACGACATGCTACAAAAACGGGAATATTGATGTATTAAGACTCTCTCAACCGCCAGAATTGTTAGATTATGTTGAAAACAATACTTTGTTTCTTAATACTGCTGGTAAGAAATTAGTGAAAAAATATGAATAACATTTATTCCTTTATATTCTCTCATGGCAGAAATTACTATCCCATTCCAGAAACTTTCCGACAAGGCAAAAATCCCTACGCAGGCTACTTTTTCCGACGCGTGATATGATTTGTTTTCCACAGAATCCTATGTATTGAAACATGGTGAAAGAAAATTATTTAAGACTAATATATCGACTGCAATTCCTCATGGATATTATGGAAGGATTGCTCCACGTTCAGGTTTGGCGTATAAACATGGAATTGATGTATTAGCTGGCGTAATAGATTCTGGATACAGAGGAGATATTGGTATTATCTTGATCAATTTCTGAAGTGAAGATTTTGTTGTTAATGAATGAGACAAAATAGCACAATTCATTATAGAAAAATGCCATTACGTAGAATGGCAAGAAATCAGTGAGTTACCAGAAAGTCAAAGAGGAGAATGATGATGGTGATCTACCTGAAAATAATGTCGGTTTCCTAAATTAATATCTTATTCTATAAGTGTTTTTCGATTAGTTTTATATCGTTCATATTTTTTTGTAAATTCTTCTTTTGGTGTAATAGGTATTTCGAGTTCAGCAAATTTTTTACGTAAAAGTTCGAGATTGGAATCTTTTTCGAAATCAGTAGAAAGTATCTCTAGTTCAATAATATATCCATATCCTTTAGTATAATCTATGCTTACTTCTATATTATCTCGATCAAACTGCAAACGTTTTCTGATTCGAGTGATTTCAATATCATATCATAAACTGAGAAACAATCCTTGCAATTTTTCAAAATCTTCTTTGTCGAATTTGATTTCTATCTCTTCTCTGTAGTCATCATGAAGATTTCATTTTTTCATCCATATTTTAGAAAAATAATTGTTTTTTTGTATCCTTAAATCATGCGCTCAAGTGAAATAATGAGTTATCTGATTATCTTCTTTGAGGAACTTTGCTTTCTGCTCAAAAAAAAATATCAGCTGATTATATTTTTCTTCATCTACAAAAGATCTAAGTTCTACTTCGATATTTTTCATTGCTATTGTTAGATAATTGAATATAAAAACTCCAATTTATTATAGTAATCTTTCAGAAGTATGCAAAAGGAAATAGTAATAAAAAATGCTAAACAAATTGAAAATATCAGGATAGCATGAAAGCATCTGACAACGCTTTTGCGTCTGCTACATACAAAAGTAAAAGCAGGTATCTCTCTTATAGAACTCGAATTCGTAGCAGAGCACTATATCAAGACAAACAATCTCAAATGATCGTTTAAATGATATGAATGATTTCCAGCAAATCTCTGTCTATCTGTAAATGATTGTGTCGTTCATGGAATCCCTGATGATTATGTATTGAAAAATGGAGATGTACTCAAGATTGATTGTGGAATTACCTACAATGGCGGAGTGACTGATTCAGCGATTACTGTAGTCGTCTGATGAGAAGCTGCAAATCCGTTATGATATGCACTGGCAAAGGTCACCAAAAAAGCTTTGGATGAATCAATCAAAAATATTGGACCGGGACAAGCTATTTTTGAATATTCTCATCGTGTACATCAAATAATTACCAATGCCTGATTCTCCGTATTAGGGAAACTTACCTGACATGGCGTAGGAAATTATATACATGAAAAACCCTATATTTACAATACGCCAAATCCAGAAATGAAAAAAATATTTTTTCAGCCAGGAATGGTTTTAGCATTTGAACCGATAACTGCGGTAACTTCGACTGATTTTTGATATAGACCAGGAAATGATTGGAACTTATATTGTAAAAACAAAGATATCTGAGCGCAACGAGAATACACTATTCTTATAACCAAGGATGGATACGAAATATTGTCTTGAATCACTGAAGACCTATTTTAACAATGCAGGACATCATTCCGGCATCCTCATACATGTACATCATTCCGGCGTTAAGAAATTGCAGCCGGAATCCACATCTATGCTACTAACGCACTTTTGTATGGATGCCGGTTGCAAACAATAACACCGGCATGAGGCCAAGACGAGAGAAAGGATTTCGATAGGTGTTTTTATATTGTATTTTATTGGTGCATGATTCTCTGAATAGATCCATGAGTAAGAAAATTATGATATGCGTTGATCAAAAAAGATCTCAATATTGTAGATTCAGGTATTTTGTTATTGGAAAAAAAATCTCCGACCAGAATAGATCAGTTTGAGAGAATGAGGGAGATATATGAATATTTTTCTCAACTCATAAAAAAACATACTATCCAGACCATGTGTATGGAAAAACTTTTTTTCACGAAATTTAATCAAAACAACGCAGAATTTGTCTACGGTATTAGAGCCATACTTATTACCTTATGTTTAAAAAACAATATTACGGTAAAGGAATATTCTCCCATCGAACTTAAAAAGTTTATTACAGGAAATGGAAAAGCAGAAAAGAAATTAGTGCAAAATTGTATCATGAAATTATACAATCTCAAGGATTTTCCAGAATTTAATGATGCGGCTGATGCGTTATGATTGGCGTATATAGCTTCTAGATAAAGATATTATTTTTTCTTTTTGAAGAAATTTTTCCATCGGATATCTGTGATGGCGGGAGAAATCTCTTCTATTTTTTTGATAGTTTCTTGCTGAATTTCATGTTGTTGTTTTAAATTTTCTCATAATTGTTCAGCTTCTTTTTGTGTCTCTTTGATTTCTTTGTGGTATTCATGGATACTTCATTTTACTATTTTTTGAAGTTTGAATTGTAAGATGATTCCAGTCAAGCCTATAAAGAGAGGAGCACCCATAAATCCATAAAGTATTGCCAATATTTTTCCTCAATTTGTTAACGGAGCCATATCTCCATATCCTACTGTTGCCATGGTAACGGTAGTAAAATAGAAAGAATGGAACATATCTCGTTCTTCCACAAAATGGAAACAAAGAGTTCCTAGAATAACCACCAATACGATTATAGATCAAAAAAATAAAATCGAATAGTTTGCTAACATATGATTCAGAAATTTTTTTATAGGATGCATACTGCGAGATAAACGACTAAAGTATATACATAATTATACTCAGACAACCAAAAAAATGCAAATTTTTAAAAAAGATTCTGGTTTTTTCTCTCTAAAGTATATATTTCTATCTATTGACAAAATAACTATTTTATATATAATAAAAATATATTTATATAGTAAACATAGCTTATGTTTGATGCTACAAAAAATAAAACGGAGCTTATTTCATTGACGCATGCAAAAAAGCTAAAAAAAGTACAAGAAACTTTACAGCTTTTGAGTAAAAAATCTTCTTTTTTTGCAGATCTTCGAAAGTATTATAAAGGACAAGAAGATATTCAGGAAAATACCTTGGATAGTATATATGCAGCTGTTATAAATCTTGTGTATAACGGAAAAAAATAAGCTCAAGAGCCAAAGAAGTGAAATAATTTATAAGATATTTCCCCTGCACTTGTAATTTCTAGTAAAATCCCTACAGTAGCCACTATCAAATCGATGATAGTGGTTTTTTTATCATTTCATCATTTTAGCCGCTTTAGCATTGAAGTATGAATCTCGAGAAACTTTTCGGCAGTAAAACAAAAGTGGATATTCTCAAATACCTACTCTTCAAGAGACAGGGTATTTCTATGAGAGCGCTTGAAAGTGAGATTGAACGAACATTTCCTGCTATCAAAAAACAAGTGGATTCTTTGAATGAATCTAAGGTAATTACCGTAAACAAAGATGGCCAATGATGGGCAATATCAATCAAACCAGAATTTTATGATATATTGAAAAATGTATTCTATTTCTGACTGCAAAATGATTTGATAAACCTTTTCACAACGTATGAAGTGATGATCGATCAATTCTACTTCGGGAAGAGATTCAATATTGATTTAGAAATGGATTTGGTCGTTATTTACAAAAATTGCGAAAAACCGCAGATAGATATGATCAAACAAAATATCGATGAAATCTTTAGAGCATATTTTATAGAAATGGCGTCTGTAGTGTTTATGGGCGCAGAAGAATGGCAAAAACGTGATAGATTAGCAGATCGTTTTGTTATCCAGATCAAAAAAAGTTTAGTTTCAAAAAAATAATGCCAATGACAATAAGTCCTGAAATACTCGCAGAGCAGGTGATGGGATATGTAGTTTGAGCATCAGAACTTATACCGACATTACAGCCTTCTCAAGATGTTACCTTTTCTATTGCAATCCTTCCTCAAGGGCCGCACTTTTATACATGATTGTTGCAAGCTGCTGGATATCTTTTGCTTGATAATCACAAAAAAAAGTTAGTTATTATTTCACAGCAATCATACGATGCTAAAAATATATTGCTTGATAGTAATGAGTATGGCCCTATATTTGGAAAAAAATGGAAAAATAATAATGAGGAACTAAGAACACTTACTAGTACTTTAGGTGCAAAATTTTCTCCACAAGAGCATATTTCATTATTGGAACAATTGCCTTTTATAAGTACGATAACAGAAACCAATAAAATAATACATATCAGTATAGGAGATAAACTATCAGAGTCAAAAATAAAAAAAACAACACATCGGATCAACAAACACGCAGATACATATAACGTTGTGATACTTACTAATATTGAACTTTTTTTCCCGACAGTATCCAAAAAAACTGATGAACAATGACAATTAGCAAAAATCATACAAAAACCATCGTCTTCTACACCTTTGCTTACAATTTTTCAACATTTGCTAAAAGTACAAAAGAAAAAAGCAAACATAGTCGCATATGTAAATCCTAGTGATTTTGGTAAGGTACATTCATTAACTATGAGATATGTCTGTGCTGTAGCATAATAACTTTGCAGATCCTGTCTGGAGGAAAATCGTATATAATATTGCTCTTGGAGAAGGGGATTTGTCAGTACATATTCTAAAAGTATTTTGGAGTAATTTCCCCTTGAAAAACCGATGTACTTTAGTAGTATGATGGCACCAAACTTTTTTTTTATTGTTGAAAAAAAGGACCATGATGAAATTTATCTATGATAGTCTAGAAACTGTCAAAAAATTAAAGCATCCTACCAAAAAAGATTTTATCAATCTTACAATTGCGATTTTTGTTGCTATTGTATTTGCAGGAATGTATTTTATTGCAACAGATACTGTTTTTTCTGGTGTCTACAAACGATTCTATAGCATCATGCAATAAAAAACTACCCGACAAACGTTAAGCGTTTGCCCGTTTTATTGTTTTACTGTATATGAGTATGCAAAAAGCAGAAACAAATACGTGAGAAATCAAAAGACAGATTGAAGATGATAATTTTAGATGGTATGTACTAAGTGTTGTATCCGGACAAGAAGAACTTGTAATAGAGAACTTGAAAGAAAGGATGAAAAAACAAGATCTCGAACAAACAGTAGAAGACTATATGTCTCCAATGGTAAACGAATCTTCGCTCAAAAAATGAGAAAAAATAATCAAGCAAAAAAAACTCTATCCTGGATATGTGTTTATAAAATCCAAAATGAATGAAAAAATTTGGTATGTTATAAGAAACACTCCGGGAGTAAGATTGATTGTTGGAGCTGAAACACGCCCTATTCCATTGACTGATGAAGAATTTACAAAGATTGTAGAACAAATCAAAAAATCACAAGAAAGATCGGAACTCAAGATTCCATTCAAAGAAGGTGATGTTGTCTTGCTAAAGACAGGAGACTTCAAATGAATGAAAGGTAGTGTAAGAAATATTGATGCAGAAAAGTGAACAGCAATAGTAAATATAGAAATGTTATGAAGGCTTACTCCAGTAGTGATCGATTTGGACAAAGTTGAGCTCATGAGTTAATCATATATATATACTACAGGACAGGTGAGTGGAATATTCCATTAGTCTTGTCGCTTCTCTGTAGATAGCTTTTATTTGATGATCATTTGGATGTATACTAAAGAGCAAAAAATCCTCAGATTCTCGATGATGCTACTCTTTTTGGCGCTAATGATTGTATATATCGTACGATACCAAGTAAAATGATCTGATGTCAAAAAAAATCCTCAATCAGAAAACTCATGATCTACTATACAGATTCTCAGCAAGACTTGAGATGATATGGCAACTATACGTCCAGTAACAACCAATCAAACAACAAATACAGGTACTATGACAGAAACATGGACAAATACATGAATAACAAAGAATACAACATGAATAACTATTCCTCAGTTTACAGGAACAGTAAAAAATACTACAGGTATAACATTGCTTTCGGGAACGAGTGTATATTATGGATCGATAGCAATTATAGAAAAATTATGAATAAAATATCAATATGCATTAGCTGACGAAAACGGTACGCGATATATATATCTCGGTACGCCAAGTTACGATTTTGCAAGTATAGCTAGAGCACTCAAAGGAGATTTATATACATTAGCTACAGAACAAGATATTCTCCAAAACAAATTATTTGGAAATAAAGTAGTCTTCATAAATCTTCCTGAATATAAAGATCAACGAGTGCTTATGCTTATATATCTCAATGATGGTATATGGTTAATCCAAATAGATTATACACTATATCACAAATCTAAAACATATTTAAAATCTTTATTTACTGATTAATAAACAACAATGGCAGGAAAAATTACTAACATTCTTAATCTGGAAATACCAGCAGGAAAAGCACAACCAGCACCTCCACTTGGACCTATGCTATGAGCAAATGGAGTGAATATTGGACAATTCATCAAAGAATTCAATGATAAAACTATGGATATCATGAAACAATTTGGTGGAGCAGACGTAAAAGTAAAATGTACGTTGACTATTTATGCAGATAGATCTTTTGATCTTAGTATCGGAAGCCCAGTTACTTCAAATTTGATTCTTTGGAAGCTTAACCTAAAATCATGATCAGCGGAACCAAATAAGAATAAAATCTGAAAGCTTTCAAAGAAAGACTTGGAAGAAATTGCTAATCTTAAAAAGACAGACATGAATACAAATGATATTGAATCAATCATGAAATCTGTTGCAGGTACAGCAAAAAATATGTGAATAGAAGTAGAAAAGTAATTTATTTGTTATGAACTAATCATTATATGTGGGAGCTCTTTTGAGCGTTTATACCACTTTTAACTTATTTATTATCAAAAAAATGGCAAACCACGGAAAAAAGTATCGCGAATCTGCTAAAATTGTAGATTCTACAAAAGCGTATCCACTCAAAGAAGCAATTGATTTGCTTAAAAAAACTGGATATACAAAATTTGATGGATCAGTAGAAATTGCAGTAAAAACTTTTGCTGATGCTAAGTACAATGATCAAATGATGAGAGGAACAACTATTCTTCCTCATGGAACAGGAAAGACAAAAAGAATCGCTGTATTCTCTTCAGATGAAGCTGAAGCAAAAAAAGCTTGAGCAGATATCGTAGGGACTGAAACATTGATTGCTGATATCAAAGCAGGAAAATTTGAATTTGATATATTGCTTACTACTCCAGAACATATTAGAGATTTGGCACCTGTTGCAAAACAGCTTGGACCAAAAGGACTTATGCCATCTCCAAAAGCAGGAACAGTAATAACAAATATTCCACAAGCAGTAGAAGAATTCAAAAAAGGAAAGATAGAATTTAAACTTGATAAGACAGGAAATATAAACGCAGCTATAGGAAGAATGTCATTTACTGAAACACAGATAGAGGAAAATATCAAAGCATTCCTTAAAGCACTAGAAGAAAATAAACCAACTGGAGTCAAAGGAAAATTGATCAAGAAAATATATATAGCTCCTACTATGTGACCTGGAATACAAATACAATATTAGAAATGAAATATCATACATATAAAAAAAACAGACGGCTGATGATGTGCGTCTGTTTTTTTTGTTAATATAATCAAAATATTATAATTTCTTGTTTAAGGCACGAGCAAAGAAATGAGAGAATCAAAATCCAAATAAAGTAACAATAACGATTTCACCTATAAAGATACCGATAATCAAGGCGATATTATTAAAAACATTCCAAAGCGTTATATCAAAAAGAGAGTAGATATAGAAATTGACAGTTATTCAGCTAAACAAAAGTAATGCTAAACAAATAAGGAATGAAAATCAGAGCACATTTAGCGTAAGAGATACAAATCATTGGATGATCTGGTTGTACGTTGCTCATAAGATTTTTTTGACTTCAAGTTCTCTATGAAAGGTATGAAAAATATTTTTCAAAAGGAATCATAAGAATGAAACGATTATGAGAAATAATATAGCAATGATTACATAAGAAAGTCCCACAACAAAATTACTTAAATTTATGATAGTAAGGACTCTATTCTCTTGTTGCTTAAGTGTCGATCATGCATCAATATCTTTGGTATTGAGAATAATATCTTTATTGGCAAGGATAATAGTCTTGAGGGACTCATACTTGCTGTCACTATCAAACATTACATATAATGTCGCTGGTAATGGATTGTCTATACCAAACTTTTCAAAATTATTTACGACATCAGGAATCTTTTTTTGTAAAAATGCTAAAGCATCATCTTTAGATGAAAACATTACTTTTAGTCCTTTTGCTTCTAATTCATCTTTTAGTGTGATGACTCTTTTATAGGTATCATTAGTTTCGTCAGTAGTTTCTTTTATATAGAAATACATACCGAGTCTATCTTTGAGTTCACCAGTAAATTGGTTGGCATAAAGAGATATTCACAAAAAGATATTTAAGAGAAATAATAAAAATCCTATGAAGATGCTTACTCCTAATACATTCTTCCATGATGTTTTAAGTAGGGAAGAAAGATCATTTTTAAAGATTTTTGTAAGTGATTTTTTTAGCATGGTATTGGAAGAAGATGATAAATGACTGATGCATAATTATTTTTTGAACATGTGCTGAGTAGTAATAAACTTTTCAAACAAAGAAATCTTTTTGTCATAAAAATCAATCTCTTTGTCGATGGTTTGTAACTTTTCGCGATGTTTATAAAAATATTTGATCATGTCTTTTGCTTTTTTGTATTTGTGTTCAAGGATATAAAGCTCTATAAGATTATATACAACTTCTGCATCAGTATTATTGATATAAAATGCATCTTTGATGAAGTTGAGTCCTTTTTCTCTATTTCCATATCGATATTCACAAAGTCCGTAACATCTAAGTATTTCATGATTCTCAGCTTTGGTAAGCTCTAATGCTTGTTGAAGATACTTTTTAGCTTCCATCCGATGGTTTTTTTCCATTTCAAGGACGCCTTTGATATAAAGTCCCAACGGATCAGAATTTTTTTTATTTGCATTAAGAAAGTCTATAGCTTTAGCTGCTTTTCAGATTTCACCTTTTCTATATTGAATATCTGTCACCTGCAAAAGTGCATCTTCATTATTTGGATCTCTAAAAAGGATCGTATTGACCTTTTTGATAGCCTCATCAAATTTTCACAAGTCCTTGAGTTCTTCTATTTCATTGATAAGTGAATCAGGTATATAGCTAGGCATACTATCTATTCATAAAATAAATACATTGATATTCAAGTCTATCCCAAAAATTGCCTATTTTCAAGTTTTATTAGTCTAGTAAAAGTATTTAGATTTACATTTATAAAAATAATGACATAAATAGCTGTTTATCGGCTATTGTGTCGTATTGCCAGCTAAAGTAACAGTAATGCTTGCTTTTTTCTCATTTCTGAGGATGTCCAAAGAAATAGCTGTTCAAGGAACATAGGTATATAATTGATAAAGAAACGGTAATTCTTTGTCTATTGGCTTTCCATCAATAGCAACAATAATGTCTCATGTTTGCAATCATGCTTCCCACGCTGGTAAATCAGTAAGGACATCTTGTACGTAAATACCATTATCTATAGTAATGTTTTTTTCCTGTTGAATACTTGGTGTGATTTCTACGTATTGAATACCAATAATCGGTCTAGTTATTTTTTCAAACGTTTGGATAGAAGCAAGTGTACTCTCTATAAATTCTTTACTGATAGGTAGAGCAAAAGCTATTCATTCTCATTCGGTGATAGCAGTAGTAATACCCAAGACATTCCCTTGAATATCAAGTAAAGGGCCTCCGCTGTTTCCAGGATTTACTAAAGCATCAGTCTGATAGAGTCAGATATAAAGATTGTTTTTGTTGATAGTGAGTTCTTTATTTTTTCCTCCAAGAATTCCTATAGTGACATTGTTTGTATATGTAGAAAGCGCATTGCCTATAGCCAAGACAAATTGTCATACATCTATCTGAGTATCTATAGGAAGAAAAGAAGCAGGAGAGAGATTTTGAATGGCAGCTCATTCTGAATCTACTATTTTAAGAATGGCTAAATCCAAAACATCATCAAACCAGATTTTATCGACGTTATACATGCGTCCATCATATAACGTGACGGAATATTTTGCGGTAGTGTCTTGTACGACATGTTTATTGGTAATAATGTATCATTGTTTGGAAACAATAATTCCACTTCATCATCATACTTTGCTTGTCTGTTGTTGCACATTTCCTGGTCCATTCACTTGAGCAGGATCGTCCACATAAAATTTTATATCTTTGCTGATATTGATAGTAACAACAGATGTTTTTGCTGTATTAATAGTTTTTACAAGCTCTGATTGTAGTGCCAAAAGCGTAGATTTTTTGATGTCATCTACTTTATTCCCCATACTAGATTCCATAGAGTTTCCTATGTCTTTGATAGCAGCAGTATTTATTCATCGTACAATGATGCCTCATAAGAGAACAAGAAAAATATTGAAAACAACGATGAGCGTAATGTGTTTTTTTTGCATGATCCAAAAACGATATAATGATAAATATTACTCAGTGATAGTCTCTTCGTCTTCAGAGACCTCTTCAGGTTGTTCAGATGCTTCAGTTACATTTTTTTCCATTTTTTCAGCTTCTTTTTCAGCTTTTTTTCTTTCTTCTTTGTATCTGAGATTTTCATCTTTTTCTTCTCGAGGTCTATAAATGACGTCGATATCTTTATCAACCATCTTTGCTAACGGTGTTTCTGTTTCATCAAGATGGATATCATTGGAGTGGAGTGTTTTGATAGTGCTATCTTTGAATCTGATCCTGATCGCTCATTCGATAATACTTATTCCACCTTCAAGATTTTCTTTTCCTGTCATGACTACCTGTCATTTTCTCGCTCTCTTTCGTATTTTTAGATCTTCAAGATTAAGTAATTTACCATTTTTATTCGCATGGATAAGAATAAATGGTTCACCTTTATGTAAAAACATATTTGCTACTTCATCACCTTCTTGAAGTTCGATAGATTTAACTCATCCTGCTGTTTTTCCCATAGGTCTCAGATCACTGCTCTTGAAAAGCAACATCCATCATTGTTTTGTGAGAATTCATA
Source organism: Candidatus Gracilibacteria bacterium S5_H10 (assembly GCA_019248075.1). Classification (GTDB taxonomy): domain Bacteria; phylum Patescibacteriota; class Gracilibacteria; order Absconditabacterales; family Absconditicoccaceae; genus CAJBLF01. The sequence goes on along the minus strand of JAEHHG010000001.1, from coordinate 13,684 downwards.
TATTATCACTATCGTTTACCGCTTCCACACTCAAGATTTTTTCTTTGTCTGCAAGTTTCATAATAACGGTCGGAAATTTTTTGAATGATAAGACTAATTCTTTTTTTATTTTTTTACAACTATTTTGATTGGTTAGGAATACCAAATGATGATAATCAAAATGAAGCGTCTTAGCAAAAACAATCTTTCCCTTAAGTCAGAAATATTCATTCAAATTTATTGCATTTTGTTTCATAGCAAAACTTCCGAGATCTTTCAATCTTTGTACGACTAATTCGCCAATATCAGTGATAACGATCAATTTATCTTGATTGTGCGTATAAATAAGATCCATAGTTTCTTCGGGTATCGCTTGAATTCTAGACTGATACAATATTCTAATGCTATAATCATTTCAGATCCAGACGATAACATCTTCCTTTATTTTGTCAGCAGTTGCCATAAATGCCTTGAGGCTTCAAGAGACATTATATACACTAAGATCTTGCGAAAGATCTGTTCTTCTTTCGTCTCCATACTGTTTTTTCATATATACAAATTCATTTTTTATGACTCCATCAAGTTTGTCTGAATCATTAATAATTGATTCAAGTTCTTCGATTATTCTCTTTTTTTCATCTATTTCATCAGCGATTTTTTTGATTTCCAAGCCAACCAACGATTGTAATCTCATCATCAAAATATATTCTGCTTGCATTTCAGAAAATTCGAATTTGCTGATCAGATTTTCTTTTGCATCTTGTTTTGTATCTGATTTTTTGATAGTATCAATTACTTCATCAATGACATCAATAGCTTTTTTTAATCATTCGAGAATATGTAATCTATCTTTTGCTTTATTAAGCTGAAATATAGATCTACGGTAGACAACTGATCTTCTAAACGTAACAAATTCCATCAAAAGGTCTTTGATATTCAAAAGCCTCGGTTGTTTTCCGGCTTCTATAAGTGATACATTGTTGACGTTAAATGCACATTGCAATTCTGTATATTTATAAAGTTCTACGAGAATTTTATTTGCATCTACACCAGATTTGAGATAAATTGCAATTCTGATTTTATTTTTGCTGGATTCATCCCTCATGTCAGTGATTCCTTCTATTTTTTTATCTACTACCAATTCACCGATTTTTGAAACTAAACTAGACTTATTCACTAAGTAAGGAATTTCATCAATAACGATAATATTTCCATGTTTATCTTCTTCTACATGTGTTTTTCCTCTCATAACAATACCTCATTTACCTTTTTTATAGACTTCTTTGATATTGTTTGAATCATAAATAATTCCTCCTGTAGGAAAATCAGGTCATTTGATGATTTCCATGATTTCATCAATACTTACTTTGTATGTAGTAGAAATGCTTTCGGTATTTTCTGTGTCATTACTTCATTCCTGTGCTGCTAGAGTTTTTTCAGCTGCTAGTTTTTGTTTTTCTGTAAGAGGTTTTCCTTCTTTTTCCAAAAGTAATAATGAAGCATCAAGGACTTCACCTAAATTATGTGGTGCCATGTTTGTTGCCATACCTACAGCGATACCCATCGTACCATTACAGAGATGATTAGGAAATTTAGTAGGAAGCATAATAGGTTCTTGGAGACTTCCATCAAAATTATCTCTTCGATCAATAGTATCTTGTTCTATATCATTGAGCATTTCTTCAGCTATCTTCGTTAATCTCGCTTCTGTATACCTCATAGCCGCCGCACCATCACCATCGATAGATCCAAAGTTACCTTGTCCATCAACCAATGGATATCTGAAAGCCCATGGTTGTGCCATACGCACCATAGCTTCGTAGATACTACTATCTCCGTGTGGATGGTATTTTCCCATAACTTCTCAGACAATTCTCGCTGATTTTTTATGTTTCTGATTGAAAAAATTATTCATCTGATACATTCAGAAGAGAATTCTCCTCAATACGGGTTTAAATCCATCTCTTGTATCAGGCAAGGCACGAGATACGATAACGGACATCGCATATTCGATATACGATTTAGATATTTCATCCTCGATAGAATGTGGTACTACAGTTCATGTAGCAATAATTTTACTGTCTTGTTCGTTCTTCATAGATATACGAATAAACTAAATAAATAAGTAAATTTCTCTTCTCCATAGAGACAAAAAAACTTCAAGGCAAATACGCCAAGAGTCTAGATGTATTTTTACCAATAGATAGTAGTAAAAGCTAATAAAAATTCAATGGTTTTGCTGTATCACTAGTTGACAAAAATAGAAAAATAGAATATATATTTATGACAATATATATACAAAAACGTGTTTTTGCCAATGAAAGTATCTAAGAAAAAGTAAAAAAAATTAAGAAAAACGGCAAAAAAAGTAAAAAATAGGAGAATTGTTTGTAGAAATGTTTGTAGTTTTTGAGAAAAGTCAATGTTTTATAAAAAGAACGAGAAATGCTCTCGTTCTTCTATATAAAAATTTGGATGTTATTTTTTCTTTTTAGGTAAATTCTTGACTGGTTTTTTGATAGTTTTTTTGGTAGGAAGCGCTTTTTTGACTGGTGAAGTAAGTCACAACATACTACTCAATGTTGGCATAGGATACTTTTTAGCGAATTCATTGAATTTTTTTGGATCAGTAAATTCCTTCGCTACTTTTTTCTCCTTACCATTAATGTTTTCATAATACATAAATTTACCTTGGAAAGTGCTTTTTATTGCCATTTTTATTGTTTTGTTATAATATAAAAGATAGCAAAAAAATACGAAATTTATAAGAAAAATCAAGAAAATCTAGAAATTCAGCGATATGATTCAGTATATTAGTGATATATTTTAAAAATAAGTCAAATAATTGTCTAATATTTGACAAATATAGCAATTATAGGTATAATTGGATATAGATACTAGATACACGACGCATGAACTAATAAATCATATTACTAAATAGTTCTTGAATCATGAATCATGAATCTCTTTAGTCATTTAGTCATTATAGTATGGCAGAACAAATATTTATTTCACTTAGTGTTATTATCTGAATTGTGCTTTTGAGTGTAGGAATGATGAAAGCATTCAAACAGCCAATGATTATCTGATATATTATTGCAGGTACCGCTATCAGTTTATGTTTTCCTTCTTTACTGCAAGCAAATACAGCTTTTCAGTCATTTTGAAACATAGGTATCGCTTTGTTGCTTTTTATCGTTGGTATGGAATTAAATCCTACGATAATCAAAGATCTTTGAAAAACAGCAACACTTGCATGAGTATTTCAAGTGCTTATTACAGGAGGATTGGGATATTTTCTCGCTACAATATTGTGATTTGATATCATGACATCAATATTTTTGTCGATATGATTTGCCTTTAGTAGTACAATCGTAGTGTTGAAATTATTGAGTGATAGAGATCAAATGGAGTCTACACCTGGAAGATTAAGTATAGGGATATTGATTGTCCAAGATTTGATCGTGATGCTTTTTATGCTAGGAATGGCAACCTTTAAAAGTATAGAACAAACATCATCAGCTATCGTGATCGTGAGTTTGATAGCTAAAGTAATATGATTGGGAATAGGAATCTATTTTCTGAGCAAATATTTTATTCCTATGATAACAAAAAAAATCGCAGAATCTCAAGAATATTTGTTTTTGTTTTCGATAGGACGATGTTTCATCCTCGGAGCGATATTTTATCGATTATGATTTGGAATAGAAATAGGCACATTAGTTGCATGAATAAGTCTAGCAAATTCTTCATATAGATTTGAGATAACAAGCAGAATAAAACCATTGAGAGATTTTTTTATTGTCATATTCTTTGTATTGCTGTGATCTCACGTGAATTTTTGAGCAAGCAATCTATCGATGATATTGCCGTTGATACTATTTGTTGTTTTTGTATTAGTCATCAAACCGATAGTGACTATGGTTGTTTTGTGATTTTTGTGACATACGAGAAAAAATAATTTTCTTACATGAATATCTTTGGGACAAATAAGTGAATTTTCGTTTTTGATAATTACCATGGGAATAAGCTCAGGATATATCAAAGATCCAGTAATTCTCTCTATGATCACCTTAGTAGGACTTATTAGTATTGCAGGATCAAGTTATTCAGTAGTATATGGGGAAAAAATCTATCATTTTTTCAAACCAGTGCTAAGGATATTGCCTTGAGTACGAAACAAAGAGACGAAAAAAATAAATAAAAAAGGATATGAAATTGTTCTTTTTGGATATGGAAGATTTGGAAGTAATATCTATACATTACTCAATAAAACACATAAAAATATTTTAGTAATCGACGAACATCCAGGGATTATCTCTCATTTACAAAAAAACAAAATTCCTTGTATTTATGGTGATATTGGCGATATAGATTTTCTTGAAGAACTAAACTTAAAAAAAAGCAAAATGATTATTAGTACAATAAAAACGTTTGATGAAAATATGGTATTGCTCAAAACACTAAAACAACATAGTCCAAAACTGATTATCATCCTTGTATCCAACCACATTTACGAAGCAATTAAATTGTACGAACAAGGTGCCGACTATGTTATTCTTCCTCATTATATAGGAGTAGATCATACGTCTTTGATGTTGGAAGAATATGGGTTCGATATCCAAAAATTCATGGAAAACAAAAAAACTTTGGTCCATGATCTAAAAAATAGACATCAAGATCTTATGATAGAAATGTTACAGAAATAGTTTCAATACAATAAAATTTTGAAGTACAGAGATTTTTTTTCATAACGTCTCTCATGAAATTAGCGGGATAAAAAAAACTGACTCGTGAAACCGAATCAGTCAAAAAAGATTTTTAGCTTGGATTTCCTTGTTTTTCAAGGTATGCTTTTGCATTTTCTGTCACAGCGTTTTCATAGTCACAACCGGCAATATCAACAGCCATATCAGGACTATTAAGCAACGATTTTGCTTCCTGCCATTCTTCAGGAGTCGGCATAATTTCATTCCATACCAACATATTCACTGCAATTACTTTTTCTTCATGAGTCATGAAAGGTAATATTTCATGAACATCGTTTTCCCTGTAAAGAATTTTGATTTTACAGGTATCGTCATTACGATATAAGATGATTTTTGCAAAATGGGCTTGCATAATTCCACCGGAAGGAAGCGTGATCCAGTTAAGATTTTCAAAGAGTCGAACAATAATGGAGTCTTCTTTCCGTTGTTCCATGTCTGCAAAAGCATTTTCAATAATTTGGAGGTAATTAGGTCTTTTCATGGTTTTGGTTTTTTGTTTTGGTTTGAAACGAAATATAGGTATTTATATAAAAAAGTCAAGTACAAGAAAATTTAGTAAATGACAAAAAAACACACCTTGAAAAAAAGATAAGATATACTATGAATAGAGCATTCATATATTTATCTATTTTTTTAAATATGGGGAAAATTGTGTATTATCTCAGTCCGTCTAGTTTCTGTTTTGGGGTCAAAAGATCTATAGATCAACTCAATGAAATCGTTGCCAGTCATCCAAATGAGAAAATTTTTTGTATCCATGCATTGGTGCATAACCCAAAAGTCACTAAACAATTTGAAGAGATATGAATAAGCTTTGCTGAGGATATGAATAAAGTGAAAGATCATGATGCTATCATCATTTTTTCCGCTCATGGAACAAATAGGAAAATTATAGAAGAAGCAAAATGAAAATATAAAGCAGTCTATAATCTTGAGTGTCCCTTTGTTACAAAGATTTATACAGAAGTCGATAATTTCTTGCAAAAATGAATCAGTAAATTTCTTTATATAGGAAAAGAACATCATCAAGAAGGGAAAAATGTCATAGAATATATTCGTTATACATGAGGAGAAGTATTCGTCTGCGAAGCACAAGATCAACTACAAAATATTCCTTATGCTCATGATGAAAAGTTTGCTGTACTTTCTCAGACGACACTAAACTTTACTTATGTAGAAAACATAATTAACGATATTGTACAACAATTTCCTCATGCTCAGTTGCCATTGCTTTCTGATGTTTGCAAAGCAACCTATGAAAGACAGACAGTAGTCGTCGAAAATTTAGATAAATTTGAAACATTTATCGTAATAGGTGGAAAAGAAAGTAACAATACGAAAGAATTGTATCGTATAGGGACAGAAAACAACAAAAAAAGTTTTTACGGAGAATCATTGGACGATATTTTGAATTATTCAGAAGAAGTGTTATTTGCACATGATACGGTTGCAATTACCTGAGGAGCATCGACACCAATAGAGGACATCAAAGCAGTTTTTGAATATTACAAAAACCACGGATATGAAGCAAAAATACTAGAACTCTAGCTTCTTATGTATCAGAAAATATATTGGTCAAAAAAATTATGTATATATCACTTATTTTTTAAAATTTAAAATCATATATTAGTTCATTCCAGGAATTCAACCTCCTCAAAGCATACCAGCCATATCAGAAGGATCGACACCAAGGATTTCTTTTGTTTTTTCACCGACTATTTCTTGTGCTTTAGTTTGCGCTTTTTGAAAACACGTAGTGATAAGTGTTTCTAATTGAGCTTTTTTAGCTGGATTCAATAATGAATCATCGTTGATATGTAATTCTCTTAATTTCATTTCTCCACTAATATCTACTACAATAGCATCTTGTTCTATTCCGTCTGATCAGATAAATTTTCCTTCTTTTCCTCTGATGACTAAGTTTTTAAGTGCTTTTTGTAAGGTCTTGTACTTATCGTACATTTTTTTCATTTCTCATAATTTTCCAAACATACTGATTATATAACAAAGTAAAATGTTGCTAAGAATGTATATAAACCTTTCACGTTTTCAATGCAAATTGATATCGTCTTTATTGTTCTATCAATGAATAATTGATGATGAATTTTGCTAAATCTCAGAATATTTTTCCTGCGGTAGCAAATCACCATTGATTTTGTCTAGGTCTACGTACTTGAATCACAATGACATATTGTGGATCATCTTTTGTGATAATACCGACAAAGGAACCATTAGTCCATCAAACTCACTGCATATATTTCCCTTTATACGAAATTTGTGATGTTCCTGTTTTCCCTCAAAGTTGATATCCATCTACTTTTGCATATTTTAGTTCTGGATTTTGATCCATGACAGAAAAGAGTCAGACTTTGAGTGCTTCAGCGGTTTCCGGTCTGAATATTTGTTTGGTGATGTTTGTTGTTGTAGCATGATATGTGTTGGTCTTTTTATCAAAAATTCATTTTATGAGTGTTGGTTTGACATAATATCCGCCATTGACAATAGCTCAGTATGCTGCTGCCAACTGGATAGGCGTAACAAGAAGTCACTGACCGAACGTATTATTGAAAAATCTAGCATCAGATACAGTTGTTGTTCATTCTACGAATCATCAGTCTTCATTTGCTACTTCTATTCATGTTATTTTACCAAATCCAAGTTTATCTACATAGTTGTAAAATATCTCTTTTCCTAATTTTTGAGCTATTCTTACCATTCAGACATTACATGACCAAACAAATGCATGCAAAAAATTTCGGTCTCCCAAACATGCCTCATCAGCATTTTTAATAGTAAATTGTCCGACTTTGACTTTTCCTGGATCGTTATATGGATCATAAAATCTGATTTCATCGGTATCAAGCCCTATAGCTACCGTGAATGCTTTAAATACGCTTCATGGTTCATAAGCCATAGCAATATTTTTGTCTACTAATACTTGAGGACCATATCCGTTCTTAGCGATATATTTAGGGATGTTCGTATCAATCCTTTCATAGCTTGTGGCAAGCCTGTATTCTCATCAAGTTTTGATATATACAGGATTTTCTATATAGCTCAGATCATCGATAACGTATCAATATTCCGGTCCAAGTGCTTGTAAAGTAAATGCGTCATTATAATTGTTAGGATTATAGGATGGATAGTTTGCTGAAGCTTTTACCTGACCATTGAACGGATTGTACACCAATACACTTATCGAATCATCTTGTAGGAGATCATGATATTTTTCGATAATACTTTCTGCTTCTTTTTGGATACCGATATCAATAGTAAGATAAATATCATTTCCATCTTGCGCTTCATCCAATTCAAATTCATTTGCTCATACAGGACCAATCCATGCAGAAGCACGTCCAACAATTTTTCCATCTTTTCCACGAAGTACATCATCAAAATATTGTTCTACTCAATAATAAGCATTATTGCTTTTATCTACAAATCATAGGACATTGGAAAGAAATGATCAATATTGATAATATCTTTTTATATAAGATTCCATTCATAATCAATGCAGAAGCGGAATTCTGTCATTGGAACGAGTTTGATAATATTTAAGTTTTAGGTCTTTTATATCTTGAGCGATAAGAGGGTTGGCATCAGAAATGATTTTTACATATCTATTTTCTTGTTTATAAAACGATTTTTCTAAATTAGGAAAATTTGAAAGATATCAATACGTTTCAAGAATATTTTTTAAAGGAATAACATCTTTGCTCACATTGCCGACTTTATCAGGGAGTATATATATATAATTTTTGCTTTGGATATCCACATAATCAAGATTGAGCTTTTCTAGATCAGCAAGAAAGTTAGTATTAGCAAAAAATCCAATATAGTTTTTTGGCTTTATACCTATATAAATCATGCGGTCAAGTCTAGTCTTTATAAGGTTTGAAGTTGTCTCTAAAGTGAATCAGCTTATAATTTGCTGAAGCTGAAGATCATATCATGTTTGATCATAAAAATAGTATCAAGAAGAAATGATTCCGCTTCCGTAATAAAAAAATTGTGGCTGCGGAGGAATAATTTGAGTCTGCGTAAATTGTTCTATATTTTTTATACATTGGATTTTGGTGACTGCTTGCATACCATAGAGCTCACAGAAATGTTTATATATTACAGGAGTAAGTATGTCGATAAACTTTGTCTTATCCCAAATAAATTTCGGATCTACAAAGATATTATACATAGTTATATTGTCGGTAAGCTGAATATGTTTTTCTGCTTTATCATCTGTAAATATATTCCCTCTTTTGGCTTGAAGTGATGTTTCGCTTACGTGTTGCTGATTGAGTAATTTATCATAATAACTATGTCTGATAATTTGAATATAAAACAATCTCAGGATAAGCAACAAAAACAAAAATCAAAAAAAACATAACAAATAAAAATCTTTTGTTACTTTAATAAATTTCAAAAATGTTTGGGTTTGTAACCAATGCTCCAATTTTTGATCAAAATTTTTATAATGAGAGACTGATCTTATCATAGATAATTTCGTATATAAGATTACCCTTAATGGTCAAAGGCGTAATAGAGGATACCTATTCAATATATTTTTTCAATAGCAGGTTTATTAGAGAAAAAAAATCTTACTATAAGAATAGAGTTTAATAAAAAAATAGTTGCAAACAGGGTAAAAATTTATAGTATGATGAAGAATATAGTTTGTAGAAAAAACTTGATTTTGTTTTCTATAAATCTATTATGCTCAATAACTTAGTCCTTTTAATTTCTTTAAAAAAAGAAAAAAATGAAAAAATTATCGTTAAAAGTTTTGTCTTTTGTAGTGTTTGGAATACTTAGTGTTTGAAGCTTAATGACATTTGCACAAACTACACCTTCAGGATTTGGTGATGTAACTTCTACTACAAACGTAGGAGTATCATGAACAGGAACAGCTCAAGGAGGGAAACTCATCGATGTTATCAAAAGTTTTATCAACTGGATGCTAGGAATATTAGCATTGATAGCATTAGTTATTTTGATTTGGGGAGGTTTTCAAATGGTTACTGCAGCTGGAGACGATGCTAAATATAAAAAAGGATTCAAGATTTTACAACAAGCAGCTATCGGGTTAGTATTTATCGGAGTTTCTTGGTTAGTAGTAAGTGTTATTTTCTGGCTACTTGGTGTAGTTGGTGTGTAATATGATTTCATAATGTATATATACAAGAAAACCCTGCAATACTGTGGGGTTTTTTTGTACACAAAAAAACGGATTTTAGTTTGAAAAACTAGATGAAATACTTACTATAAAAAAAGATATAAAATATATGATGTGTACTGTATATTCCGCAATTATTTACTTCATCAATGAGCTTGAAAGTGATGCATATCCATGAATTTGAATTACGTTATCGTGCCTATAAATGATTAAATTATAAGTTTGACCTATGATGGGATCAAACTACTATTTTGGAAATGATAAAAATTTCAGATAAGGGAATATTAACAAAACCAGTACAAGAAATAGAACCAGAAGAGCTTCACGAAATAACGCTAGAAACATATACTACATTTAAACGTGAATTCATTGAAAAGCATAAAGATATACCAATGTGATTTGGTACAATGCAAACATATATAGACCGTTTAGAATATGAACTCAAAGTGATAAAAGAAATGTGATTCAATTCATATTTTCTTATTGTAGCGGATTTTGTGCGTTGGGCCAAAAAAAACACTATTGTCGTAGGTCCAGGAAGGTGATCATGAGCATGATCAATATTAGCATGGATGATAAGGATTACTGATGTAGATCCTTTGCAGTTTGGATTGCTTTTTGAAAGGTTTCTTAACCCTGCACGTATATCGATGCCTGATTTTGATATTGATTTTGAAGATACACAAAGAGAAAAAGTTATTCAATATGTGACAGAAAAATATGGAAAAGATCAAGTAAGTTCCATATGAACATATATGCAGTTGGCAAGTAAAGCTGCGTTTAAAGATGTCGCAAGAGTGCTTTGAGTCCCATTTGAAAAATCAAATCAGATGAGCTTCACGAAATAACGCTAGAAACATATACTACATTTAAACGTGAATTCATTGAAAAGCTTAAAGATGTCGCAAGAGTGCTTTGAGTCCCATTTGAAAAATCAAATCAGATATCATGACTTATGCCGGAAAAAATGTCTTTGCTCCAAGCAGTTAATGCTCCAGATACATGAGAAGAACTCAAAGCAATATATGAATCGGACGCAAAAGTAAAACAAGCAGCAGAGCTATCAGAAAAGTTGCAATGAAATATGAGACAACTTGGTATGCATGCATGTGGAATCATTATTGCACCAGATAAACTTACAAAATATTCTCCTGTACAATATATTAAGGAAAACGAAGATACTATCGTAAGTCAGTATGATTGACCTACCTTGGAGACTATAGGACTCTTGAAGATGGACTTTTTGTGACTCAGGAATCTATCAGTCATTAAAAACTGTATAAAAATTATCCAAAAAAAACACGAAAAAGAAAACATACCATTACCTGAAATGTTTTCACGTTTTTTTGAAGATACATCATTCCAACCGCCATTGGAAGATTTGTTTACTTTTGAAAAAGTATTTCAAGTGGGGAATACTACAGGGATATTCCAGTTTGAATCAAGTGGAATGAGAAAATTTCTTATAAAGCTAAAAGCCGATTCTATAAATGATCTTGTAGCGATGAACGCATTGTATCGTCCAGGACCGATGGAATTCATTCCAAATTATATTGCCAGAAAAAATGGTGAAGAGCCTATTAGTTATATGAGTGCAGAATTGAGAGATATACTGATAGAAAAATATGGTGAAGAAGAGACAGACAAAGAAAATGTAAAACTTGTAGAGGATCTTGCTCCTATTATGAATCTTACGTATGGAATAGCCGTTTATCAGGAACAGCTTATGTTTTTGGTGCAATCTATGGCAGGGTTTTCTTTGGCTGAAGCTGATTTGCTCAGAAGATGAGTAGGTAAAAAGAAAAAAGAAATCATAGAGCAACTCAAAAAAGAATTTACCAAAAGATCAAAAGAATATAGATGATATAAAAAAGAAACTGCTATATATGTCTATGAAAAAATGATCGAACCAGCAGCTTCATATTCTTTTAATAAATCACATTCCGTGTGTTATGCAATGATAGCCTATCAGACTGCCTATCTCAAAGCATATTATCCTGTAGAGTTTTATGCATCATTGATCAGATCAGTAGAAGAAGATACGGATGAATTGAGCTTATATATTTATGAAGCCCAGAATCAGGGAATAGTAGTCTTGCCACCAGATATCAATCATTCCTTTATTCCTTTCCTATTGCTGCCTCTTCATTAAAGTTATGATTTATATCACAATAGGAAAGGAAATCATAATCTGATTTCCTTTCCTATTGCTGCCACATGATTAAAGGAAATCAGATTATGATTTTTTTGTATCAAATGATTAGGATTGGAAATAGGAGAAACCATTCAAAAAGAAAAACAGAATAATGGAATTTACAAAGATCTAGAAGATTTTGTTAAAAGATGTGCGCCTATAATAAATAAAAAATCCATAGAATGATTAATAAAGTCTTGAGCGCTTGATGGATTTAGTGATCGTGGTACATTATTAGCAAACGTAGAAACTATACTTGAATGGGCCAAAAGATCAAAAGGGACAGATATGTGATTATTTGGTATGATGGAAATGAGCACAAAAATAACATTGAAACAATGAAAGGTAACGACCATGATGGAAAATCTTATGCTGGAATATGAAGTGTTTAAAGTATTCGTCTCAGGCAATCCATTGGATGGATTATATACATATATCAAAAGATATAACTTCATTTCACAATTCAAGGAAAAAGAAAATTTTTGAAATTTTGTGATTGTAGGATATATTAAGAATATCCAAAGAGCGAAGAAAAAATGATTTTTTATACAGATAGAAGACATCTCAGGAAATATAGAAATTTTTGTAAGAGAGTTATTAAATTTCCAAAAATTTGATATACTCATTATCACGTGATTCAAGTGAAGATCATTAAGTATGGAAAAGATTGTAAAGCTTTCTCGTGATCAATTGATAAGACAAGCTGGCGGTAAATATAATCCAGAAATGACAGTAGTAAAAGCAAAAGCATTGAGGATGCAATCATCGCCGATAGAGGAAACAGTCAGCGGAGAAAAACAGCAAGAAGAAAAAATAATTGAAGAAATATTGCCGACTCAGCAGACAAATTTCACTTTGCCTGATAGTGCGCAAAAGATAGACGAACTCGTGAATATCATAAAGACTCACGCAGGAGATCAAGAAATTGCAATAGCCAACAAAAAGATTCTTATAAATGAAGAAGGGGTACAAAAAATACGTGATTTACTTGTAAAATAATAACAATGAACAAAAACAGTAAGAGAGCTAAACACGCGATTGATCAAGCTAAAAAAATAGCAATATTTTGACATATGATGCCTGATGGAGACTGTATAGGGGCAATGCTCGGTTTATGAAGGCTACTAGAAAAACAGAACAAAAAAGTAAGCTATTTTACGCCAAACAAACCAAGCAAAATATTTAATTTCATCAAATGAATAAAAAAAATCAAAAGCAATTTTGATTATAAAAAATATGATCTTCTTATATTTGTCGATTTTACATGAATTGCTCGTATAGGTATTTTTAATCAAGCAAACCCTGAGTATTTCAAAAAAAATCCTATCGTGATATTTGATCATCATCTCTGACATGGATTGGATAATAGTATAGTTATTAAAGATACAAAAAGCATAAGTGTCTGTGAAATATTGTTTGAACAAACCTATGCATGGCGAAAAGATGTATATGATAAAGAGATTGCAACATATTTTTATCTAGGAATTACTTCAGATTCAGGAAATTTTCTTTTTGGAGAAGATCATATAAGGACATTTACTAATGCTACTAAGTTGCTTAAACTTGGTGCTG